>DATEDC010000116.1:0-10728 GCA_035286585.1 Anaerolineales bacterium
CGAATACAGCCAGCGCTTTGCGCAGGACTTCCTGGCGGTGCTGCCCCCGCAGGAAAAGGGCCCCTGAGCGAGTCTCAGGCAAAACGCTGTCTGCAACCTGCGCGGCGCATTTGCGTATACTTGTGTAGATCAAAACAAGGAGAATCGCAAATGACTACAGAATACAAACGACTTTACCGCTCCACGAAGGAGCGGATGATTGCCGGTGTGTGCGGCGGTCTGGCGGAGTATTTCGGCATCGATCCCACCCTGGTGCGGCTGCTCTTCGTCCTCGCAGCCCTCGCCGGCGGTCCAGGTCTGCTGGCTTACCTGATTATGCTGATCGTGGTGCCGGAGGAGCCTGTGGAAGAGGCTGAGTCGGCGGTGGATGTCGAAACGTCTGAATAGTGGTTAAGCTCCTCGATGTAACCAAGTTATCTGAAGGTCAAACTATTCAGCCTCGCAGCCTGGCGCCTAATTCCCTCTCCAGGCGGTTAATGATCCGCTGGCGTATCAGAGCCACATCTTGATCGCTGAGGGTGCGTTCGGATGACTGGTAGGTGAGGCTATAAGCCAGGCTTTTCTTGCCTGGCCCGATCTGAGCGCCTCGATAAGCATCGAACAAGCGCAGCGCGACGAGGGCTTCGCCCCCGGCGGAGCGGATGAGGCCGGTAACCATCTCGGCGGTGACGGACTCGTCGACCACAAAAGCCAGGTCTTCCAGGACGGGAGGATAAGACGGCACGGGCTGAATTTCGTAGCGCTCCGGCATGCGCTGCATCAAAACCTGAACATCCAGATCGGCCGCCAGGAGAGGCGTTTCTGGCAGGTCGTATCGTTCGTGCACCAGGGGGTGCAGTTCGCCAAAAACCCCCGCCTGGCGCTCGCCCAGCATCAGCCGGGCGCACTTTCCCGGGTGGAAGGAGGGGTGCTGGTAGGGCTCATAGCGCGCTTCGGCGATATGCAAACCTTCCAACAGGTGCTCTAGAACGCCTTTTAAATCGTAAAAGTCCATGGGGGCTGTATCTGCGCCCTGCCAGGCGGCTTCGGAGCGAGGGCCGGTCAGTGCGATGGCCAGGCGGGGCAGCTCGTCGGGCAGCCGCGACTCCTCTGAAGTGAAATAGACCGGGCCTATCTCGAACAGGGCCTGGCGTGGGCGGATGCGGGCATTGCGCTCGACCACTTCCAGCAGGCTGGCGAGCAAGCTGTGGCGCATTACCGACCGGTCGGAGGCGATGGGATTGGCAATTTGCAGGTAGGGGCGGTCATCTGCCGGGGCGCCGGGGAGAAAACGACGACCCTCCCGCTCGGGCGTGGCCATGCGGTAGGTGATCACCTCCTGCAAACCCAGCATGACGAGAACATCCCGCATGCGCTCTTCTGATTCCAATTGGGGGTTGCCGCGTTGGGGTGGCAGCGTATCAGACAGGCGCGTATTGGGAATCGCATCATAGCCGTATATACGGGCTACTTCCTCCATGAGATCTGCCATGCCAATCACCCCTTCACCGATATCCAGGCGGTGGTCGGGCGTCGTGGCGCGCACGCTTTGCCCGCTGATCTCCACCCGGAATTCCAGGCGCGCCAATATAGCGGCGATTTCCTGCGGGGTCAATGCGATTCCCAGCCAACGCCTGACATCCGCGCTGGTGATCGTCACGGTGGGATCGTGCGGCGGAAGCGGGTAGTTATCCACCAACCCTTCAGCCACCACGCCGCCCGTCCATTGGCGCATCAATTCCAGCCCCCGGCGCACGCCCCGCTCAGCCATCGCAGGGTGTACGCCGCGCGAGAAGCGATATGCCGCCTCGGAGGGCAAGTTTTGGGATAACACGGTGCGGCGCGTATTGATCATGTTCCAGGCTGCGCCCTCCAGCAAGACGCGGCGGGTTTTCTCGCTGACCTCCGTTTCAGCGCCGCCCATGACGCCTGCCAGGGCAAGCGGCCCGGACTGGTCGCACACCAGCACGGTGAAGTCATCGGGCTGGCGTTCGATATCATCCAGCGTAGTCAAGCGCTCGCCGGGTTCGGGTGTGCGGGTGATGATGGTCGGCGCTTTGCCCCCCGCCCGGGCGACCAGGGCATCGTAGTCGAAGGCATGGAGCGGTTCGCCGATGTCCAGCATGGCGTAGTTCGTAGCATCCACAACGTTATTGATGGGGCGCATCCCCGCCAGGCGCAGGCGGCGCTGCACCCAGTACGGACTGGGCCCGATGGTGACGTACTCAATCAAGCCCAGCACGAAGCGCGGGTTGAGCTCCGGTTGGCGGATCTCGACTGTCACGCGGCCCGCAATCGGCGGACCATCCATCAGGACACGATAGTCCGGGGTGCGCAGTTCCCCGCCAGTGAGGGCGGCAATCTCCCGGGCGACGCCGAGGATATTGGCGTTTCGGCCGAGGTTCGGGGTGATGGCGATCTCGAGCACGGCGTCCCCCATGTAGTCCACCAGGGGCATTCCTACCGGCGCATCCTCGTCAAGTAAAATGATGCCTTCGTGGTCGTCGGAGATACCCAGTTCCTTTTCGGAACAGGCCATGGAGTAGGACTCCACCCCGCGTATCCGGGCGCGTTGGAGCGTCATCAGCACCTGACCCGGCTGGTGACCGTCGTAGATGCGGGCGCCCTGGCGAGCATACGCCACCTTGATCGGCTTTGCCAGCGGGCCGGCGCCCTTATAGGGGAACAGGTTCGAGGCGCCGGTGAGGACAATATGCTCGCGATCGCCATCCTCCAGGCGGCAGAGCACCAGGCGGTCGGCGTTTGGGTGAGGCATGACTTCGTGGATGGCGCCCACCACGATCTTCTCGGGATCCCAGGACATACCCGTGAGCTTGGTTTCCTGCCGCCTGGTGTGCATGCTGGACCAGGCAGGATTGGTCTCGCCGGGCAGCGGCAGGCCGACGTAGCGAATTTCTTCGACCTCCAGCCCGGCCAAGGTCAGCCGGCGGGCGAGCTCCTCGATGGGAAGATCGATCTCCACGTAATCTTTCAGCCATGAAATCGGCGTCTTCATAAGGCGCCCTCCTTTAGAATTGTTCCAGGAACCTGAGATCGTTAGCCCAGAAGTAGCGGATGTCCTCGATGCGATAACGCAGCATGGTGACGCGTTCTGGGCCTACCCCAAAGGCAAAGCCTGAATAGCGCTGCGGGTCATAGCCGCCGTTGCGCAGGACTATGGGGTGCACCATGCCGCAGCCCAGAATCTCAAGCCAGCCTGTCTTTTTGCAAACCGGGCAGCCCTCGCCGCCGCAAATGAAACACTCGATATCCATCTCAGCGCTGGGTTCGGTGAAGGGGAAATGGGAAGCGCGAAAACGTGTTTGAACCTGCTGGCCAAACATGCGCCGGGCGAAGTCGCTCAACGTGCCTTTGAGATCACTGAAGGTGATGTTTTCACCAACCGCCAGCCCCTCGACCTGGGTGAACTGGCTCTCATAGCGGGCGGAGATTTGCTCGTAGCGGTAGCACATCCCGGGCAGGATAATCCGCACCGGTGGCGGGTTTTGTGGATCCACAGCGGCGAACTCGCGCATCGCCCGGATTTGACCCGGAGAGGTTTGAGTGCGCAGCAAGATGGGGTTGTCATCGCTGTCTGGGGCAACTATGTAAAAAGAATCTTGCATCTCACGCGCCGGGTGATGGGGCGGGAAGTTGAGCAACTGGAAGTTGTACTCATCGGTCTCAACATCCCTGGAGAGATAGACCTGGAAGCCCATCTCAGCGAAAATGCGGTAGATGGCGCGCAAGGTCTGGGTGACGGGGTGAAGCCGGCCTGGCGTGAGAGGCCGCCCGGGCATGGTCACGTCCAGGCGCTCGGCTTCAAGGGCGCGGCTCAGGGTTGCCTGGCGCAAGGCGAGGGTATTCTCAGCCAGGGCAGCCTCCAGCAGGCGCTTGATTTCGTTGGCGCGCCGCCCAATTAAAGGTCGTTCATCCTTGGGCAGCTCAGCGAGCCGGTCAAAGACAGCCATCAAGGGGGAGCTGCGCCCGAGGTGAGCCACCCGCCATTGCTCCAGGGCGGCCTCGTCCGCCACGGATTGCAGGCTTGACAGAGCATTTGCTTCGATTTGATCTAATTGTGCCAGCATCGCAATCTCCAACGATGAGTTATATTCGGGTCAGGGCGAAAAACCCAGAGCCGGGACGCCGACCCATTAAACAAAAATCCCGCCCGGCAAAGGGGCGAGATGACGATCCCGCGGTACCACCCTTATTGGCTGCCCATCGGCAGCCCACTCTACCACCAACAGCCCGGCGCAGAATTTATCCGCCTGAGGCGATTGGCTCCCCGGTTAACGCTGGGGCGGCGTCCCAAACTACTGGCATAACCCATGGCCGGTCATGCGTTCCCCTGGGCGGCTCAGGAGGGAACTTCGGCCAGTTTCCACCTGGCTGGGGTTTCAGTCTCTGCCCCTGCCTCCCTGTTGGCTTCCCCTGGCGTACTTTCCTCCGTCAAAGCCTTTCGAAGGTGTTCGTGTAACTTGCCTTTATTATCTGCAAAACAGATGATCTGTCAAGGCATCGCCAGCAGCTCTTTCAGCCGGGGGTGATCTACATAGACGCCGCGGTATTGAGGCGGCAGCATGGCGGCGATCTGGCACATGATCTCATCCGTGTTGCGCTGCAGGGCGGCAGAGCGATCGCCGCCTTCGAGCGAGGGCAGGTGAAAGGGTTTTCCAAAACGAATCTTCAACGCTGGGCGGCGCAGGCGGAGCAGCTCGCGGATGGCTTTTTCGGTTCCCCATAGCGCCACCGGTAGAATCGGCACCCTGGCTTTTTCAGCCAGGTAAGCCACTCCGGTCTTGGCCGCGATCAAGGCGCCCGTGCGGCTGCGGGTGCCTTCCGGGGCGATGCCCAGCATCCCCCCGGAGAGTAAAAAATTGCGCGCCGCGCGCAAGGCGTTGATATCCGCATGCTCGCGGTTGATCCAGATGCCATTAACTGCGTTGACAATCCGGCTAAAGAAAGGATGGCGCAGATATTTATCCGCCACCAGACCGGTTACATCGTCACGCTCCAGCAGCGCGAGGACCAGGGCCGGATCAATCCACCCCAAATGGTTTACAGCCAGGATGCAGGCGCCCTGGGCGGGGATATTTTCCAGCCCCGTTACCTCCAGACGGGATAAGTATTTGAATAAAAAGCGAAAAACAGCCCGGATGATTTTGTGTTGCATGCGTTGATCTTAATCTCCCCGGGTATTCTGAATATGGGTCCGGTTCAGCTTAATTGTAACTTTTTTCTCAAAAAAGCGTGTGGGAGGTTATGCAAATTTGTAAGCATTTGAGAGCCAAGGAAAGCGTGTATAATGGTTCATCGGGCATCACTTTGTGGTGGATGGGACTGTTCAGGCGAGATGAAAGCAGCCCTGGAAAATAGAGGCATGGAATTTCGAGAAGCGGGGAAGATCGGCTTATTCAGCCGCTGGCTTATTTTCGGCGCGCTATTGGCGCTGCTGGTTGGCTGCGGCGGCGGGCCTGCTCAAACGCCGGGCGATGTTGTGGTTTCGCCACATCAAGCGGAAGCCACGCACACCCCCTCCCAGCCCCCGGCGACTCAAACTCCCATCCCTCCTTCGGCTACCCCCGTCCCCCTGGCAGCGGTCGTCAACGGGGAGGCGATCACTCTGGAGGATTATCAGGCCGAACTGGAACGTTACCGTTTGGCGCTTGGCACGGAACTGGCAACTGAAGATCAGCAGCGCGTGCTGGACAATATGATCGCTCAGAGGCTGCTGGCGCAGGCGGCGAAGGAAGCGGGTTTTGTGGCGGATGACTCATTGCTTGAGGAGCGTCATCAACAACTTGTCAGCGAACGGGGCGGCGAGCAGTCCTTGCTGGATTGGATGGCTGCCAACGGTTATTCCGAAGCTGCCTTCCGCACAGAGCTGAGGCTGGCGATTGCAGCTTCCTGGATGCGGGACCGGATCGCCGCTGAAGTGCCCGAGGCAGCGGAACAGGTGCGCGTTCGCCAGATTTTGCTCTATAATTCGGCCGAAGCCAGCCAGGTCCTGGAGCGGCTGCAAGCCGGGGAAGATTTCGCAGAGCTGGCGGAAGCGTACGACCCGCTCACGATGGGCGACCTGGGCTGGTTTCCGCGGGGCTATCTGATCGATCCCAAACTGGACGAGGTGGTTTTTGCTTTGGAACCCGGAGAATACAGCGGGATCGTGGAGACAAGTGCGGGTTTTCATATCCTGCAGCTCATCGAACGCGACCCACAGCGCCCCCTGGCTCCCGATGCTCGCATGGCGCTGCAAATGCGCGCCCTGCAAGAGTGGTTAGCGATGCGGCATGATCAGAGTGAGATCCTGGTATTTGTGCCCTGAGCGACACAGGTGTAGAGGTGGTTATGGAAACATATGATTCTTTGGATCGCAGGGAGGCAAAAAGAAAGACAGCCGCGATGATGTGGAATATCCTGACGATGGTCGTACTCCTGGGGATGATCGCGGTGGCGCTTATCTTCCTGGCGATTTTCCTCAACCCATATTCTTCGCTCAACCCCTTCCCGCCCCCCACCATGCCGGCGCTGATAGCGTTCCCAACCGCTACTGCTACCCCCGTCAGGTTCCTGCAGCCGACCTGGACGCCTTCGCCTACCCTGGAGCCAACGATCACCTCGACTCCGCCACCTTCGCCTACTTTGCCGCCAACCGAAACGCCGTTCTTCTTATTTACCCTCTCGCCCACGCCCCAGGAAACTCCGCCGGTTGGCGGGATGCCTTTCGTGATCAGCCCGGGGACGCCGGTGAGCACCACCAGCCAGGCGTTCCATCCCGAGGCGGGCTGCGACTGGCTTGGGGTTGCCGGGCAGGTTTTCGACCTGTCTGGCGCCCCTGTTTCCCAACAACAGGTGCAGATCGGCGGCACCCTGGCCGGATCTCCGGTGGCAATGCTCAGCGTGACCGGTATGACTAATGCCTACGGATCAGTCGGTTTCTACGAGTTCAACCTGGGGGATGAGCCGATTGCATCGAACGGAACGCTCTGGGTGCAGTTATTGGATCAGGCAGGTTTGGCTATGTCTGAAAAGATTTACTTAGAGACATTCGATAGCTGCGATAAAAACCTGATCATTGTCAATTTCAAACAGGTGCGCTAGCCGGTACAGGTAATAAGGCTGCAGTGGGCGCTTGACCGGGGTCAGGCGCCCACTGAGGTTATTGGGCTTCGCCGCTGATTTCCGCCCACAAGTTCAGCATGATCAGGGCATCATCCTCCATGACCGGGCTTTCGCACAATAAGCGCCCCCGGCAGCCGAAGGCGCGCAGGGCCTGGAAGATCGCCCGCAGGTCCAGATCGGCATCTTCCACCCGCAGGTGCTCTCTCTCACCTTTCTCCCCATAGGCGATACCGGAGAGGTGAACGTGCAGGCTGCGCAGGGCAGGTTCACCCAGGGCATTCCCCACTTTTTCCAGGGCTCGGGACCATTCCGCATAGGTGTTCATCGAGCCATCGCCGGGCCTGGCATGCAGGTGGGCGAAGTCGAGACAGGGCTGCACGCCGGGTATGGCATGGCTCATCTGCAGGGTGTCTTCCAGCGAGCCAAGCATGGCGGATTTACCCATGGTCTCGGGGCGGAGGGTCACCGGGTTGTCCGCCAGGCGCAGTTCGTCCACGCAGCCCTGCAGGCGCTGGATAGCGCTGGGGAGCACCTCCTCAGGAGGGCGTTGGAAGTAGGAACCGGGATGAAATACAATGTCCGTCGCCCCTGCCAGGTAGCCGTAATGGGCGGCATCCATCAGCCGCTGGCGTGATTTCGGCCATTCCTGGTCGTCTGCGTTGAGGTTAATAAAGTAAGGGGCATGGACGCTCAACGCGACGTCCTGGGCTTCACCGACCTGCTTGATCGCGGCGCAGGTTCCCTCGGTGACGCGCACGGCGCGCACCCAGCCCAGTTCCAGGGCATATAAACCGAGCTCAGCAGAGCGAAAGACAGCGCCCACGCTGCCGCCCGGTTTTTTGGGGGTCGAGAGGGGAGAGCCAACGGTGCCAAAGCGAAAAGAGAAGGGGGACATGAAGAACCTCATTGGATGTGAATAGTTGATTTCCGCCGCGGCTCACTCAAGCAGCGGCGAGAGCCTGGCCCAAAGAGGCGGTCCGAGGATCAGCAGGCCGATCAGGACCGAGCTGGCAGCTGCAATCAGCACGGCTGCCGCGCCGACATCTTTTCCAACCCTGGCCAGCTCGTGCTGCTCGTAGCGGCTGGCCAGATCCACAACAGCTTCCAGCGCGGTGTTGATAAATTCGGCCGTCCAGACCATGGCGATGCAGACGATGATCACAGCCCAGTCATGCGGGGAAAGCTGAAGCCAGAAGGAAACAGCCACCACCAGCAGGCTGACAACGGCGTGAATCCAGGCGTTGCGCTGAGTGCGAAGGACAAACCACCAGCCAGCGAACGCATTGCGAAAGGAACGTGAACGAGAGAGAAAAAAAGAGCGCATAATTGGCGACCTGCCCCGGGGTAGCTCCCAACGGTAAGCGACCGCCTCATTCCTCCACTATCTTAAGCGGGGGAAAACCCAGATATTCCAGGATTTGGTCCTGGAGGGACCACATGGCGGTTTTACCCGGCTCATCCGCGTGGTCGTGCCCGGCAAGATGTAGGATGCCGTGCACGAGGAGCAGGCATAGCTCTGCCTCGAGCGAGTGGCCGGCGGCATCGGCCTGGGCCTGGGCGCGGGGGTAGGAGATGAGAACATCTCCCAGGTAGGGCTGGCCGGTGTCGGGGTCATCAGCCCCCTCTGCTGGAAAGGAAAGCACATCTGTTGGTGCATCGTTGCCCAGAAACCGCTGGTTCAATGCCTGGAGCTGGCTGTCGTCGGTGATCACGATGCTCAACCCAGCTTCTGCTGAGGCGCCGGCGCGCTCCAGGGCGAGACGGGCGGCTTTTTCCAGCCGGAGACGGAGCGAAGCAGGGATAGCAGCAACAGGCAGTGATCTGGCGACCTGGATCGTGATCATCGTGAAACCCGGCTGCGCTCAGGACTCGACCTCAGGCAGCCCGGCGGGATCGGATGCGGAGCGATGGACAACCGGGCGGGTGGGGCTGGTATCCGGGAGAGGCTCAGCTTGTATACTGAGTTTGGGGTATTCGATGCGAGGATGGTATATGCCTCTCAGGGTGGTGGTGAAGGAATCCGCGATCACATTCAACTCATGCATGGTGAGGCTGGTTTCATCGAGCTGACCAGCCGAGACGCGATTTTGGATGACAGATTTGATCAATTCGCGGATGCCGGCTTCGTCTTCGGGCTTCTCAGCCCGCACGCGAGCTTCGCTGCCGTCTGCCAGCATCAGGATGGCGGTCTCGCGACTGTGTGGGCGAGGTCCGGGATAGCGGAATTTCTGCGCTTCTACCTGGCTCTCATCTCCGCCGGCCGCGTTCACCGCATTCACGTACTGGTAGCGAGTGAGCAGCGTACCGTGGTGTTCGGCGATAAAATCCTGGATGCGGGCAGGCAGGCGATACTTGCGGGCCAGCTCCAGACCATCGGTGACATGGCTCAGGATGATTTGGGCGCTGGCGTAAGGATCCAGCTCATCGTGCGGGTTGCGGGTTCCCGGGGCTTGATTCTCGATAAAGAATGCCGGGTTTAGGATCTTGCCCACATCGTGATACAACGCGCCTACACGGGTGAGCAGCGTGTCGGCGCCGATGCGCTCGGCTGCCTGTTCTGCGAGGTTGGCTACCTGCAGACTGTGCTGGTAGGTGCCGGGAGCGCTGCGCAGCAGGAGCTGCAAGAGGGGGTGATCGGGCCGGGAGATTTCCATTAGCTGCAGGGCAGTAGTCATACCCAGGAATTGGGCGAGCAGGAATTGCAGCAGCACCGCCAGGCTGGCAGAGGCGAAACCATTCAGAAAGGCGGAACCGATAATGGTTGAGACAGCCAGCCAGTCGGTATTGAGTTGGGGCAGGCGCTGCACAACGGTGAAAACGGCTGCGCTGCTGGCGATGGCAGCGCCAGCCCAAAAGAAAGCGGTCAGTCGACGGGCGTTTCCGACCGCGAAGACGCCGAAAAAGCCGCCCAGGATGTAAAAAAGCGACAGCTCCAGGCTGTTTGGCAACCCATACGTCACCATGATTGCCAGCGGCAGCGTGGATACCAGGGCAGGCTCAAGCCCGAAAAGGACGGATAGGGTGAGGCTATAAGCAGCAAGCGGGAATATATACGGCAGCATCGGGCTGCGGGTGATGATCAAGCGACCGAAGATCAGGAAAAGCAGGAACAAAATCGTGATCAGAGCCAGACCGCGAGCATCTTTGCGCAGCCGGGGTTTTCGGCGCAGGTAGAACACCAGGAAGCTCATATTCAGGACCACCAGGGAGGCGGCACTGAGCAGGTTGTTCGAGGTGAACCGAGACTGCACCAATCCCAGTTTTTGCAGCGCTTCCAGCGTTGCCGGGGAAATAATCTGGCCGCGCTGTACCACGGTTTCGCCAGCTTTGTAAGTGCGGGTGACGGGCTGGACAGATTGGCGAGCTTTCTCTCGAGCGGCTTCGGTGAGCGTTTCGCTGAAAAAGCTGTTGGGCGCCACAAAAGCAGTCACCAGTTCGGTTACCAGAACCGCCTGGCTCTCGGGCAGGGTCAGGCTGACCAGAGTGGGGATGTTGCGGCGGGCATCTTCCAGGCGGTCTTCCCGGATGGTGCTGCGCATGACCTGCTCCAGGACGGTGATTGCCTCTTGCTGGACAACCTGCCAGCGGGAGTCGTTCAGAGACAGGACGGTCTCAGCAGTATCC
>DATEDC010000117.1:0-45928 GCA_035286585.1 Anaerolineales bacterium
CCGGGTTCGGGGTCCTGGCGCACCCATTCGACTTTCATGAATTCAGCCCTGAGCGCCCGCACTCCAGCCGGCTCCCGCTCCCAATCCACCACCTGCACCTCGAAACCGCTCGTATCGCCCGCCCTGCCGACCCAGGCATCCGGGCGAACTCCGATGTAAAAGTCGGCCGGGTTGGCCTCCAGGCTCGCCCGGGCGCTGACCGGGAAACCGCTCTCATCCTGCAGGGTCACCTCCAGCGTGTAGCGCTTGCGCTGGTCGCTTTCCGGGAGGAGGAGCTCCAACTCCAGCACCCCCTGCCGGTCGGTCGAAGCCTGGCCCGCCTGGATTTGGTTACCTAATCCGCCGCCATGGAACGGGAAGCGATACGCCTTGAGCCAGGAGTCATCCTCCACGCCCACCTGATAGCCAGGCAGCCCGAAACCGGAGGAGGTTTCATACAGTGCCCACTGGAGAGGGACATTCCCAGCCGGGGCGTCGAAGAAATAGCGCGCGTTCGCCACAGCCTGGACAGTCTCCCCGAGGCGCACCTGTTCAGCGGCAAAGCCCACTTGCAGATCGATCTCCGGCTTGCGGTATTCGGCGACCTTAAAGTTCACTGCGATGTCGCTATCGTTCATTTTGCTGGCCAGGCGATAATCACCCGGCTGGGCGTCCGCCGGCAAGGTGATCTGCCCATGGGCGGTCCCGAAGGCGGAGACGGGCAGCTCGATGGTGAACATCTCCGCGCCTACGTTATCGTACAGGGTGAGCGGCAGGCTGCTGCTCTGCGGCAAATCGTAGCGCCCATTGTAGGTCTGGCGCACCACGGCGCGAAAATAGACGGTGTGCCCGGGCCGGTAGATGGGGCGGTCGGTGTACAGGTAAGCCCCCAGGCGCGGGCCGCGAAAATCACTGGGAATGCCAAAATCCCAACTATTTATAGCCTCGTTCCAGGTGGAGAGCGCCATGCCAAACGTCTCTTCGCCAGGCTGCCCGACCACGGCGTAGAATGTGGTGTATGGATCTTCCGGCGTTGGGACGGAACCCCTGAAGATGCCTTCACCATCCGTCTCTCCGCTTACCAGTGGCGCGCCGGACTCGTCGTAGACAACCACCGGCGCATTGGGGATTGGCTGGTTATCCCGCAAATCCACCGCCCAGACAAACGCCTCGGTGGCGCTCAACTTAAAGGCCACCTGGGCATTGGCGACCACCAGCAAGTAGGGCTGGACGTGAACGTCTCTGATGCGGGGAGAGAGGCGCAGGTAGTACAGGCCAGGCTCCAGCGGCTGCTGCCCGGGCTTAAAATACACCTCTATACGCTGGCTCTTGTTCGGTGGCAGGTCCAGGGATTGCTGCCAGGTCTGCTCGTCTGGCGAGCGGTAAGTCAGGCGCAAATCATACGAATTCGGCCCGCTGGCTACGGAGAAGAAATCCGCCAGCGGCAGCCTCCCCAGGGAAGTCGGCAGCACGGACAGGTTGGTCGCCTGGGCGTTCAGGCTGTTATCCTGGGGGGTGAGGAAAAACACCGAGGAACTCCAGGATACGAACAGGTTGGGGCGGAGAGGCGCGGTGCGGAAATTTAAAATAAACTCCTGGCCCAAACGGCCGCCCCATTTATCCGGCAGGTCGGGAGAAATGGTGAGGGAATAATCAGCATCTGGGGCAAATTCGGCCCAAATGGTCAGAGTGCCGCTGTATTCGTCAAACCAGGCCTCCAGGCTTGAAACCTGGGGATCAATGTGGATATATTTCTTGTAATCCACATCCACCTTCTCGACAGATTCCAGCGGCGCGCTAAACTTCAGGGTTACCCAGCTATAGATTTCTTTTTTACCCCTCTCAATGGGGTCGCTGCTGATGACCGCCAGGGATGGGTAGGTGGTAAAAGCAACCGAATGCTCCGTTTCGATCTGCGCGCCGCCAGCAGCCTGGATACCAGCGTTTAAAACTACTTCATAACGCGTATCACGCTGTAATAAACCCGCTGGCTCGAAAGTCATGACTGTCGTATCTTCGTTCCAGCTCGCCTTTCCAGGGACCCGCTCCCCCCCTGGTCCCAGCAGCCCGAAACCGGCCTCCACGCTGCTCGCCTCCATTGGCTGGTTGAAGGTGAGGGTAAATGGGCTGTCCAGGTCGATAAGATTGATTTCGCTTTCCTCTAGCCGGGTGTGCACGGAAACCAGTTGCGGCCTCACCGTGGAGAAAGACCAGCTCCCCGCCTCAGCCAGCGGGCTGCCGTCCACCCCTAGCAGGTTGGGGTCGAGCTGCACCGTGTAAGTCCTGCCACCCTCCAGCGCTGGCTCGGGATAAAAGATATACGTGCTGGTGTTAATCCATTCCCCTTCGCCGGGCGCGGCTGGCTCGATCTGGAACGGCACGGCGAGGCTCGCCGGCTCGGCGCCAAGGCTAACGACCGGGCGGTTGAAAGAGGCGACCACGGCTGAGGCGGGATTGACATCCTGCGCGCCGGGCGCCGGCAAGGAGTGGGTAAGGCGCAAATAGCCAACCGTCTGGAAATTGAGCTGGATCGGTTGAGGCAGACTCAGGCCATTCCTGGCGCGCGCCTCGGGCTTGATGGTCAGATTGATCTCGCTCTCCGGGGCCAGCGGCTGGCTGGGGCTGAAAACCAGGGTCGCCTCGTCTCGCCAGGTAAGCCGACCGTCGATGGTGGGCTGGATCGTCAGGGCGGCCTCGACCGAGGAGCGCTCCATGGGTTGGTTGAAATAGAGGGATATCGGGCTGCTCAAGGCGAGCTCAGCGCCCGGCAAGGGATCGCTCTCCACCAACATTGGGGGCAGCGGCTGGGGAGACGGACGGGGAGGCAGTAGAGTGGGCAGCAGTGCAGAAGTTGAGACTGGCGTGGCGGCATCGCGCCCAAAAAGCCCCGGCAGCGAACATGCCAGCATGAATAATACCAGGGAGAGGGCGGCTAAGCGGGGTAATACTTTCCTCTGGACGTTCATCTTTCACCTCGATTGCTTATCTTCAGCATTTGATGAAGACGCTGAACTCAATCCATCGGTTCCTTTCTCTGCCATCCAGCGCCGATACATCTGCCAACTTACAGGCATAGTTTAGCGGAAAAACGAGCGGCTGCTATCAGTCAAAAGAAGGAATTAGCTTCGCCAAGCGGATGAATTTTTCCTCTCACGAGAGTAGAAGCGGGCGGGCTGTCAACTTTTTTTTCGGATCCGCTGCCAATAGTTCACAAATGCTTTCCTGTTTATCTATATTCAGGACTCTGGTGCTATTTTACCCCTTTATTTGAAGCCCTCATGGAAGTGTGCACGCAGCCCGTCAGAGACAAAGGTGATCGATCTCTCTGAGCGGAGTTCAGGAATAGGGTAAAATAGACAGGGAGCAAGCTTCGATCAGCTTGCCTTAAATTGGATGGACCTGAACGCATGAGCACACGCACTGCAACTCGCCCCATAAGCCTCCCGGCGCCGGGCCCCCTGCCGCAGATTTTTCTGACTCTGGTTGGCGGCTTTGCTCTCTTTGTCCTGCTGTTGGCCTCATTTACAGTGGGATATGGGCTGTATTTTGCCGGCAGGATTTACCCCGGTTTATCTGTCGCTGGGACGGATCTTTCAGGTCTCACCCTGGAGGATGCCAGCGCACAACTCGCGCAAAAGCTGAGCTACCCGGAAAACGGGCGCATCATCTTTCAAGGCGAACAGATTTGGATAGCCAAGCCATCCGAGTTGGGCCTTTACCTGGACCCGCAAACCAGCGCGCTGGCGGCGTACAACTTTGGACGCCAGGGGGGTTACCTTTCCCGGCTGGCAAGCCGGTTCAGAGCCTGGAATAGCGGGATAGACCTGCCGCCGCTGCTCATCTACGACCAGCGCGTGGCTTACCGCTACGTGAGCAGCATTGCAGCCCAGCTTTTCATACCCACCCGCGAGGCCACCTTGAGCATCACCGGGACGGAGGTGGTCGCTGTGCCCGGACAGGTGGGCCGGATGGTGGATATCGAAGCGACCCTCGCCCCTCTGGAAGCCCAACTGCGCAGCCTGGCGGATGGCTTGTTGCCAGTGGTGATCAGAGATGCCCCGCCGCAGATTTTAGACGCCAGCCAGCAGGCGGAGATCGCCCGCCGCATCTTGAGCGCCCCGCTCAGCATACAGATCGAGGGCACCCAGGAGGGCGACCCCGGGCCCTGGGTGTTCGACCAGCAGACCCTGGCGGGGATGGTGACCATCGGGCGGCTGGAAACGCCGGAAGGCGCCCGCTACCAGGTCGGATTGAACGCCGAGAGCCTGCGCGGCTTTTTACAAGGTATCGCCGCCGAGCTGGAACGCCAGCCTGAAAACGCCCGTTTTATTTTTAACGATGAAACCCGCCAGCTCGAAGTCATTCAGCCTGCGGTGATCGGCCGCCGGCTGAACGTGGATGCCACCATCCTGGCGATCAACCAGCAGGTGGCCGAAGGGCAGCACACAATCTCGCTGGCTTTCGATTACCAGGACCCAGCGGTGCTGGATAACGCCACCGCCGAACAGCTCGGCATCCGCGAGCTGATTAGATCTGAGAGCTCCTTTTTTTACGGCTCCAGCGCGGCGCGCATCCAGAACATCCAAACGTCTGCGTCTCGCTTCCACGGCGTGCTGGTGCCGCCTGGGGCGACTTTCTCGATGGGAGAGGTACTGGGAGATGTCAGCCTGGATAACGGCTATGCCGAGGCGCTGATTATCTTCGGCAACCGCACCATCCAAGGGGTGGGCGGCGGCGTATGCCAGGTGAGCACCACCCTGTTCCGCACGGTGTTCTTCAGCGGCTACCCGATCAATGAGCGCCATCCGCACGCATACCGGGTCTCCTACTACGAGCAAACCGCCTCCGGGAACGTCAACCCGAAATTCGCCGGATTAGACGCCACCGTGTTCGTCCCGGTGGTGGATTTCAAGTTTACCAACGACACCCCCTACTGGCTGCTGATGGAGACCTACGTCAACGTGGGAGCGCGCCGACTGACCTGGAAGTTTTATTCGACCTCGGATGGGCGCACGGTTGACTGGGACACCACCGGGTTACAGAATGTCGTCGAAGCGCCCGAGCCGCTGTACCAGGAAAACCCCGACCTGGATAAGGGCGAGATCAAGCAGGTCGATTGGGCAGCCGACGGCGCCGATGTGACCATCTACCGCACGGTTAACCGCGGCGACCAGGTCTACCTGCAGGATACTTTCAGCACTCATTACCTGCCCTGGCGAGCGGTGTACGAATACGGCCCAGGCACCAAACTTCCCAAAGATAAAGAAGATTCCAACAGGTGAAACCATGGTCAGTCAAGACTTGCTCGATATCCTCAGGTGTCCCAACTGTGTCCGCGAGAAAGAGGGGCTGCTCGAATATTACATGGAATCTTGGTTGATCTGCCAGGATTGCGAGCGCAAATATCCCATCCGGGACGATATCCCGGTCATGTTGATCGACGTGGGGGATAAGTGGATGCGGGTGAAGAAAGAAGATCTCCCCGTTCCACCGCCGGAAGATTAGCGGCAGGGCTTATCCGGCGCAGCAAACGGGCACCCCCCTGGTTTTTTTTACCGATGGAAGACCTGGCTGAGGTTATAGCCGAGCTGATCTGTGGGGATGAAGAACGCGCCGAGCGCGCTGCTGTGGCTTTATCCCGCTATGAGGAACAGGCTCTGGAAGCCCTGCGCAGCCTGCTCGCCTCGCCGGACAGTGAGACGCGCTGGTGGGCTGTGCGCGCCCTGGCTGAGATCCCCGGTAAGCCAGCGAGGCGCCTGCTGATCCAGGCTTTACAAGAGGCGAACAATTCGGTGCGCCAGTGCGCCGCACTGGGCTTATACCACCAACCAGACCCGGAAGCCAGCGAAGCCCTGGTTGCCGCCATGCACAGCGAAGATTCGCTGCTGGCTCGCCTGGCAGCCAACGCCCTGATCGCAATTGGCGCCCCAGCCACGCAAAAACTGCTCGAGGTGTTGAACTCGAGCCCGCAGGCGGCGCGCCTGGAAGCTGCCCGGGCTCTAGCCCTGATCGCCGACCAGCGCGCCATCCCCAGCCTGTTCCAGGTCCTAGATGGGGAATCGGCGCTGCTCGAATACTGGGCCAACAAGGGCCTGGAGCGCATGGGGGTGGGGATGGTGTTTTTTATTCCGTAGGAACCGACCACTTGTATCTGAATTGGTTAGGGAAGATTGACGCGCCACGTACGTCCGGACGTGCGCGGCACGTTAACGGGATTACCCTTTCCACACCCACAGCCACCACAACAGCATGATCACCACGCCGATGCCGAAGCGCACCAGGAAGGAGACGCCCCAGCCGGCTGCCAGGCCGCGCAACGCTCGCCAACCCTTTTCCATGCTCTTGTTGCGGTAGGCTTCTAGCAAGAGCACCGCCAGGGGCGCAGCGATCAGCCCGCCGAACGGTGGAAAGAACAGGGTGCCCAGCACGCCGGCGAGCAGGGCGACGCTGAGGCTGAGCCAGGAGGCGCCGCCTTTGCGCGCCCCCATGCCCATGAACAGGTTATCCACCACGGTGCTGGCCAGCATGAGCAGGGTGATGATCACGAACAAAACCGTGCCCAGCGCCTCGAATCCGGTGACCACCCCGTAGCCTAGAACAGCCAGCCACATGACTACCACGCCCGGGAAAACCGGCACCAGCAGCCCAAACAGGCCCACCAGCATGATGACCTGGGTAAGCGCAAAGATCGAAACATTCAGCCATTCAGGCATGGATGACCTCGATGCCGCCCATCCAGGGGCGCAGGACTTCGGGCACGACCACCGAGCCATCCGCCTGCTGGTAGTTCTCCAGCACGGCGATCAGGGTGCGCGGCATGCCCAGCCCGGAACCGTTCAAAGTGTGCACCGGGCGGAGGCGCCCGCCGGATGCGGGCCGGAAGCGGATGTTCGCCCGCCGGGCTTGGAAATCGGTCACGTTCGAGATCGAGGAGACCTCCAGCCACTCGCCGCAGCCCGGCGCCCAGACCTCGATGTCATAGGTGATGCTCGACCCGAAACCCAGGTCTCCGGTGCATAGCTGCACCACCCGGTAGGTGAAGCCGAGCTCGGCGCAGGTCTGCTCGGCGTCGGAGACCATTTTCTCGAACTGGGTCGGCGAATCTTCCGGCAGGCAGAAGATATACATTTCCACTTTATCGAACTGGTGGCCGCGCTTGATGCCGCGCACGTCCCGCCCGGCGCTCATCTTCTCGCGCCGGAAACACGGCGTATAAGCAGTATAGCGCAGGGGTAGATCGGCCTGCTCGAGGATCTCATCCATGTGCAAGCCGGTCAGGGGGACTTCGGCGGTCGGCACCATCCACAGGTCTTCCTCGTGGTCTTTGTACAGGTTATCGGCGAACTTCGGCAGTTGACCGGCGGCAAACAGGGTCTGGCTCTTCACCATGAAGGGCGGGTATTTCTCGGTGTAACCCTGGCGGATGTGCAAATCCAGCATCCAGGCGATCAGGGCGCGCTGCAAACGCGCCCCTGCGCCGCTGAGCACGTAGAAGCGCGAGCCGGTAATCTTGACGCCGCGTTCGAAATCGATGATGCCCAGCCTGGGCCCCAGGTCCCAGTGCGGCTTGGGCTCGTAGTTGAACTCCGGAATCTGACCGACTGTCTTGATCACCACATTCGCGCTCTCGTCTTTGCCATACGGCGTGCGCACATCCGGCAGGTTGGGGATGGCGGCGATCACCTCGTCGAGCATCGCCTCCACGCGGCGCAGTTTACCGTCCAGAGCGCCGACCCGGTCGCCGACCAGGCGCATGGCTTCGACTTTGGCCTGCTTCTGGACGGGGTCCTGCATGCGCCCGATCTCCTTGGAGACGAGGTTGCGCTCGGCTTTCAGCGCCTCCACTTCCTGTAAAACTGCTCGCCGCTGGGCGTCCAGCTCGAGCACCTGCTCGACCGGAGAGGCGTCCATCTGGCGAGCAGCAAGGGCCTGACGAAAAATATCGGGGGTTTCGCGGAGCAGGTTTAAATCGATCATTTGAGCACCTCCTGGTCAGGGGCAGAATATGGTTTAAGGTTCGCACCTTTTCCAGCCCGCAATGATAAGCGCCCCACTCGCTTTGCAGGACGAGTGGGGCGCCCGTGGTGCCACCTGCATTTGCTGCCTGAAGGGGAGGCTTATACCTTCAGACAGCCTCTAGCTCGCGCTAACGGGCGAACCCGCTCCCCCTTACGATGTAAGGCGCCTGCCTTGCCATCCCTGCGGGGGCGACCGACCGGTCAAGTCGACGGAGGGGATTTCACCAGTTCGAGCCGCTGCCTCGCACCACCCGGCAGCTCTCTGTCAGCCGAACCCAGCTACTCGTCTCCGTGCTGGTCGTTTCCTGAGTAGTTCCCTGATTATACCCAAGCGCGGCGAGATGTCAAGCCTGGCTCGTCGGGAATCGCCGTGGCGTTCCACGGTAACCTCCAGAGAGCATCAAGCCTCAATCGCGCTCGCGCAGGTGTGGAAAGAGGATCACTTCCCGGATGTTCGGGCTGCCGGTCATGAGCATCGCCAGGCGGTCGATGCCCATCCCAAATCCGCCGTTCGGCGGCATGCCATAGCGCATGGCGCGCAAATAGTCCTCATCCATCGGGTGGCGTTCTTCATCGTCCACGGCGTAATCCCGCCCCATTTCCAGGAAGCGCGCTTCTTGATCGAGCGGATCGTTGAGCTCCGTGAAGGCGTTGCAAATCTCCATGCCGGCGATAAATCCCTCAAAACGTTCCACCGTGTTCGGATCGCCCGGTCTGCTCTTGGCGAGCGGCGAAATCTCGCGCGGGTAATCGAAGACGAAGGTTGGCTGGATCAGGCTCGGCTCGAGAAAATTACTGATCAGCGAATCGATTAACTTGCCGCGGTTAGAACCGGGATCGGGCTGCAAACCACGCTGGCGCATGGCTCCCGCCAGGCTCTCGCTGTCAGGGTAGGCATTGATATCGATGCCGCTGGTCTCGATCAGGGCCTGGCGCAGCTCAACGCGCCGCCAGGGTGGTTCCAGGTTGATCTCGTAGCCCTGGTAGCTCAGCTTTCGCCCACCAAGGACCCGCCCGGCGACGAAAAGGATCATCTGCTCGGTCAAATCCATCACCTGCTGGTAGTCGGCATAAGCCCAGTAAAATTCCAGCATGGTGAATTCCGGGTTGTGGGTGCGATCTACGCCTTCGTTGCGAAAGTCGCGGCCGATCTCGTAAACCCGCTCAAAGCCGCCGACCAGCAGCCTCTTCAGATAAAGCTCGAACGAGATGCGCAAATACAGGTCTTGTTTGAGCTGATTGTGATGGGTGGTAAATGGGTGCGCCGCCGCGCCTCCATAAATCGGCTGGAGCACGGGCGTCTCGACCTCTAAAAAGTCACGCCCATCCAGAAAATCGCGCACCGCGCGCACCACTGCCGCCCGAAGACGAAAGACTTCCCGCACCTCCGGGTTGATCGCCAGGTCGGCGTAGCGCTGGCGGTAGCGCGTTTCAGGATCGCTCAGCGTGGCATGCCGCACCACCTGACCATCGACCACCTCATCCTTGGCTGCCGGCAGCGGAGTGATCGCCTTGGCCAGCAGGGTAAAGGCGATCACCCGCAAGGAGACCTCGCCCGTGCGGGTGCGGAACATCTCGCCTTCTGCCTGAACAAAATCGCCCAGGTCGAACTCGCGGTTGAACAGCTCCAGATTCTCCTGACCAGCCTCGTCGGCGCGCAGAAAGAGCTGCACCCGGGCATACCCGTCCTCGATATGGGCGAAGGTGATCTTGCCCATCGGGCGCATCGAGCGCAGGCGTCCGACCAGCGTGGCCCGCACGCTCTCGTTCTGGTTGGAAGCCTCTGCGCGCTCAAAGGCCTGAACGGCTTGCAGGTTGGTGTAAGTGCGCCGGGCTTTGTTGGGGTATGGGTTGATCCCCAAAGCGCGCAGGCGGGACAATTTTTCCAGGCGGATTTGTTCCAGGTTGGTGTAATCTCTCAGCATTAGCCTCTCTCCCGTGCTTAATGAAAAACCCCGCGCAAGAACTGCCTGCGCGGGGCTAAGCGGCTAGCCCCAATCTAATTCACCTTCAAAACTTTTACCGTGAAAGAACCGCCTGGCGCGTCCACCTTTACCACGTCGCCAGCGCGATGATCCATCAGCGCCCGCCCGAGGGGGGATTCGTTCGAAATGCGACCATTGCGCGGGTTCGCTTCCGCCGGACCGACGATGGTGTACACCTCCGGATCGTTATCGCCTTCCTGGATAGCTACTTTTGCGCCCACCTGGATATAATCAAGGTTTCCCATCTCCTCTATGACCCGCGCGTTGGCGAGCAACATTTCCAGCTCTTGAATCCTGCCCTCGACAAAAGCCTGCTCGTTTTTTGCAGCTTCGTATTCGGCATCCTCGATCAGCTCGCCGCCATCCATGGCCTCATGCAGGCGTTGAGCAACTTCCTGACGCTTTCGAGTGCGCAGGTACTCGAGCTCATCTTGCAATTTCTGATGACCCTCGCGGGTTAGAAAGGATGGAGGCATGGCATCTCCCTACGAATAAAGATTATCGATCCAAGCCTGGATGGCAGGTTATCTTTACCCCACCAACCCAGGACTGTGCTAACAAAACGAGATGCGGCGTCTCGCCAACCAAACCATGGCCGCTTCGCCGCCTGGTGATTTTAGCACAAGTTATTTCGAAAATCAAGATTAGAACGCTTGTTCGCTTAACCGGCGGGCGATCTCCACAGGCGAATCCCTTTCTCGCTTTGACGGTAGGTGCGTATGTCGGCTGCCATGCTCTCGAGACTCGACCAGAATGTGCTAATCTGCGATGTGTGGGCAGCGATGGCCTGCTGCCAAAAGCCAACACTGCGCGCCAGCAGGGGGAAGCGCTGCCACTCCCACCCTTCTCGCTCGAGGCGCTCTAATTGCCGGGCGTTTTTAAGCACGTAAGGGTAATCGGCAAAGTACCACAAGCGCCTGCCCAGGTTTTCGGCGGCCTGGCGAGTCAGTTGATGGTCCACGTGGTCCCCCAGGGCCAGCGGGCTCACCACCTGGGCCTCAGCAGGGAGGCTCGCGGCGAGTATGGCGACCAGCTCTCGAACCAAATCGCCTTCCGCCGGGTGCAGCCGCCTGAAGATGGACTCTTCGGCAGTGTAGAGCGGCTGGTCCTCCTCTCCGCCCCGCCGGTAAATGCAATCCGGAATCGCCAGGTGGCGCGCCGTCGCGCCCATCAACCGGCAGGAGGCCAGGTCTTCCTGGCGGCGTTGGGTTGCCGCCCGGGCGCCAGTATTCCAACGCGCATGCAAGGATTTCGCCAACGCTGAAAATTCGCCCGGCGACGGATCGCCCGCACAGATGGTCAGGACGCACACTCGCTGCCCTGCTTGAGCTTGCTCCCAGACCAGCCCGCCGCATGACAAGGCGACATCATCGAGGTGAGGAGACAGGTAGATCCATTCCATGCCGATAATTGTAATCAATAAAACCAGCTGATATCCAAACCTGCCATCCTTTTGCCATTCCTTGCATCCTCATTCGGCTGGTGTTATCATCTACACGTTTGAGGACCCGCTGCATGCTGAATGACCCATTCGCCCGGAGACGCATCCGCCTTGTTCTGATTACTATCATTATGGCAACGCTGCCCTGTTACTGCATCGGCTTCTTCGCCGTAACTCTTTCACCCAAGCGCACCCCCATTCCCACGCCAACGAAAACAGCCACCCGCACCCCCAGCGCCACGCCCACGCCGCCATGGACAGCCTCGCCAACGATGACAGTCCCCAGCGGAACACCGACAACTACAGCGACCGGTACTACTACCCCGACCCTGACGCCCACTCAAAGCCAGACACCGACGGTCACGGATACGCCCTTCGTACCCCCCACCGCGACCACGCCAGCTCCCCCCACCGCGACCAACACACCCACTGCATCGCCGACGACGACCTCCACCTCGTCTCCATTGGTCGCCCCAAGCGAAACCCCAACGATCACCCAAGAGACCTCTTAGATCAGGCAAGCAACCCCAAGAGAGGACGAACGAATCGCACCAGTATGAATGATCTTGTCGCTCACCTGAAGACACTTATTTCCGCCCCTGGACTTTCCGGCTATGAAGCGCCAGTGCGCGTATTGATCGAAGCTGCCTGGCGCCCCTTGACGGACGAGATCAGCACAAGCCGCCTGGGAAGCCTGCACGCCTTCCGAGGTGGCGCGGCTCCGCAGCCGCGGCCCAGCCTGCTCCTGGCAGCCCATATGGACGCTATCGGCCTGCTCGTCGCCGGCCTGAGCGGCGAATTTATCCGCCTCGCTCGGGTTGGTGGGATTGACGCCCGGGTGCTGCCCGGGCAGATCGTCACCGTGCACGGGCGCAAAGAACTGTCCGGGGTCATCGTGCGCCCGCCAAGCCATTTGCTTCCCCCAGAGAACCGCCAGGGGATCACTGCGCTGGAAAACCTGCTGGTGGATACTGGCCTCAACGCCAGGGAGCTGGCTCGCCTGGTGCGACCCGGCAATCCGGTGTCCTTCGCCCAGCCACCGACAGAATTAAACGGCGAAACGCTGGTGGGGCATTCCCTGGACAACCGCGCCTCAATTGCCGCGCTGACCCACTGCCTGGCTGCCTTAAAAGACCGCCAGGTGGGTTGGGACCTGTGGGCCGTGGCAACCAGCCAGGAGGAGGTGACCCTGGGCGGTGCGTCGACCTCGGCTTTTCAGCTCCGCCCTAGCCTGGCGGTGGCGGTAGACGTCACCTTCGCCTCCTCTCCAGGCAGCCCGGCTCACAAGACTTACCCGCTGGGCAAAGGCCCAACGTTGGGATGGGGCCCCAACATCCACCCGGCTCTCTATCAGGCCTTCAAAAAACTGGCGGAGCGCCTGGAGATACCTTTCTCGATGGAGGTGACCCCCCAGCATTCGGGCACCGACGCCATCGCTTTACAAGTCGCCGCGGAGGGAGTGCCTACCATGTTGATCAGCATTCCCCTGCGCAACATGCACACCCCGGTGGAGATGGTATCCTGCAAAGATATCGCCCGCGCAGGGCGCCTGCTGGCTGAATTCGCCGCCAGCCTGGAGGCTGACTTCCTCGAGACTTTGAGCTGGGATAATTGACCCAAACAGGGCAACCTAGCGACCCGATTGGAGATACCTGCATGGCGGATACTATTGATCTTAAATCCTACCAGCCTCCCCAGGTTGGCCCCGCTCAAATCAGGCTGCTGGAGCGTCTGTGCAACGCCTGCGCCGTCTCTGGGGATGAGCAAGAAGTGCGCCAGATCGTGCTTGAGGAGATACGACCTTACACCCAGGAGGTCCGGATCGACTCCCTGGGCAATGTACTGGCTATCCGTGAGGGCAGCGAGAAGCGCCGCCTGAGAGTCATGCTTGCCGCCCACATGGACGAGGTCGGCCTCATGCTCACCCACAGTGAAGAAGACAGCTTCTTCCGCTTCGAGACGGTCGGAGGGGTGAACATCCAAGCACTCCCCGGAAAATTGGTGTGGGTTGGCCGGTCGCATGTGCCCGGGGTAATCGGCGTAAAGCCCGTTCACCTGGTCAGCCCAGAAGAAAGCAAGAACGCAATATCACTGGAGGCTCTGCGCATCGACCTCGGTCCGGGAAATGGCGCTAAAGCCAATGTCGGCGATCGCGCCGCATTCGCCACGTCCTTTAAGCGCCTGGGGGCCAGCCTGCGCGCCAAAGCGCTCGACGACCGCCTGGGGGTTGCCAACCTGATAGAACTGGTAAAAAATCCCCCCGCGAACATCGATCTGCTGGCAGCTTTCACAGTCCAGGAGGAAGTGGGCACGCGCGGCGCGAGCGTCGCCAGCTACAGCCTGGACCCAGACCTGGCAATCGTACTGGAGTGCACGCCGGCAAATGACCTGCCTAGCTGGGATGGCTCAGAAAACAACCAGTATAATACACGCCTCGGAGCTGGCCCGGCGATCTATGTCGCCGATAAGAATACTCTGTCGGACCCACGCCTGGTGCGGCATCTCGTGGATACGGCAGAAGCTCTGCACATCCCCTACCAGATGCGCCAGCCGGGCAGCGGCGGCACGGATGCAGGTCCCATCCACAGGCAGCGAAGCGGCATACCCAGTATTTCGGTGTCTGTCCCCGGCAGATATTTGCATACCACAACTTCGCTATGCCGCCTGTCAGATTGGCAGCACACCCTGACACTCATTCACACCGCTCTGACCCGCCTCACCCCTGAGGTGCTGGCGCCTGAGCGCTGATTACCGGGCCAGAAGGGAGTATCTATGAAGCAGCTCATCCAAAGGTTGGTCGAAATCACCGCCCCCTCCGGGCACGAAACCCAGATGCGCGCGGCTATCCGGGCTGAAGTCGAGCCGCTGGCCGACGAGGTGCGCGTGGACGCCCTGGGGAATCTGATCGCCCAAAAGGGTCGGTTGCCCTCTGGGAGGCGCAACGAAGGCGAGGGCCAGCGCATCATGATCGCAGCCCATATGGATGAAATCGGGTTAATGGTCACCCACATCGATGAGAGCGGATTCGCCCGCTTCACCAACCTCGGCGGGGTGCGCCCCCATTCGCTCCCCGGGGGGAGAGTGAATTTCATCCATGGCCCAATCGGGGTGATCGGCGTGGAGCACAAAGCTGCGACGAACGAGGCCCCCACCCTGGCGCAGATGTTTATCGACCTGGGTGTTACCAGCCGCGAGGCGTGCCCGGTACGCATCGGGGACGTAGCCTGCTTCGAGCGCCAATTTCTCGACCTGGGTGACCGGTTGGTCGCCAAGGCAATGGATGACCGCGTCGGTATAGCCGTGCTGATCGAGACCATGCGTCAATTGAAAAGCACGCCGCATGAGCTGCATTTCGTCTTTACCACCCAGGAGGAAGTCGGCCTGCGCGGGGCTGCACCGGCTGCATTTGGCATCGATCCAGACTTGGGTCTGGCGGTGGATGTGACCGGAACCGGGGATACGCCCCAGGACAAAAAAATGGAGGTCAAGCTCGGACAAGGTCCGGCGATAAAAATCCGGGACGCCCAGATGATCTCCGATCCAAGGGTGGTGGATTGGATGGCGAGCGCGGCCGAAGAACTGAGGTTGCCGCACCAGTTCGAGATCCTGGAAGCCGGCTCGACCGACGCCAGGGCCATCCAGCTCAGCCGCGCTGGCGTGCCTGCCGGCTGCCTGTCGATTCCCTGCCGTTATATCCACTCACCCTCAGAAATGGTGGAGCTCCACGACATACTGAACGCGGTTAAATTATTGACCCGTCTGCTCAGCGAAAAGGTCGTCATGCCATGAAATACCTGCACAGTATGGTGCTGCTGGCGCTGATCCTGGCGGCGGGTTGTGCGGGCTTGCCCGTGGATGTGGCGCCCACGCTGAGCGCAGCCCCGACCGCCTCGGCCACGCCTCCCCCGACGCCTCAGATCACCAACACGCCCTCCGGTCCGAAGGTCTTGAAACTCTGGCTGCCGCCGCAGTTCGATCCGAATCTGGATACGCCCGCCAGCCAGATTCTCAAAGCTCGCCTGGAGGAGTTTACCGCCCGGCGTCCAGATGTGCGCGTGGAAGTGCGCCTCAAAGCACTGCAAGGAACCGGCGGACTGCTGGATTCGCTCATTACGGCTAACGCGGCTGCGCCGCTGGCGCTGCCCGATCTGGTCGCCCTGCCTCGCCCGATCATGGAAACCGCGGCCCTGAAGGGTTTACTGCGTTCCTTCGATGAAGTTTCTGACCCCGTCAATCAATCTGACTGGTACGAGTTCGCCCGTGAGCTCGCTCACCTGCAAGACAGCACCTTCGGGCTGCCGTTTGCCGGTGATGTTTTAATCCTGGTTTACCGTTCGACGGTCGTCAGCGAGCCTCCCGAGGATCTGAACGCGGTGCTGCAATTGAACGGACCGCTGGCTTTTCCGGCGGCGGACCCCCAGGCGCTCACAACTCTGGCTCTTTACCAGTCAGCCGGAGGCGCCATTCAAGACGAAGAGGGACGACCTACCTTGCAGGCATCCCCCCTGGAGGATGTCTTTACTTTCTATCACGCAGCAGCTTCCAGCGCCCTGGCACCCTTCTGGCTGACCCAGTACCAGTCGGACGAGCAAGCCTGGGAGGCCTTTCTGAATAACCAGGCAGATATGGTCATCACCTGGACATCACGCTACCTGAACGACTTGCAGGCCGATTTCGTCGCCGCCCCCTTGCCTACCCCCAACGGAAACAGGTACACGCTGGCGACCGGCTGGGTCTGGGCTCTGGCGACCACCAATCCAGACCACCGCCTTCCCAGCGCCCAACTGGCCGAATTCCTGAGCGAGAGCGATTTTCTGGCCCGCTGGACGACAGCGCTCGGCTACCTGCCCCCGCAAGAGAAAGCGATGGACGCCTGGGGCAGCGCCTCGCTGCGCTCGTTTTCCAGCCAGGTGGCGGAATCAGCGCGTTTGTACCCCTCCGAGGACATCCTCACTATCCTCGGTCCTCCCCTTCAACAGGCTGCGGTGCAGGTACTGAAGCTGGAAACTGAGCCTGCAGAAGCAGCCCAGGCTGCCCTGCAGAGCCTCTCCGGGCCGTAAACAGGCGGCAAAGCGGTTCCATTCTTAATTTGACAACAACCCCAGTGAATGTTATTATGCCTTGTGGAGTAGCTTGATGCTCGAAAATAATCCATTACAACCAGCGCCGGCGGCGTCCGCAGAAAGCGCCGACTCAGCAGCCGGGCAAGACAATCCAGATCTCTCCGACGAACAGAAAACGAGTCGATTCTTACTCTTTTGGGAAGAGCTCAGGCAGGCTGGCCTGGCTGAGACAGCCCTGCGCCTGGGCACACACGCATTGCTGCTGGCATTGATCCTGATCGTCGCCTGGGGAATGCGCCGCTTCTACCGCTTCACGCAGGTGGAGGTCCAGCCGCGAGAAGCAGCCCTGGCCGCAGCGCCGCCCACACCTACTGCCACCCCTATCCCGGCTCAATTACCCCCTTACCAGGTCAGGATAGACGCCATAGCGGGCATCCCGCGCCAGGTGCTCTTACACACCACCTTGCCCTCTCTGCCCCGCTCTGAGGTCTCGAAATATACCGTTGTCAAAGGCGACACCGTCTTCGGCATCGCCGAAAAATTCGGCCTGGATCCCGAAACAATCCTGTGGGGGAATTATTTTACCCTGCGGGATGACCCGCACAATCTCAAAGAAGGACAAGAGCTGAATATCCTGCCGGTGAATGGCACTTACTACGAATGGCAGGCAGGCGATGGCTTGAACGGCGTGGCAAATTTTTTTGGCGTCGCCCCAGAAGATATCGTCAACTATCCAGGCAATAATCTAAGCCCAGAAGAGCTTGGCGACTATTCCCACCCGAATATCGAGCCTGGCACCTTACTGATCGTGCCCGCAGGCAGGCGGGAATTCATCACCTGGAGCGCCCCCGCCATCCCGCGTGACAACCCCACCGTCGCCAGCGTACTGGGCCCGGGCGCCTGCGGGCAGGTTGTCGATGGACCCATCGGAGCCGGCGTTTTCATCTGGCCGGCGAACAACCACTTCCTTTCGGGTTTCGACTACTCGCCCTCCACCAACCATCCGGGCATCGATATTGATGGTGAGACCGGCGACGCAGTTTACGCGGTCGATAATGGGGTCGTTGTTTATGCAGGTTGGAACAATTGGGGATACGGGTACATGATCGTGATCAACCACGGAAATGGCTGGCAAACCCTCTACGCCCACCTGAGCGCTTACAACATGGCCTGCGGGCAGGGTGTCTTTCAGGGCAACGTCATTGGCGCGATCGGGAGCAGCGGCAACGCCACCGGTTCCCACCTGCACTTCGAGATGATGTACAACGGCACCAAGGTCAATCCCTGGAATTACCTCCCCTAAACGAAGGAGCGAGCGCATCAGCCCCGGCTGTTCACATTGCCGGGGCTTTTTTGTACTATCTGGGTTTCTGGGCGGTAATCCTGGCGCTGAAAACCGCCTGATATATGGATGTGCCGGCCCGCTCTTCTGGGGAAAACGCTTCACCCAGCTCATCCACCGCCTGGTCGACCAGGGCAGGCGGAAAGTATTCCGGGGAATATCTAACATCCACAAATCCAGCGGCCTCCAGCGCGGCGATATAGTCCTGCAGATCCAGCGCGCCAGCCACGCAGCCTGCCCAGGCGCTCAGATTGGATTTAACCCGCTCCGGGAGCGGTCCATCCGTTACGATGTCGCTGACAGCCAGCTTACCGCCAGGATTGAGCGCCCGATACGCCTCCCGGAATACCTGGGCTTTATCCGGGCTGAGGTTGATCACGCAATTGGAGATAATCACATCCACGCTGTTTGATTCGACGGGGAGGTCCTCAATGTAGCCCTGACGGAACTCTACATTGGAAAGGTTCATCCGCTTCGTACTGGACCTGGCGCGGGCTACCATTTCGGGAGTCATATCCACGCCGATCACTTTTCCCGCCTCGCCGACCTTCTTCGCAGCGAAGAAACAGTCGAGTCCCGCGCCCGAGCCAAGATCGAGAACGGTCTGCCCGGGTTGGAGCGAAGCGAGCGTGACCGGGTCGCCGCATCCGTAACTCACGGCGGACTCGCCCTCGGGAAGTGTAGCGAGCAGATCTTCGGGGTAGAGATTGTTTTCGGGACCGCAACAGTTATCGGCGTCGCCTTGAGCCTGTTGAAGGGGTCCGCAACAGGAGGCGTTGTCCTTCGATTGCTTGGTACTCAGGGTGGCATTCTTGATCCGCTCTGCATAATGCTCACGGACAGCCTTATGAATGTGGGTGGGGGATTGGGTCATATGAGTCTCCTAGAAGATTGATCTTATAAAAGCTCGCATACACGCGTGCCTCATAATTGAGATCTTGAGGTTCGAACGTTGGCATGACGCTCGGAGGAAGTTGTCATGCAGGGCTCCTTTCAAATAGATGATTATCTATATATTCAGACAAAATGAGTGGGATTCAGACCAGGCGGAATCCCACAATCTACACTTCCACGGTCTTCTTTACGGCCTCGGTTGTCTCCGTATCCGGCGCGAACCTTAACATGATCTGCCCGCAGCAAACCGCGACGCGTTCCTGATTGAGTGTATAGAAAGTCTGCTTGCCCTCTTCGCGCATGTCCGCCAGCCCGGTCTCGCGCAGGATGGCGAGATGGTGCGAGACAGTGGGTTGGGACACGTCCAGTTTTTCCACGATCTCGCTGACCGAGAGCCAGTTGCAACAGATCAGCCCCATGATCTTCTGGCGGGTCTCATCGGCGATGGCTTTGGCGAAAAGGAGAGGGTTTACTTTCATAGACGTTTATCTATGCAAGATTATATCGAAGTATGTCTATTTGTCAAGAGATCAATTCCACGGAAGATCATACCGGCGAATATTGAAAATAGCCTGGTGAAATTTCCTATCACCTCGCACAAAAAGCTCCTTAAGGGTAAAATCCAGCCCAAAGTGACCCGCCTACGCACCGAGGTACTGGCCTTTACATTCACCCGCCTGGTTCTCAACACCATGCACCGCATGGTTTATCCCTTTCTGCCGGCGTTCAGCCGCGGATTGGGAGTAGATCTTCAGGCGGTTTCGCTGGCGGTCATGGCTCGTTCCGCGTTGGGCGCAACAGGCCCTTTCCTGGCTTTCATCGCCGATCATCGCGGGCGCAAAGCGGGCATGCTCACCGGCCTGGCGCTCTTCTGCCTGGGCGCAGCTATCGTTTTCCTCTGGCCGACCTTTCCCGGTTTTGTGCTGACATTGATCCTGACGATGCTGGGCAAATATGTGTTCGATCCCTCCATGCAAGCCTACCTGGGAGATCGGGTCCCCTACGAACGGCGAGGGTTGATCCTGGCGGCCACCGAGTTGGGCTGGTCGCTGAGTTTTATCCTCGGCATTCCCCTGGCAGGTTTCCTGATCGCCCGGCAGGGCTGGCGTTCCCCATTTCCTCCGCTGGCGCTGCTGGGGCTGCTCGCTTTGGGAAGCTTGAATTGGATATTACCAAAAGATCCTGCTCCAAGTGAAAACCATGCCAGTAAATGGCACAATATACAGTCAGTTCTCTCCTATAAACCCGCACTCGTCAGTCTGGTAATGAGCCTGTTGATGATGGCGGCTAATGAAGTGGTCAATCTGGTATTTGGCGTATGGATGGAGGATGCTTTTAATTTAAAAATCGTTGCCCTCGGGGCCGCCTCGGCTGTGATTGGACTTTCAGAATTAGGTGGAGAAACGCTTTCGGCGAGACTGACCGACCGTCTGGGGAAGACCAGAGCTGTTGGAGCAGGCATTATCTCGAACAGCATGGCAGCGCTGATTTTACCAATTTTAGGGTATAGCCTGCCCGGGGCTATGATCGGATTATTCCTGTTCTACATCACTTTCGAATTTACAGTGGTTAGCGCCATTCCCCTGATGACTGAAATTATGCCCCAGGCGCGGGCTACGCTCATGGCTACCAGTGTTGCTGGAGCCTCGCTCGGACGCGCTTTTGGGGCTTTGATCGCCACGCCCCTCTACTCTTCCGGTATTCTGGGGAGCGGCCTGGCAGCAGGGCTGTTGAACCTGCTGAGTCTGCTTGCCCTGATCCATCTGCGGCGCATGCTGCTGGCTCAGAACCGGGAGGTCTGATCGGGATCCCCTGGCTCTTATCCAGGCGCTTTTATTCCAGTATAATCTGAGCTGTGAATGATCGAAACCGAATTCTGAGTTCCTGGGTGTGGACAGCGGGCATTTTGTTGGGGCTGGCAACCTTCATTTTGACCATCCCTTCTGCGGCTGCGCCAGCCTTGCAACTCACCCCATTTCCCACCCCCACCCCGGGCCCGGATGGGCGCATCCTGTATGTCGTTCAACCAGGCGACACGCTGCTGCGCATCTCCTTGATCGCCGGCGTGCCTCTGGATGAGCTGCGCGGCTTGAACAACCTGACCGGGGATACGATTATCGTTGGCCAGGAGCTGTTATTAGGATTGGGAGGGCCATCCCAGGTAACTCCAACGCCGGGTCCCAGCCCCACGCCCACGCCGCTCCTGCCAACCCCATCACCCGAAGCTGGCTATGGGAGTTTGTGCATCCTGCTATTCGAAGACCGCAATGGAGACTCGATCCGCCAGGAGGCCGAATCTTCGATCCCTAACGGAGCCGTCAGCGTAGTGAATCGATCCGGTTCGGTCTCGCTGACCAACAATACAACCAGCAGCCTGGAACACGAATGTTATCCTGACCTGCCCGAAGGTGAATACTCGATCACGGTAGCGATTCCCGAAGGCTACAACTCGACGACACCCTCCAACATCGCCGTTGAGCTGGAAGCAGGAGATATTACCTATCTAAGTTTTGGCGCTCAGAAAAATTTTGAAACCGAAGCCGAATCGCCCGCCGCAGCCAGCGCAGAGGGGAGATCGCCCACGTGGGGTATTATCGGCGGGTTGTTCTTGCTGGCAGGGGCAGGGCTGGCGTTGTTCGCCGGTCGCCTGCTCAAGGGGAGTAAATAACCTGCCGGTACGCGGCGAGCAGCGCCTGGCGAAACCCCGAGCCGTCCCAGGCGGCTGAGCGCTGCCTGGCGGCCCGAGATAGCTGCTCGGCTACCACCTGCTCGACGATGACCGTAATCAAGGCGGCGCCCAAGCCAGACGCCTGGCCTGATGGGACCAGGTAACCCGCCGGGCCTACCAGCGCATCGGTCAGAGAATCTTCCAGGGCTACAACAGGCCGCCCGCAAGCCAGGGCGAAACGCACGGAGCCACCCCACGGAGAGATGGCAGCGGGATGGAATAGCGCGGTGCACTCCCGGTATACGAGGGCAAGCTGGGGGGGCGAAAGCGGATCGAGCGCGCGCACGGTATCAGACACACCGTATTCAACACACAACCCCTCGAGCGCCAGGCGACCCGCTTTTTCCAGGCCTGCCACCAACAGGGGGTAGTATTGGCCGATCGGCCCGGCTGCCCAGGTCCAGGCCTGCAGCAGGCGGCGCAGGGCAGTCTCGCTTTGAGGGCCATGATAGAGGACAAAAGTCTCCGGCATTTCCAGAGCGGAGACAGCTTGCATAGCCCGTGAGCTGCCGGGTTGAAAAACAGCCGGTATGATCGGCGGAAGGGGGAATACGGTCAAGTCCGTTCCCGGAGGGGGTAGATCCGCCGGCCAGACCAATCCCTTGAGGCGAGCCATGCCTCCAACCGATAGCGCTTCTCTCAGGCGCCCAGCCAGCTGCCCATGACGGTCGGAGACGATGTTTACCGTTGGGCTCACGACCGCCGGCGGTCCAAACAGGGGAGGGTTAGGAGAGGCCAGGTGCAGGAGGCTGGCCCCTACTCTATTGAATATTCCCGGCAGGCTGCGCTGTTCCCAGCGCAATCTGCCTGGCGTTCCCCTCCCAGTCTGGAGGATGTGGAGCTGGAGGCGGTCCGGCAGCCATTCAGGAGGTGGGGACGGCAGCGCCACTACCGGTTCTACTTCACCGGGGAGGTTCTCCAGCAAAGCCAACAAATGCAGAGCAGCGGGGCTCTCGGGTTGATAAACCAGCGGCCAGCCGTCGTAAAGAACGCGCAACATCTGCTATCCCTGCCTCGCGCTTCGGTTTTTCTTTGCCACCCGGCGCAGGAAGCGCTCCTCCTCGATAATCACGCGCTCATGCCAGCCGGCGCCAATCTGCTCGCTCTCATCGGCAGCCTGGACAGCAAATGTAACCCTGGGCCCTTCTACCGCGAGCACCTCGGCGCGAACCCTCACGTTGCCGCCCACTGGCGTCGGCGCCAGGTGGCGGATATCCACGCGCACACCGACGCTGGAATACCCGGACGGCAGCAGCTCCGCCAGCAGCAGGCGAGCCGTCCGCTCCATAAAGGTGATCATCCAGGGGGAGGCTAACACCCGATACGAACCGCTGCCGATATGTATGGCGCTGTGCGTTTCCTCAACCGTGAAATTTTGTTCCCTGGATGCGCCCAGTTTTATCAGGTCCGCCCATTCCATGTGCTTTCCATCACCATATGGACACAAAAGATAATTATTCAGCCAGTCTGTTTAATTGCGCAAAGACGATCCCGGCGAAGATCAACGCACAACCTGCCAGCTGCCTGTCGCTTAAGATTTCATTCAGAATGATCCAGCCGGAAAGGGCAGCGAAAACAGCTTCGCTGCTGAGAATAATGGCCGCGTCGGTGGGTGGCGCCACTCTCTGCCCGATAGCCTGAAGCGTATAGCCCACCCCAACCGAGAGGACCCCGGTGTAAACCACCGTCCACCATAACTCACCCATGAGACGGTTAGCACCCTGCTCAATTGCAAGGCTTACACCCAGGCTGAGGATGCCCGTAACGAGATATTGCCCGATGGCAAGCGGCAGCACATCCATGTGACGTACAAGCCTGCCAATCAATATCACATGACCAGCCCACAAGACTGCCCCAGCCAACTCCAGGGCATCACCCGGGTTGGCGACAAACTTGCCCTCTGTGCTCAGCAGGAACATCCCGGCGGCTGAACACCCGACGGCCACCCAGGTCATCCGATTCACTTTTTGCCGCCAGCCGATTGCCAGGATCAGGGGAATAAACACCACATACAGCCCGGTGATAAACCCGGCGTTCCCAGCCGTCGTATAGCGCAAACCCCATTGCTGGAGAGTGGTACCTCCAAACAACAGCAACCCGGCCATGAAAATGCCGCCGAGATTTTTATCTGTCGAGCGGAACCAGGCAGCCAGTCGAGAACGTGCGGGCAGCAGCAAGAACAAGGCTGCCACGATAAAACGCACTCCATTAAAATAATTGATCCCGATCTTTTGGGCTGCAATGCGCTGAGCGACAAACGCGCTCCCCCAGATCAAAGCCACCAGCAACAAGAGCAAATCGGCTCGCAAACGTTCGCTTCTCTTGGGAAGTAATCCAATCAGCGCCATTCTGCCTCGACACGACCATTATAATCCCGAGACAGGGGGTGACATTACACCAACCAGGTTCGTGACATTTATCACTAGCAGCCTGTCCTACACTTCGTTATGATTTGCACAAATACAACTATTCATTTATATGCATACAAACAAGGGCAAAGCACATGATCACCCCCTCTCTCACCCAAGAAATCACCAACCTGCATGCCGGTATCTGCTCGGCGCTGGCGGACCCAAAGCGCATACTCATCCTGTATGCGCTCAATGAGAAGCCCTGCAATGTCAGCGATCTGGCAGAGGCGCTAAAAATCAGCCAGCCAACCGTCTCGCGCCATCTCAACCTGCTGCGCGAGCGCGGTCTGGTCCTGGCCCATCGCGAAGGGCAGTCGGTCGTCAATACCCTTGCTGACCAACGCATCATCCAGGCTCTGGATTTGCTGCGCGCCGTGCTGGCGAGCAATCTCCAGAGCCAGGCTGCCCTGGCTGAAACCGTGGCTGAAGGCCACGGTTAACCCCCATCATACGGAGAAATTTACGATGAAAAAACTGCTTATTCTCGGCGCGGGAACCGCGGGGACCATGGTCGCCAACCGGATGAGGCGCTTACTGGATGCGGACGAATGGCGGATTACGATCGTCGACCAGCACGAAACACACTATTACCAGCCCGGATTTCTATTCATCCCGTTCGGGATGTACAGCAAAAACGATGTCACCAAGCCCAAGCGCGATTTCATCCCCGCCGGCGTTGAGCTGATCATGTCGCCGGTCGAAACTATCGAAGCGGAGCACAACCGTGTCAGGCTGGTCCGGGACGGGCGCACCCTGAACTACGATTTCCTGGTCATCGCCACCGGCGCGCGCACCCACCCTGAAGAAACCCCCGGCCTGCAAGAGCACGAATGGCAGAAGACAATTTACGACTTCTATACCATTGAAGGGGCTGTCGCATTAGCCAAACACCTGCGCACCTGGCAAGGCGGGCGCTTGGTGGTCAATGTGGTTGAAAACCCGATCAAGTGCCCGGTTGCCCCGCTCGAGTTCTTGATGCTGGCGGATTGGTTCTTCCACGATCAGGGCATTCGAGAGCGGGTCGATATCACTTACGCCACCCCACTCCCGGGCGCATTCACCAAGCCGATCGCCTCCCGCCACCTGGGCGATATCCTGGACCAAAAAGGGGTCCGGGTGGTGCCGGAGTTTATGATCGAACGCGTCGACCCAGACGCCAAGAAGATCGTTTCGTATGACGAGCAGGAAATCGAATACGACCTGCTGGTGAGCATACCGCTCAACATGGGCGATGATATGGTCGCCAGGTCGGGCCTGGGCGACGAATTGAACTTCATCCCGGTGGACAAGCACACCTTCCTCTCACCTAAATATGCGAATATTTTCGTTTTGGGAGACGCCGCCTCGCTGCCAACCTCCAAAGCCGGTTCGGTGGCGCACTATGCCGTGGAATGCTTCTCGGAAAACTTTTTGCGCCATATCGACGGGCTGGAGATGCTGCCCGCCTTCGACGGTCATGCCAACTGCTTTATCGAATCTGGTTTTGGCAAGGGCTTGCTGATCGACTTCAACTACGATGTCGAGCCGCTACCCGGTCGCTATCCGCTGCCCGGCATTGGTCCCTTTGCCCTGCTGCAAGAAACCGAGATGAATCACTGGGGCAAAATGATGTTCCGCTGGATGTACTGGAACATTTTGCTCAAAGGCCAGGAACTCCCCCTACCGGCGCGGATGACCATGGCTGGCAAGTGGAACGACAATTAAGGAGTGGGCGATGGAGCAAATGCTGGTTGAACTGAACCAGAAAATCGATGCGCTGACCTCCCGGGTGGCTTTCCTCGCCGAGCAAGCCGAGATCGCCGAGCGCCAACACAGGGATCGCGCCGAGCTGATGCGCGACTTGATCCCGGTAGCCAACGAAGCCTTCCGCCTGTCGGTCGAGCAGCTCGAGGAAATCCAGGAATATATCGACCTGGCCGACCTGATGCGGCTGTTCAAGCGCCTGATGCGCAACGGGCGCAACCTGGAGGCCATGCTGGATCAGCTTGAAGGCCTGATGGATTTAACCCGGACGCTGGGCCCTCTCGCCGATGAGGCCTTCGGTAAAGCCGTAAATACGCTGTTGGCGCTGGAACAGAATGGCTATTTCGGCTTCGCCCGCGGCGGGATGCAAATTCTCGATAACATCGTCACTTCGTTCGACCAGGAGGATATCGACCGGCTGGGGGAAAATATCGTGCTGATCTTGAACACGGTCAAAGAAATGACTCAGCCGGAGATCATGAATTTTATCCACAACACCCTGCTCATCGCCGAGCAGGAGATCGAAAAACCGGTCGACGACTCATTCGCCGGGCTGATGCGCCAGATGAGAGATCCAGCCGTGCGCCGCGGCCTGGCGCTCACCATGCGCGTTCTGCATGTCCTCGGCAGCCAGGTCCAGGCTAACGGGCGCGTAGAAGAAGATAAACAAGAGACATTTACACCTGCCCAGGTGTAAGCATGACAAACATTGACCATGGAGGCAAATGATGATCACACTTGAAATGAAAGGAATCAGCGTAAAAGTCAACGAAGAAGGCTTTATGCTGGATGCGAACGAATGGAGCAAAGAGATCGCCGTGGAGATCGCCAGAGAAGAAGGCATACCCGAGCTGACCGAAGCCCATTGGAAAGTCATCGATTTCTGCCGGCAATATGGCATGGAGAGCGGCAACGCGCCCACCCTGCGGACGATCACCACCAGGGCTGGCGTCTCGACCAAGGAGCTTTTCAGCCTGTTCCCCAAAGGACCAGCCAAGAAGGTAGCCAAGATCTCCGGTCTGGGCAAGCCAGAGGGCTGCGTATAAAGGGCGCCAGATTTTCAGGCATAGCCGTCACAATCAGGAGATAGTCAAAATGGAAGAAGAAACTCGTAAAATTGCATTCATCTGTTCCAAGGGCACCCTGGATATGGCTTATCCAGCCCTGATCATGGGCTGGGCTGCCCTGGGCAACGGCATCGACGTCACCATATTCTTCACCTTCTGGGGATTAGATCTCATTAACAAAAAGCGCGTCGATCACCTGGAGATTGCGCCGGTAGCTAACACCAGCATGAAGATGAGCATGATGGGCGTGGATACGGGCAATTTGGGCATCCCCAATATCATGGGCGTGCTGCCTGGCATGACCGCCTTCGCCACCAAGCTGATGAAAAACAAGATGCAGGCTCTGGATGTCCCCCCGGTGCGTGAATATCTGCAGATGCTGGCGGACGCGGGCGCCAAGCTGTACGCCTGCAAGATGTCGGTCGACATGATGGAGCTGGGCATGGACGACTTCGTCGAGGGCGTGATCGACATCGTCACCGCGGGCGATTTCATGGATATGACCGAGGGCGCCCAGATCGTCTTTATCTAAGGGGAGCTAAATCCAGCTCCCGCCACTCATCATTTTCAGGCACAAGATCCCATACCTGCCTGATCGAATACCCCAGATAATGCACCTGGATCACGGCGATGGCAAATCCGTGAGAAACGGCAGCGACGCGATCTGATGGGCGCTGCTGCCGGATATCCTCGATTGCGCTGACCACCCGGGCCTTCACCTGCTCAACGGTTTCCCCACCCGGGGGAGCCAGCGGCAGGGGGTCTTCCAGCCGGCGCCGAAACGCCACCCCGTAACGGGCCTGGATTTCGCTGACCAGCAGCCCCTGCCACTCGCCCTGATGGATTTCTCGCAGCCGGGGATCAAGATGCAGCGAGGCGCCGGTCTTCTCAGCCAGCGCCTGCGCGGTTTCCCGCGCCCGCAGCAGGTCGCTGGAGTATATGGCCTTCAAGCCAGCTTCAGCCAGAGCCAGGGCAATGCGGGCAGCCTGCGCCCTGCCGTTTGCATTAAGGGGGACGTCTGCCTGACCCTGCCAGCGCCCTTCGACATTCCAATCCGTCTCGCCATGACGAACGAGGTACAGGTGGGTCATTGGCGATGGCGCTGGCAGTACTCGGGGATATCCATCATCGCCGGGCGCTCATGTTCGGCAACCTCCTCCACATCCAGGAATAAGCGCCCCGGTTCGTAGCGGATCAGCTTCATGGTTTTATTGACGTCCTCCAAAATTCCCTGCCCGTACCTTTTTTCCAGCTTATGCATAACGGTTTGAATAATCGCAAAGGACATTTTGCTGAGCGATTCTAGCGGCTGGTTGTGATGGATGCGCTCGCGTAAATCTACCTGGGCGATGGCGCTCAGGCCAAATTTATCAAAGACATCAATCAGCAAACCCGTCTCCACGCCATATCCCGAATAAAAAACCAGCTTCTCCAGCGCGCTGCGGCGGCCTCCATACTCGCCGGATAGCGGTTGGATGATCCCGGATAACTCCGGATAGAACAGGTTCAGCAGGGGGCGGGCGGTCAGCTCCGTCACCCGACCGCCGCCCCCAGCCTGCACCTTCTCACCAACCTTGAGCGGGCGGCGGTAGAAACCCTTGATGAACTGAATTTTCGGATTGACCAGCAAAGGGCCCAGCAGCCCGAGGACAAAACGGGGGTGTATGTTGACGATATCGGTGTCGACCCACAGGATGATATCTCCGCGGCTGACATACAGGCTTTTCCACAGGGCTTCGCCTTTGCCGGTTCTGGAACCATACTCGGGCAGCACCTGCTGGTGGATGAAAACCGGAACGCCCAGGCTCACGGCGATTTCGCGCGTCCTGTCGGTGGAATTCGAGTCCATCAGCAGGATTTCATCCAGCAGGGGAACTTCCTTCACCAGCGCATCCTGAATGGTCTGAATGACCACCCCAACCGTCTCCTCCTCATTCAGCGCAGGCAAAGCCAGGCTGACCGTAAGGCCTTGCTGGTTCTTCAGCTCCAGGAGATGAGCGAGGTCTGAGAATTCATCTGCGTGATAGGTGTTCTCTGCAAACCATTTATCCACCAAGATCGAGATTGCTCCCCGACCAAGCAGCCCGCTTTCATCGGCGGCAGAATGGGTTGTTTTTAACACCATGACCCCAACCGTGCTCTTCTCTAGGACAGCCTCGGTTACCGAACCGATGGGCGTCGCCTGGTGAGCAGCGCGCCTGGTTGCGCCGAGCACGATCAGGTCGAAGCGGGCAGAAGCCTCCAGGATCCCCTGCACTGGATCTTCCGCACTGGTCTTAAGCTGGTTGATCTCGGGTAAATTATCCAGCACCCGGGCCAACCCGCGAAAGGATATCTCTTGCCCAGGCGTCTCATCTTCGCTTAGCATGTGCAGGGAAGCCAGGTGCGCCTGGCTGTTGCGAGCCATAGAGAGCGATATGCGCAGGGTATCCTCGGCATACGGGCTGCCTCGCAAAGCCACCAGTAAATCTTTGGGCTGCGGGGGGATCGGTCCACGAACCAGGAGAAGGTTACAAATCGGGCGGGTAAGAATTTCAACCGGGGTGGCATGCAAATCATCAAAATGGTTCGGCCAATTCAAGATCAGCAAATCCGGATGTTCTTCTTCGATGACATCCATCAAGTCTTCCCATGGTTCATGAGAGACGTGTACACTTTCGAGCGCCCGGATGTTATCACCACCAGCCAGCTCATGCATGGACTGGCGGAGCTGGCGTGCGGCTATAGCCCCCAGGCTGAGCGATTCATTGTACGGCACATTCACAAGGCCCACCAGGAGGATCAAGCCCTGATCGAGGATCAGGCGCGAGGCGGCCAACAGGGACTCGGCATCACACCGGGGAGTGATGGGAACGAGAATTTTCTGGTATGGACTTGTATAGCGTGAATTTTCCATTTTCTTTCGATTTCATCCATCAAGCAGCGGGGCAATCTGCTCTGCATAGATACCTTCCCAGGTGTAGCACTTGCGCACCCGCAGGCGCAGCCGGAAGGCAGGATCCTGCTCGAGACGCTCTTTAACCAGCGCGGCGATGCTCCCCGGGTCTCCATCTGGAGAGAAATACGCAGCCCAGTCGCCGGCGAGATCGCGCAGCGGGGGGATATCCGCACAAAAGACCGGCAATCCTGCCAGGCCGGCTTCTAAGACCGGGATGCCAAAACCCTCCTCACGGCTGGGAAAAAACAGGGCATCTGCCAAGCGGTAGAAATCAGCGATCACCGCATCCGGCAGGTAGGCCTGGACCAACTCGGCGAGAAAATGGGCCCGATTCTCCAGCCCCAAATCTGAACGCAGCCTATCCAAACGCTCGAAGTACTTGACATTTGCCGGGTTATGTGGACCCAGCGGTCCAGTGACCACCAGGCGGGCATCCGGATAGTCGGACCGCAAGGCGGCCAGCACCCACAATGCCAGCTCGATGTTCTTGCGCGGCGTGATACGCACTGGCAATAGCAGCAGGGGCGCGGCTTTCAGCAAATCCAATCGTTGGACGAGGAAGCGTGTCTGGTCTTCCAGCTTTAGAAAGCGCCCGGCATCCAGCCCATTAGGCACCACTCGAATGCGCTCCAACGGGACCTGCAATAAATCGGCCAGCTGCCTCTGCCTGGGTTTTGAAACCGCCACCTGAATCACACCGGGCCAGTCTTCGCGCAACAGATTCCAGGGATACCCTTCATGCAGCTCAAGGCGGTAGCGCGGCGTGGTCCAGGCCAAATCGTGATGCCAGAGGATCAACCGCGAGCGGCTTTCCCGCTCGGAAAGCTGCCTCAGGGCGGCGGTCAAAGGCAGGTTTTTGTTGAGCGAGCAAACATTGTGGGCAATCACGTAATCCAGGTCTTCGGTCGCCTCCAGCAGGGCGGCATGCAATCTCTCGGTCAGCCTGGCGAACTGATCGGGAACGCGCCCGGCGTCCAGCTCGGATTTCAACTTCAGGACCTCGGGATGGCGAGAATCAGCCAGGGGGATTGAAATAAAGGGTACGCGCTCATCAACCTGGGTACCCCGCCCGGCAATGATGCGCACCTGTTGCCCTGCATCCGCCATCAGGCGCGCCTGGTGCCCCAGTACGCTCTCCACTCCACCCACCACCGGTGGGGCAGCGTAATGAAGCAATCCAACCTTCTTGCGGCTTTTCGTCACACAATTCTCTCAATACTGATTACAAAATGGGCGAGCTCACGGACATCGGGCCGAGCCATCCCGGGGTTATCGAGGGGCAGTAACGAGCGAGGTGTAGATGCAATTAAGGATACCACAGGAATCAGGCCGGTGATGAGCACACGAGCAGATAACTGATCCAACTGGAGGGAATCCCAGTTATACCCCAGTTGACGGATGGAACGTTTGTAACATTTCTTAAAATCTTGGAATATCTATTGCATTTGTTCCCGATTCGGAGTATATTAATAAGGCAATGAAAGCAGGCGAAGCACACCCCCAAACATCCACCTACAGGCTGGACGAGCGGATTGCAGAGCACCACGCCCTGCTGAGTCCAAAACACAAGCGGCTGGCGCGCTTCGTGCTGGATAATAAATACTTCATGTCGTTCGCCTCAGCCAGCCAGGCTGGCAAAAAAACCGGCACCAGCGCAGCCACCGTGGTCCGCTTCGCCCAAACCCTGGGATATGATGGCTACACTGAACTCCAGGCTGCTATTCGGGCAGAGCTGCCCAGCTACCTGACCGCCGTAGAGCGCATCCAGGCGCGCCTGGAGGCGACATCTCCTCCGGACAACATCCCTCACAAGGTATTCCATACAGACATCAGCAACATCGAGCGCACAGCCAACAATCTGGATGAATCCAAGCTGGAAGGGGCGGTCAAAACCATCCTCGCAGCCAAGCGTATTTTAGTGGTCGGCGCGGGCCTCTCGGCCTCCCCTGCCCTGTTCCTGGCGCATTCGCTCAAAATCATCGGCCTGGATGCGCGCGTCAATCTCAACGAGGGCTTATCCCTGGCCGCCGAAAGCGCTCAGCTCGGCAATGACGCATTGATCATCGCCATCGATCTATGGCGCTACGTGCGCTCGACCATCCAGGCAGTTGCAACGGCTAAAAAACACGGGGCACGCAGCATTGCGATTACCGACAGCGTCGTCTCTCCGCTGGCCCGGATGAGTGATTACGCTTTCGAGGCGGCTACAGACGGCGTCTCGCACAGCCTCTCAACCACCGGGGTGATGTCATTGCTGAATGTTTTTATCACCGCTATTTCGAACCGCATACCCAACCAAACCATACGCTCATTACGCCGGGTAGATAGCGCTTACCGGGATAACAATTTGCTGAGTGTAGAGTGACCATACAGATCACCATCTGCGGCGGCGGCAACGCCGCGCACACCCTGGCGGGAATACTGGCAGCCCAGCCAGCCAACAGAGTAAACGTTTACCTTTCTCTGCAGGCAGAGCTCATCCAATGGAAAGAGGGTATCCAGGCGCAAGGCGGCATCGTGGTGCGCCGCGGGCAATCCCAAATCATCGGCCGCCCGGAAAGGATCTCGGCCGAGCCAGCGGATGCCGTGCCTGGCGCTCAACTCATATTACTGGCCCTGCCAGCATTCGCCCACGAGAGCGTCCTGCAAGAGATCACGCCTTATCTGGATCAAGGCGCCTGGATCGGCGCCCTTCCGGCGCGAGGCTGTTTCGACCTGTGCGCCAGGATGGTCTTGGGAGAGAGATATGCAGAGATGGTCATATTCGGTCTGCAAACCCTACCCTGGGCGTGCCGGGTTCAACGCTACGGACGTGAAGCGATCATCCTGGGCACGAAAGCCAGCGTAGACCTGGCTGCCTGGCCCGCGGAGCGCGGGGGTGAGATGGCTTCAGTCTTAGGAAATCTGCTGAACCTGGATTTAAAATCAATCTCCAGCTTCTTGAGTCTCACCCTGGCCGGGACAGGCCAGCTCATTCATCCCGGCATCATGTACGGCCTGTTTCATCACTGGGATGGAGAGCCATTCGTTGAAGCGCCGCTTTTTTACCAGGGCATCGATGCATCCACCGCTGACATCTTGCAGGCGCTCAGCGATGAAGTGCAGTCTATCCGGCGCCGCCTGGTAGAAATCTCACCCGACCTGGATCTGTCCGCGGTCCGACCGCTGGCAGAGTGGCTGCGCCATTCGTATGAAAATGACATCGCCGATCGATCCAGCCTGCAGGCAGCACTGGTCACCAACCGGGGCTACGCTGGCCTTAAGGCGCCTATGCGCAGCCAGGATGGGGGGCTTTACCCCGATTTTCAAGCCAGATATCTTTCCGAAGACGTGCCTTACGCCCTGGTTGCCACGCGGGGGATCGCCGAGCTGGCGGGCGTCCCCACACCCACCATGGAACGGGTCATCACCTGGGCGCAGGATAAACTGGGCAAAGAGTACCTGGTCGCGGGCAGTCTGCGCGGCCGAGATGTGTCTGATTCCAGAGCCCCTCAGCGCTTCGGGATCGATACGCTCGAAAACCTGTTTGCTTGCTATACAGTAATGGTTGACACATGAATACAGCCTTCCCTATTACGGGTAAACCTATAAATTATCGGTAAAAAAACAGGAGTATCTTGAAATGCCAAACCGCAACCGTTCCGCGAACAAAAAAATCAACGAGAACCCAAAGCGCCGCGTCATGGTTGGCGCGATCGGGAAATGCGTGCACAACCTTGGTGTTGAGAATTTTGCCGACTGGATGCAAGACCTGGGCGAGGGCTACACCTCGGTCAAACTGGGCCCGGCAGTGCCGATCGCAGAGGTGATCAACAAGATCCGCGAGGCGCGACCGGAGGTCGTGGGCGTCTCCATGCGGCTGGGCGACCTGCACGTCGACAAGCTGATCACGGAATTTATCGATACGGCCACACAATATGGCTTACATCCCAGCGAGAGCGGCATACGCTACTCGTTCGGCGGCCTGCGACCGGCTGCCAACCTGGTGCGCGCTATGACCGGCACCCCCCTGGAAGAAGATCGCTTCATACGCGAGGATGAAAAGCACTATGATCTGGGGGCCATCCGGGAAGAGTATAAAAAGAAAAAACACTTCCAGGGTTTCTTCGAGCTGATCGTCGATGATTTCGTCACCATGGAAGAGCTGGAAGAATTCGCCCGGCGCAAACCTTCGCTTCACTTGCGCAAAGAAAAACCCTGGTCGGACGATCTGGTTCGGCGCATCCGGCAGGTGCGCGAACGCGAGAACCGCCCTATCATTCGCGCCCATATCGGCATCGCGGCCGAAACGATCGAACCCACTATCGAGGCGATCGAAAAGCTGGCCGAAGCTGAGGCGTTCGAAATCGTCTCTCTGGCCCCCGACCAGACCTCGCAAGAACTGCTGGCGAAATTCATCCGCGGCGAGGAGGACCCCAGCAAATACCTGGCTGGTCAGGGCGGCGCGCCAATCCGCTCGATTGAAGATCTCAAGCGTCTCAAAGCGGCCACCCAGCGCGGCAACTACCCCATGACGCGCATATATACCGGCACCGATGAGCTGATCGCCCTGGCCCATCTCTGGGAAGAGCACTTGAATATCTGCTTCCCGGCAGTGCCGATTTTCTTCTACAATGAATTGGACGGCCGCGGCCCGATCAGCATCCGAGACGGCTTCGAGGAGCACTTCCGGACCATCGAATATTGGGCCCAGATGGGCAAGCCCCTGGAGATCAACGACCCGCACCAATGGGGCTTGCGCTATGCCAGCGACGATATGCAGGTCACCGACCACGTCCTGAGCGCGGTCATCGCTTTGAAAAAGGGCATCAAAAACTACGTCATGCAGATGATGTTCGAGCTGCCCCCGGAAATCTCCGCCCTGGATGACCTTGCCAAGATGAAAGCCTCCTACGAGCTTGCCGAGCCGCTGACGCGCCACTTTGATTTCCGCATCTATCGACAAACGCGCTCGGGATTGCCGAGCTTCCCCCCCAATCTCAACCAGGCGAAAGGTCACCTGGCATTCGGCATTTACACCCAGCTTTACATGGAGCCGGACATCCTGCACGTGGTCACCCACTCCGAAGCTCACCACGAAGCCTCCGCAGATGACATTATCGAGTCGTGTGAAATCACCAAGCAGGTCTGCTGGGACTTCGCCAAAGGGAACGTGCCGCACATCTGGGCCGACCCGACGATCAAGAAACGGATCAAGGAATTGAAACAAGGCGCCATGTACAACGTGCTCCACGGCGCCATCCTGGGTGGTTATGATGGTCCGATCCGCCCGGAAAACTTCTGGGAGTGGGCAAAGGAGCCCAAACAGGACCCCGAGAAAAACTACGAGACCATGCTGCTCAGCCTGATCGATGAAGCCAACTACCCCACCGGGGGATGTGGCTTGATCGCCGCGGATGCGCTCGACCTGGGTTTGCAGATCGGCCTGTACCAGGGACCGTACATCACTGTGGTGGATAGACGCTACGAGATGGCTGGCGCATGCCGCACCAGGGTGACAAATGGCATGTGCCGCGTCGACGAATGGAACGGCATCAAGGTTTACAGCGAATTCGAGCGTGTTGACCTGGTGCGCAAAACCTATCCCTGGTATTTCTACAAGGAAGTCACCCGGGCCGACGAAGTCACCTTCATTGCCGAGGACGCCGAAGTGGAACAGGTTGACGAGGAGACCGTGGCCGAATTCCGCAAGCAAATCGGCGTCAGCGGGCTGGCGGACGAAAAGGTCCTGGTGGTGGATTTCGGCAGCACCTACACCAAGATCGGTGTCTTTGATACCAAGAAAGAGACATTCGAGCTGCAGTACAAACCGACCACCGTTGAAGACATCCGCATAGGTCTGGCCGATGGGCTGGGCGTTTTGGAGACCTGCCAGGAAAGAGGGGATTGGGAGCCTCTGAAGCGCAAAATGAGCGAGTATGCCGTGCGCCTGCCATGTTCCAGCGCCAAGGGAGGCCTGAAGATCGCCACCGTTGCGCTGGTCAAAGAGGAATCCGGGTTCGCCGCCGAGCTGGCTGCGCTCACCGCTGGTGCCAAGCTGGTCGGCACCTATGACGGTATGCTCAGCGCCGAGCAGGCGCGCCAGATCTACGAGGAAGACCAGCCCGAGATCATCCTGCTGGCAGGCGGCACGGATAACGGCGGGGATAGCGCCACCCAGATTCACAACGCCCGCATGCTTGCCAGGGCTGCACGCTATGCGACTTACGCCGACTACGGCGTCCCGATCATCTATGCCGGCAACCAGGATATCCGTGAGCGGATCAAGAATATCTTTAAATACCGCGGCATCGACGTGCGCATCACCCCCAATGTCATGCCGGAAATCAACGATTTCCGCATCGAGGTGGTCAACGAAGCGATTCGGGAGCTGTTCCAGACGGTGATCATCCGCGGTAAGGGCTTCGACGTAGTCGAGGAATACATGGATGCGCCTTTCATCCCGACGCCGCGAGCTGCTTTCCGGGGCATCAACCTGCTGGCGAACGGCTACGGGAACGAGGAGGGCCTGGGGAATATCATGGCCCTGGATATCGGCGGCGCAACTACCGACTTCTACTCGAACGTGAACGACAACCCCCTGTATGTCTATCCGGGCAATGACGCCAGGCGCAAAGTCAAGCGCACGATCTTGAAGACACCCAACGTGCCGCTGGTTTTCAGGCGGGTGGAGGGGAAATACGGCTTGAGCTACAACGCCGAGAACATTAAGGAGCTCAAGCGTTTTCAGGATGGCAGCCTGGCGGAGGATCTGAGCCGCTACCTCCGTCAACGTTACCCGCAGCATTTCGCCCCCGGAGAGGATCAATTCCGCCAGTTCATCCAACCCAGGAATGGCTCGATGATCATAGAGCTGGACGGCTATCTAAGCTGGATCAGTCAAAATCCACATCAGACGCCGATCACTCCGCTCGAGAACGCCGCCAGCGCTTTCCTGGCAAAAGAAATCATGGCTGTCGCCACCGGCAAACACGTCGGCAGGGTGGATGAAACCGAGACCTATTTCTTGCAGTACGGCGTGAATTACTTCAACCAGCCGGCCACCGTACTGCTCATCGGCGGCACCATCTACCACAAGTGCCGGGATCGCGAACCCGGCTACCAGGATGATTTGGAGATCATCGCTCAAGGCACCCTGTTTAACGACCTCGAAAGCCATAAACTGCGACCTCAGGGCCAGGTGCTGCTGGACGCGAAATACCTGGTCAGTATCCTGGGAGGGCTGTATGGGCGGGTCGCCCCCGAGCAGGCAGTGCGGGTGATGAAGCGCGAGCTGTTATCCCTGGAAAGCATCCGCCTCGGGGTGCGTACGGCGGTCCCAGGGTAATGCCGAACGGTGAATGTAATTTCACCTCAGGCAAGGTGTACCTCAAGGCACTGAAATGGAAAGGAGGCCTAAAACTCAAATTGGAACACCTGTACGTAGAACAAACGCATATTAGCTGATCATCTATCGAACAGGAGGAGGATATGTCCCGAATTGTCAATGTATCCGTAAGGGTTCTGCTGCTCATGACCCTGATCCTGGCAGCCTGCGCCCAGGCAAGCCCGGAAGCGCCCCAGGTCGAAACGGTAAAAGAAACCGTGGTGGTGGTTGAGACCGTGGTGGTGACCGAAAGAGAGGAAGTCGAGAGGCTCATCACCCCCACCCCGGTGCCCGGGCGCCAGACCATCATCGTGGCGCTTTCCCAGGCGCCCGACACCTTGGACCCAGCCGACCACCGCAGCCGCCAGTCAGAAACGGTTGTCCGCAACATGTTCGACGGACTGGTCACCCGGGATACCAAGAGCGGCGTGCACCTGGAGCTGGCTGAGGAGATGAACTGGCTGGACGATCAAACCCTGGAAGTCAAGCTCCGCCAGGGGGTGAAATTCCACGATGGCGTGGAGATGACCGCCGACGATGTGGTCTTCACCTTCAACCGCATCATCCAGGAAAACCAGATCGAATACCCTGAGCCACACACCTCCCCGCGTAAGGGCTTGATCGCGCCGCTGGTATCTGTTGAGGAGGTGGATGACTACACCGTGGTGATGAACTTCAGCGCTCCCTGGCCACCAGCGATGCAACTCATTGTCCACCAGCAGATCGTCCCCAAGCACTACCTTGAAGAAGTAGGCACTCAGGGCTTCGTTGCAAACCCCATCGGCACGGGTCCCTTCAAATTCGTCTCGGTGCAGCCTGGGTTTACAGAAGTCGTCCTGGAAAGGTTTGACGATTACTACGGCGGCGCGGCGGATCTCGAACCCGTTGGCCCAGCCTGCGTCAGCGGCGTAATTTTCCGCGTCATCCCAGAAGCCTCCACGCGGGTCGCCGCGCTGCTGGCTGGCGAGGTGGACATCATCCAGGCCGTCCCAGCCGAGCTGATCGAAACGCTGGCCCAGACGCCAGGCATCCAGGTCAAATCCGCAGTGGGCACCCAACCGAAATGGATGGAGATGAACGTGAACAAGCCGCCGTTTGACGACCTGCGCGTTCGCCAGGCGCTGAACTACGCCGTGGATAAAGACCTGATTATCCAGGAGATCTACGGCGGCCGCGCCGTGGCGCTGCCCGGCCCGCTCTCGCCATTCAATAACTTCGTCAACAAGAGCCTGACTCCTTATGCTTACAATCCAGACATGGCCCTTTCGCTGCTGTCTGACGCAGGCTGGACAGATACCGATGGGGATGGCCTGCTGGATAAAAACGGGCAGCCGTTCACATTCACCCTGGACACGCTCGAAGAATGGCGCCCCCTGGCAGAAGCGGTGGCGGATATGTTCCGCGCCATCGGCATCGACGCCAGCGTGCGTTTCTGGGAGTACAGCGTGGTCAGACCGCAGCTCCTGGCCGGCGAGCGCATGGCTTACCTGGACGACTGGGGAGATTCGGCTTTCGACCCGGTGGGGCACTATGAAGCCAAGTGGCATGGTTTCGTCGAAGGCGCACCCTACGGGCGAGCCAACTTCTCTACCTACAACAACGAGCGGGTCAACGAGCTGATCAAGCTTGGTGAGACCACCGCTGACCCGGCAGAGCGCCAGAAGATCTATGATGAGGCTCAACAGCTCGTCTACGATGAAGCCCCGGCGGTTTTCCTGATCCTGCCGGATGAGGCTGAAGCGGCTTCGGACCGGGTGATGAACTGGGAGCCCGCCGCAGACAGCCGCATCAACCTGCACGATGTCTGCCTGGCGCCGTAAGTAATTTCTCTGAATGAGATAGTCCTGGAAACACTCTGTGACCAGCCTGACAGGCTGGTCACAGAACCCCAGTCTTTTGGGCGCCCACCTTAAGAGGAGCGCGTGAAACGTGAGAGCGGTTAAAATCCTCGAGCGCATCCTGGCGACGATCCCGATCGTATTCGGGGTTGCCATCGTGGTGTTTTTCTTCATCCGCCTGACCCCTGGCGACCCGGTGGACATCATGATGGGCCAAGGAGGGGCTATATCGGAAGGCGAGATGGATCGCCTGCGCCAGGAATTCCACCTGGATGAGCCGCTCCACGTGCAGCTCTGGCTGTTCCTCAAAGACGCCGTGCGGGGAGACCTGGGGTATTCGTACGTGCTCAAGCGCCCGGTGACCCTGTTGATCGCCGAGCGCCTGCCCGCCACCATCGAGCTCGCTCTGGGCGGGCTCATCCTCAGCCTGGTCGTCGCCATGCCGATTGGCATCTTCTCCGCAGTGCGGCAGAACTCGTCCTTAGATCGTCTGAGCATGGCTGGCGCCTTTCTCGGCATCTCCATGCCGGCATTCTGGCTGGGCATCATCTTGATTTTGCTTTTTTCCGTCCGCCTGAAGCTGCTGCCGGTGCAGGGCAGGCTCAGTTTCGACGCCAACCTGCAGGAGATCACCGGCTTCTTCGTGCTGGACAGCCTGCTGACCGGCAACCGGGTTGCGTTGTTGAGCAGCCTGAAACACCTGGTTTTGCCTTCGATCACGTTGGGGGCTCCGGTGGCGGCGGTCATCGCCCGCGTGCTGCGCTCCAGCATGCTGGAGACCCTGCGCTCAGATTACGTCACCCTGGCGCGCAGCAAAGGCGCCCCCGAGTGGAGCGTGGTCTTGAAGCACGCTCTGCGCAACGCCTTAATTCCCACGGTGACCGTCGTCGGCCTGCAAGTGGGCATCTTGTTAGGCGGCAATATGATCGTAGAAACCGTATTTAGCTGGCCAGGTCTGGGCAGCATGGTCGTCAGCGCCATCTTTGACCGCGACTTTCCTCTCATCCAGGGATCGGTGATGATCTACGCTTTTACCTTTGTCATGGCTAACTTGATCGTGGATGTGTTATACACATACCTCAATCCAAAAATCAGCCTGTAGGCAAAAAGGAGCTTGAAATGGATATCGCCCCCGGCGCTCTCAGCCCCCTGGCTCGACAGCAGTATCTCTGGCGCATCCGCCTGGGACTCATCCGGCGCAACAGCGCGGAGTTTCTGCGCGAGCTGCGCAAGCATCCCGTGGCGCTGTTGAGCGGGGTCGTGATCGTGGTATATATCCTGGCGGCCATCTTCGCAGAACAAATCACCGTCCACGATCCCGGCAGGGGCAACCTGCGCCTGCGCCTGGACCCGCCAGCCTGGCAGGCAGAGGGGAATTGGGAGTATCCGCTGGGCACGGATGCCCAGGGCAGAGACCTGCTGACCCGGATTATTTTCGGCGCGCGGGTATCCCTGGCGGTGGGCCTCATTTCCGTGGGCATCTCAGTGGTGGTCGGGTTGGTGCTTGGCGCACTGGCGGGTTACTTCCGCGGCCGCCTGGACAGCCTGGTCTCCCGCTTCGCCGATCTGCTGCTCGCCTTTCCGTTCCTGATCTTTGCCATCGGCGTCATGGCCTTTTTGGGACCGGGTTTTACCAACCTGATCCTGGCATTAACCTTCAAAGGCTGGGTGGAATTCTACCGCCTGGTGCGCGGGGAAATGCTCTCCGAAAAAACACAAGAATATGTCGAAGCGGCTCGGGTCACGGGACAAAGCCATCTGGCAATCATCGCTCAAGAAATCCTGCCCAATATCATCAACTCGGTTTTCGTGCTGGCGACTTTGCGCATCGGCTACATGATCATCATGGAGGCCAGCCTGAGCTTTTTAGGTCTGGGCATCCCGCCGCGCATCCCGGCCTGGGGGTCGATGGTCTCAGCCGGGCGCGATTATATGCTCGTGGCCTGGTGGGTTTCCACCTTTCCCGGCCTGGCCATTGTGATCCTGGTGCTGGCAATTAATTTGTTCGGCGAAGGGCTGCGCGATATCCTGGATCCGCGCTTAAAAATAGATGGATAAGTCGGCAAACCCGGAGGCAGCATTGAATAACCCCGCGCTACTGGAATTAAAAAACCTGAGCACGGTATTTCCAACCAGGAGAGGCCAGGTCTGGGCCGTGGACAGCGTCAATCTGAGCCTGCGGGAAGGCGAGATCCTCGGTATTGTGGGCGAGTCCGGCTGCGGAAAAAGTACCGTCTTGCTTTCGATCTTGCGCCTGATCCGCCCACCGGGCAAAATTTCGGCGGGGGAAATTTTGTTCCGCGGCCAGAACCTGCTCAAGCTGCCCCCCCGGCAAATGCGCTCCGTGCGCGGCAAAGAAGTGGCGATGATCTTCCAGGATCCGCTTTCCACGCTCAACCCAGCGTTTACTGTAGGCGAGCAAATTCGCGAAGCCTTGCGCTTGCACCACATCGTCGGCAGCGCCCGCCTGCCCTGGCCTTTTGATTACGCTCTGCGCAAATTGGAAAAACAGCGGGTCCTTGATGTCATGCAAGAGGTGGGCATCCCTTCTCCAATGGACCGCTTCGCGGCATACCCGCACCAATTCTCGGGCGGAATGCAGCAGCGCGCCCTGATCGCCATCGCCCTGGTGTGCGGACCTTCCCTGCTGCTCGCCGATGAGCCTACCACAGCCCTGGACGTCACCATCCAGGCACAAATCCTGGACCTGATGCGGCGCATCAACCGTGAGCATGGCACGGCGATCATCCTGGTGACCCATGACCTGGGTATGGCGGCTGAATTTTGCAGCCGGATTGCCGTGATGTACGCCGGGCGGATCGTTGAACAGGGCGAGGTCGATCAGGTGGTGGGCAAACCTCAGCACCCGTATACCCAGGGACTGCTGAACTGCCGCCCGCGCATCTCGGAGCGGGCGATGCGCGTCCAACCCATTCCGGGCAATGTGCCCGACCTGGCAGAATTACCTCCCGGCTGCGCCTTCGCCCCTCGCTGCGAGCACTTCCAACCAGTTTGTGAAGCTGGCGCGATCCCCTTGATTGACTGCGCCAATGGGCATCTCAGCCGCTGCCTGATCCACACCAACTTCCAGCGCCAGCCCCACTGGCAGTGGGGTGACAGGGTAGGTGCAGGATGACGAATTCCAGCCCGCTGGAAACGGCGCCTCTCGTCGCAGCCAGAAACGTTTACAAGCACTTTTTTATCGTTCCAAGCATACTGGCGCGGGCGCTGGCGCGAGCGGAGGTGAAGGTCGTCCGCGCAGTGGATGGCGTCGACCTGGAGATCCGACCTGGCGAGACTTTGGGCCTGGTGGGAGAAAGCGGCTGCGGTAAGACCACCCTGGGCCGGGTACTGACGCGTTTGCACGAGCCGACCCGAGGGGAGATTTATTACGCCGGCAGGCAGGTGGTCAAAGACACGGTCATTGCGAATATAGACGGGAAGCAGGGAGCGCAGGAGGTCAACTATCACCGCCTCGCCCAGATCATCTTCCAGAACCCGTATTCATCTCTGAACCCGCGCAAAACGGTGCGGGAGATCCTGGGCACCCCCTTGAAACACCGCGGCGTGAAAGACGCGCTCGACCGCGAGGCTGAAGCCCTGACCCTGCTGCGCCGGGTGGGATTGAGCCCGCGCCATATCGACGCTTACCCGCACCAGTTTTCGGGAGGCCAGCGCCAGCGGATCGGCATCGCCCGCGCCCTCGCCATGCAGCCGCGTTTCATCGTCGCCGATGAGCCGGTCTCCTCCCTGGATGTTTCCATCCAGGCGCAGGTGATCAACCTGCTCGAGGAGCTGCAAGAAGAGTTCCAGCTCACCTACCTGTTCATCGCCCACGATTTAAGCGTGATCTACTACATCAGCGACCGGGTCGCGGTGATGTACCTGGGGCACATCGTGGAGCAAGGGGAGACAGACCACCTGTTTGAAAATCCGCTCCACCCCTACACCCAGGCTTTATTGGCCGCCATTCCCCGCGTGCGCAAAGAGGTGCGAACGCAGCGCATTTTGCTGCCCGGTGGGGTGCCCAGCCCGATCGATCCCCCGCCCGGCTGTCCATTCCACCCGCGCTGCTTCGCCAAGGTTGGCAGCATTTGCGAAAACGAATACCCTCCTTTTTTTCAAGTGGGGCAGCAAAAAGTCGCCTGCTGGATCTACCAGGATCAGCCGCCATCAGCCCCGGCAGGCGCCCTCACCAACTCAACGGAAATCCCGAAGGACAACCTTTGATAAGAGAAATCCAATTATCCGGCGATCATTACACGATGGGCTGGCAACACGCCCGCCAGGTGGAAGCCCTGCGCCCGGATATACTGGCTGCAATGGAGCACCGCCTGGGCTTGATCGCCGAGATCGAAATCAAAACCAGGCCTTTCCTGGCTGAGCTGCAAAACCGCTGGAAAACTGACGCCCAGCCAACGCTGAACATGCTCAAGGGCATGGCGGATGGGCTGGCTCTCGATTGGGAGCGGTTTTTCACCTACACAGTAGCCACCTATCTGATGGACCGCGCCAAACACATCCCGGCGGATGCCCAGGGTTGTACGACCTGGGCGGCCGCGGGCAGGATGACCCCACCGGAGGCACCCATCCTGGCAAAAAACCGGGATTACTGGCCCGACCATCAACAACTACAATGCCTGGCATTCGCCAGGCCAAAATCAGGCTATGCCTACCTCTACCTGACCAGCGCTGGAAGCCCCGGGGTGTTCAGCTCCGGCATGAACGAAGCCGGGCTGGTCGCGGCGGATACCCACGTGGTCTCTCTCGATGTTGGACCCGGCTTGCCCCGCTACGCGGTGATGATGGAGGCGCTGGAAAAATACAGCTCTGTTGAGGCGGCACTTGAATATTTGATAAATGTGACCCACAGCGGAAATGGGAATATCCTGCTCCTGGATGCCAGTGGAGACATGGCAGTGATCGAAACCGGCTACACGATGACAGGGATCGACCGACCGGTGGATGGATTCCTGGTCAGCGCCAACCATTATGTCACCCCTCCCATGAAGCAGCGCTGGCTGCCGCGCGGGCCAGAAGATGTTCACGGCAACTCGCTAGCAAGGTATGACCGCGCGGTACGAGCATTAAGGGAAAGTATACGAAAGATAGACCTGAATTGGGCGATGCAGTTGATGTCCAGTCATGGAGATTCGCTCGCCGCCATCTGCCGCCATCCGGATATCGGCCCCCGCTCGGTGACCATCGCCTCCACCATTTACCTGCCCTGCCAGAGACAGCTTTACCTGGCAAACGGCCTGCCCTGCCAGACGCCCTACCAGCTTTACTCGCTGGATTGAATGGGCAGACCTGACCTCACACAAATTGTTTAGCGATCCAAATCGAGCCAGAAGACCTGATACGGCCTCAGATTCAGGGCAACTTTTCCATTAAACTTAACTTCTGGACGGCTCATATCGGTCGCTGATTTTGACTCAAATCTGCGCAAGGCGATTTCGATTTGCGTTTCCTCTGGAGAGACATTATGCAGGCACAGGGCGCAGCTGGCGCCATCTGGAGAGAGGCGCAGCAAGCCAAACACCGCCGGGTGAATCTCGATCACACGCTGCTCTCCAAAAGGGTGAAAGGCGGCTCGTTCCCCCCGCAAGCGAAACAGCTCTTTCAGCCGGGAGAACACTTTGTAACGCAGCGATCCCGGATCGGCAAGCTCACCTTCGACCACCCTGCGCGGCAGCTTCTGCCGGTTGATCGCCCGGTTGTGACCGCTCAGGGCTGGCCCTTCCCTCCAGCCGCGCGAGCCAAACAGGCTGTGAAAATAAATCCCCGGGACGCCGACCAGGGAGAGCATGATCGCATGGGCGGCGGTAAAGCGCTCGATCTTAATTTGCTCGGGTTCGGGCGAACTCGGATTGGAAAGGGCATCGAAATAATTGATGTTGAGCTCGTACGGGCTCCGGCTGCCATCCGGATTTTGTTTGTATGAAACCAGGCCGCCGTGAGATTGGGTTTTCGCAATGATGGCGGCGATTTCAGCTTCACTGAGAACCCCGCGCGCCGGATTCAAGCCAATGCCATCGTGCGAGGCCAGGAAGTTAAAGAAGGTGACCTGCCTGGTCGGCAAGCTGAGACGATTGACCCACTCAGAGAGGGCAGCGGCATTGGCGGTGTGGAAGGTGTGCAGGGTCAGCGGCGGTAAGGCAAAATTGTAAACCATCTGGGCTTCATTCGTACCGTCCCCAAAATAAGAAATATTATCGGCATGGGGCACGTTGGTTTCAGTTACCAGCATGGCATGCGGGGCGACCAGGTCCATCACCAGGCGGAATAACTGGATCACCTGGTGGGTTTGCGGCAGGTGGATGCACGGCGTGCCGATCTCCTTCCAGAGGAAGGCAATGGCATCCAGACGGATAAACTCCGCCCCCTGGGCGATGTAGAACAGCAGGATATCCAGCACCTCCAGCAGCACTTGCGGGTTGGCGTAGTTTAAATCAATTTGATCGGCGCTGAAAGTCGTCCAAACATGCTTCTCGCCAGAGGCGGTCGTCACCCTGGTCAGCAGAGGCAAAGCCCGCGGACGCACAACCCTGGACAGGTCGATGGCGGGATCTATTACGTGGAAGTAATCGCTGTACGAGGGCTGATCGCCCATAAAAGCCTGGAACCAGGGGCTTTGGGCGGACACATGGTTGATCACCGCATCGAACATCAAGCGGAACTCGCCCGCCAGCCTATGGATATGCTCCCATGAGCCCAGCCTGGGATCAACCTGGTAGTAATCGATCACTGAAAAGCCGTCATCCGACGAAAAAGGATAAAAAGGGAGAACGTGCACGCTGCTGACCACTCCCGTGAGGTGACGGCTGGCAAACTCGGCTAAGGTTTGCAACGGCGGTTCGCCCGGTTCGCTCACCTGGTCGCCGTAGGTGATCAACACAGCATCAGCCTGGCTGAGCTGCGGCTTTCTCGCCCTTAACTCCGGATGGCGAGATTGAAAAGCCTCGATTCGCTCCATTAAAACAGAAAACAGATCTGCGGCCTGTTCATTTGGATATAAAAATTGAAGTTTACCCCTGATCCGATCTACATAATCCACGGACGCATCCTTAAAAGTATCACTCTAATCCGAGCGTCTCTTCGATCAACGCGGCGAG
>DATEDC010000118.1:0-14942 GCA_035286585.1 Anaerolineales bacterium
TGCCGGGATCATCGGCAGAGACGACAATGAAACCGCCGTTGGTGCCTGAATAAGGGAATACCATGAAAGCGTCTGCGGCGACATTGAGCCCGACATGCTTCATGGTGACCAGCACGCGCAACCCGCCAATGGCAGCTCCCATCCCTTCTTCGAAGGCCACTTTTTCGTTCGCCGACCAGCGCGGGTTGGTTTCAGGGTAGCGAGCTGCGAGCGTCTCAATGATCTCGGTGCTGGGCGTTCCCGGGTAGCCGGCGGCAAATTTCACGCCGCCCTCCCAGGCGCCGCGGGCGATAGCCTGATTAGCTAACAATAATTCACGCATCCTGCCTCCTGAACTGTACGAATACCGTTAACATGGGCAAACTCTCTACGTGACGCCTAAAATACGCGCCGCATTGGCGAATAGGATCGCCTGCCTGGCGCTCTCAGCAATGGGCAGCGAGAGTATTGCTTCAACATTGCGCTTCAGGTCGGGGTTTCCGGGCCAGTCCGAGCCATACACGACTTTGAGGGCGATATCTTCCAGCCGCGGAAAATATTCCATCAGCTTCTTGGCCGGCAAGCCGGATATCTCCAGATAGACGTTTGGGTGCTGGCGCGCCATCCAAAAGGCCTGCTCGTACCAGAATGGCCGGCCGGCGTGGGCCAGGAGGATGGTCAAATCGGGGAAGTCGTTGGCGACGTCATCCCACAGCAAAGGATCGCCGAACTTGATGCGCGCCCCTTTAAACACCGAAGAACCCGTGTGGGTGAGCACAGGCAGGCCCAGCGCCTGGGCTTTGGCGTACAGGGGATACATGCGGGTATCGTTGGGGTAGTGGTGGTGGTAGGTGGGGTATACTTTAATCCCGCGAAATCCATATCCTTCCACCAGGCGGAGGAGCTCGCCTGCCAGGTCATTGACGATGAAGGGGTTTAGACTGGCGAATGGAGCCAGGAGCCCGCGGGGCCCATCGGAGGGATCGGGCAGGTCATTCGCCGCGGCGCAGAACTCGCCCACATATTCATTGCCTGCCCAGCCAGTGGTGATGGGCGAGACTTCCGCAAGCCCGACGGCCCAGTCGATGTCACTGGCTTGCAGATAGCGGCGGATACCGGCGGGGGTTAACACCTGGTCCACGAGCGCATCCACATCCCCGGGAAAGTTGGAACGAATCCAATCCATCACCCAGGGGTGCTCATGCTCCGGCCGGCTCAGGTGGAAGTGAAAGTCGATGATCATGGGATGATGATGGAGCGGATGCCCTCGCCTCGCCGCAACACATCGAAGGCGAGGTTGATCTCTTCCAGGGCGAATCGCGCCGTCACCAGCTCCTTTACTTTGATTTTATTTTGCCGGGCAAGCTCCAGCACGCGGGGGTAATCAACAGCCCGGCAGCCCAGAGAGCCGACGATTTCCATCTCGCGGTACATCACCCTGCCGATATCCAGGCTCATTGGCTGAGCGGAAAATCCGACCACCACAAAGCGCCCGCCCGTGCGCAGCGAAGCGAAGGTCTGCGCTTGAGTGATCGGGTTGCCAATCGCCTCAAAGCCGATATCCGCCCCGCCGCCGGTGAGCTTGCGGATTTCCTTGTCAATGCGCTCGTAGTCTCGCCCATTGAGGGTTATCCGAGCGCCGAGCTGGCGGGCCCAGTCTAATTTTTCGGGGAGGATGTCCACCGCGATCACGTTCCCGCCCAATGCGGCGGCGATCTGCACCAGGTTGAGGCCGATACCACCACAGCCAAAAACAACCACCTGGTCGCCGGGCTTGAGGTTCCCGCGATTGACCACAGCGTGATAGGGAGTGGTCACCGCGTCGGCGATGATCGCGCCCTCTTCCAGGGGGAGCTCGTCCGGCAGGCGGAGCAGGTCTTTGGCGGGGGCTATGATGTATTCAGCATAGCCGCCATCCACGTTGTTCCCGAACATGACCATCTTTTCACAGACATTCTCCCGTCCCGTCCGGCACATGGCGCACTGCCCGCAGCCATAAACCGCCGGGAGCAGCACCCGGTCGCCTTCCTTCCATGGACTCGCGCCGCCGCCCAGGGCGGCGATGACGCCTGACACTTCGTGGCCCAGGATCAAGGGCGGTTTTTTAAAGGTCGGCACGCCGTGATCGAGGTAATGCAGGTCGGTGTGGCACACACCGCAGGCGGCTACTTTTATCAACGCCTCACCCGGCGCAGGGGTGGGCGTGGGCACTTCTTCTATCTTCAGCGGTTGGTCCCCCGCATAGAATACTGCTGCTTTCATTTCAGGATCGCCTCCACGACTTACCTGCCCCCGGCTTCAGCGTCTTGAGCGACGCCTTCGTAGGCAGCCACGGCCTGGCGGATAACATCCGGGACGCGCAGCTTGTCGTACGTGTCCCGCCGGGCAAATACCACCGTAATCTCGCCGGTCGCCACCAGGCGGCCAGCGGCGGGGTTGAAGATTTGAAAATCGAAGCGTATGCTGGTGCTGCCAATTTTGCCAATCCGGCAGTGAATGCGCAGCAGATCGTCGAAATAAGCCGGGGCGCGGTAAGCCGCGTGGGCATCGATATATAACATGTCCACGCCATCAGCTAACATCTGCGCATACGCATAGCCGAGGGTTTTTAGATACTCGATCAAGGCGATGTCGAAGTAGTTCAGATACCAGGCAAAGTTGACGTGACCTTGAGCGTCGGTCTCGTTGAAGCGCACGCGCAACTCGGTGGAAAAGCGGTAGGGTTCGATCATCGGTCCTTTGTTCATCATGCCAGAGTAATCAGTTTGCCAGCACTTCGACGACGACCGCCGCAGCGGTATCGCCGGCAGCGCAGCCGGTGAACAGGCCGTAGCCGCCGCCCAGGGACACCAGCTCCTCGATCAACTCGATAATCAGGCGCATGCCGGTCGGCCCCTGGGGGTGCCCCCAGATCAGCGAGGAGCCGTAATTATTCATGCCCTCCAGGGGAATCCCCAGGAGGCGGTTCAAAAAGCAATCGTTCACCGCGAAGGGATTGTGAGTCTTGATCGCTTTTACCTCACCCAGGGAGATGCCGGCTCGCTCCAGGACTTTGCGTATCGCCGGTTCGTTGGCTTTGGGCATATAGCCTTTGGGGGCACGGCCCTCGGCAAAGGCGCGCAGGCGAATTTCGATCCTCGGGTCGCGACTCAGCTCACGGGCGCGCTCCCGGGTGGTCACGATCATGGCGGCGTTGCCATCCGCAGGGTAGGTCTGCGCGCCGAAAGTGACTGTTCCGTCTGGCAGCACCGGCTTCAGTTTCGCCAGGCCATCTGCGGTTGTGGGGAAAATGCCCTCGTCGCTGGTCACTTCTCCGACCACCTTGCGCCCGGTGGGGTTGATCTCCACGGGGCTTACCATGTAGCGCTTCTGAAAAGCCCCATCGTCCTGCAAGGCTTGCTGGTATTGGGCGTGGCGGATCAGCACAGCCTGATGCTGCTCTGCCGTAGATATGCCGTATTCCCGAGCGACGTTTTCAGCGGTCTGGACCATGCTGTTGCGGGCCAGGGGGTCATAGTTGAAGTTATCCCAGACCCAGTCCTCCGCCTCACCCCGCCCGCCAGGCCCCAAAGGGTTGGGGTAGAGCAGGTGGGGCCCGTTGGAGGTGCGGTCGGCGGTCAGGCACAGGATAAGCGGCTGATCGCTCGCCCCGCTTTCCACCTCGTACGCCGCGCTGCCCAGAACCCGGGCGGAGGTGGCGCACGCCTGGGAGAAAACCGGGCCGGTAATCTCGTCCGCACCGATCAGCCCCGCCAGCCACGGAGATCCGTAGAAGGAATGCCTGGCGGGCACGGTTATACCGAAATATAAAGCGGTGAAAACACCCGGCGAGATGTCCCGTTCGGCTAGCGCCTTGCGGGCGACATCGGCAGCAAAGGTCACCGGGTGCAGGTTGGCGAAACTACCCTGCCATTTGCAGAAGGGCGTACTCCAGTATCCCCGATAGGGGATGTAAACATTCTCCAGCGCCATTTGATCAGCCTCCAACCCACTCGAAAATGGTAGCTTCACCCTGACCGACACCCACGCACAGGGTAGCCAGGCCGTAAAAAGGCGCATGGGTGTGTGGGGCGCGCCGGCGCATTTCATGCAGCAACGTGCAGACGATGCGGGCTCCCGTGCAGCCAAGCGGGTGGCCCAACGCCACCGCGCCGCCGTTGACGTTGGTGATCTCGTGTTTCAAGCCCAGCTCTTTCATGACGGCTAAAGCCTGCACGGCGAAGGCCTCATTCAGCTCGATCAGTCCCAGGTCAGCGACGGTGACCCCGGCGCGTTGGAGCGCCTTGCGGGTGGCTGGGACAGGCCCGTAGCCCATAGTGCGGGGTAATACACCCGCCGCGGCGGATGAAACGACCCGCGCCATTGGCTTGAGGCCCAGGCTGGCGGCTTTCTCTGCGCTCATGATCAGCACGGCGGCTGCGCCGTCGTTCACCCCCGAGGCGTTGCCAGCGGTCACCGTGCCGTTCGAGCGGAAGGCAGGCCGCAGCTTGCCCAACTGTTCGAGGCTGGTATCCCGCCGCGGGCGCTCGTCGGTGTCCACGACGAGCGGCTCCCCTTTTCTCTGCGGGATGGCGACCGGGATGATCTCCTCAGCGAATTTTCCCGAGTCGATCGCGGCGATGGCGCGAACGTTGCTCTCCAGGGCGAAAGCATCCTGCTCCTGGCGGGAGATTTGGATCTCATCGAAGATGTTCTCGGCGGTCTCGCCCATGCTTTCGTTGCCGTACAGCTCCTTCAGTCGGGCATTGGGGAAGCGCCAGCCGATGGTGGTATCCCAGGCGGTGAGATTGCCCCAGGGGAATGCCCCCTCGGCTTTTGGCAGCACCCAGGGAGACCTGGACATCGATTCGACGCCGCCGGCGATAAATGCATCGCCTTCGCCCACCTTGATCGCCCGCGCCGCGGCGTTGATGGCTGCCAGGCTGGAGGCGCACAGGCGGTTGAAGGTCACCCCTGCGACGCTGATGGGAAGCCCAGCCAGCAGGGCAGCCATCCTGGCGACATTGCGGTTATCCTCGCCAGACTGATTGGCGCAGCCGAAATAGACCTCCTCGATTTCGTTTGGATCGACCCCGGCGCGCTTGACCAGCTCGGCAATGACCAGGGCGGCCATATCGTCGGGCCGGACCGAACTCAACGCGCCGCCGTGATTGCCGATTGGCGTGCGCACAGCTTCGACTATTACTGCCTCTCTCATAGGTACTGCCCTCCATCGACAGTGATGATCTCTCCGGTGATGTGGCGGGCACGCTCGCTGCACAAGAAGGTGACCACCCAGGCCACTTCTTCCGGCGTCCCCAGCCGCCCCAAGACGATCTCGGATAACGCCAGCTCACGCACTTTCTCCGGTGCTTCTTTGACCATATCGGTCTCGATCAGCCCCGGCGCAATGGCGTTGACATTCACGTTGAAGCGCCCCAGCTCGCGCGCGATGGTCTTGGTCAGGGCGATCACTCCGCCCTTGGCTGCCGTGTAGTTGGATTGGCCGAATTTCCCGCGCAGGCCGTTGATCGAGGTTACATTGACGATTTTGCCCGAGCCCTGTTCTTTGAAAATCGGCGCTGTGGCGCGGATGTAGTTAAAGGTGCCTTTAAGGTCCACTGCGATGACCTCGTCCCATTGTTCCTCGGTCATCTTCCAAATTACGCTATCCCGGTTGATCCCGGCGTTATTCACCAGGATGTGCAGCCCGCCCAGTTCGGCGACCACAGCCTCAACCATACCCTGGGCGTCTTCAAAGGAAGCGACGTCGGCCTGGACTGCCAGGCCATGGACGCCCATGCTCTCAGCCTGCTGGATCACTTTTTTCGCTTCGGCAGCGCTCTGGCGGTAGTTGATGGCGATATGCGCCCCATTGCAGGCCAGGTCCAGGGCGATAGCCTGACCGATGCCCCGGCTGCCACCGGTGACGATGGCGACTTTTCCGGCTAATTCACGCCCTGGGGATGAAGTTTGTGAAAAGGTGTTCGATTCCATGGTGATCTCACTCATTATTTACCCTAGACGCCAACGCTTATGCCGCCGTCCACGAACAGCACCTGCCCGGTGATGTAGGAGGCCTGGTCGGAGGCTAGAAAAGCGTGGGCGGCGGCGATTTCATCAGGCTCTCCCAGGCGCTGGAAGGGTATTTTCCCCAGCAGACCTTCGAGCAGCTTTTCGGGGATTCCGGCCGTCATCGTGGTTTTGGTGGCGCCCGGTGCTACGCAGTTGACGGCGATGTTGTAGCGCGCCCATTCGAGGGCGAGCGTTTTGGTCAGGCCGATCACGCCGGCTTTGGAAGCCGCATAGTTGGCCTGCCCAATGTTCCCCAGGGCGCCAATCGAAGAGGTGTTGACGATGCGCCCGTATTTTTGCGCCATCATCGGCACTGCGGCGAGCTGCGAGCACAACCAGGTGCCTTTGAGATTGACGTTCATCACCAGCTCCCAGTGCTCATCGGACATCAGGCGTATTTCACCGTCCTTCACGCGAGTGACCAGGGCGTCCCGGTTGACGCCGGCATTGTTAATCAGGATATCCAGGCGACCGAACTTTGCCAGGACAGCGTTGACGATCCTCTGCACATCCAGGCGTTCGGTGACGCTGCCGACGACCGCCTCGACCTGCCCCTGGGCTGCGACAATTTCCTCGGCGGCGGCGTTTAACCCCTGCTCATCCAAATCGCTGATCACAACCCTGGCCCCTTCGCGGGCAAAGCGCAGCGCGGTGGCCCTGCCAATGCCGTTGCCTCCCCCCGTTATCCATGCGACTTTATTTTCCAGCAACATCCTGCCCTCCATTTACGGTGGTTGATTCGTTTCGTCGTACAATCCAAAGAAATGCTGGCAGACTCATGATCCCGGCGACCGTTTCATCAGCAGCGTCCATTCGCCGTCCACAGCCACCTCGTCGGTTTGTTTTTTGACCCGGGCGGCAAAGCGCACGACCCCTCGATCTGGTTTGGAGGTCTCTTTTTTGTCGATCACCTCCAATTCCAGGTGAATCGTATCGCCGAACTTGACGACACCTCTGTAGCGGAGAACCTGCTCCATTAAGGCAATCGTGGTGCCTTCAAAAATCCCGGTCCAATTGGCCATGCCGGTCGCCATGGCGACCAGGAGCATGCCGTGGGCAATGCGCTCCCCGAATGGGGTGGTTTTGCCGAACTCCGCGTCGGTGTGGAGCGGGTTGAAATCGCCCGAGAGACCAGCGAAGGAAACCACATCCGCCTCCGTCACCGTCCGACCCTGGGAATGGTAGCAATTTCCCAGCTCGAATTGATCAAATGTCAAGCCGCGCCCAGCGCTCATATCCTTCTCCCTAGAAAATGTCTGACAGGTTGAAACCTGTCCTACGTCTGGCAGGTATTATCTGTGCTCCCAACTTGGGGTCCTTTTTTCCATGAAGGCGGCGAGGCCTTCATGAGCGTCGTAGGTGCCCATCAAATCTTGGAGGTAAAGCCGCTCCATCTCAGGCACGGATTTCGTCCATTCCCCATATCCCAGGCGGAGCGCTCTCTTAACCAGGGATAAGGCAGCCCCGCTGAGCTTCGCCAGCTCTGCGGCTATCTCTTCGACCCGGGCGCTCACCTGCTCTGGAGGCACGACGGCGTTGACCAGCCCAATTCGCAGCGCTTCCTGGGCGCTCAGCCGGCGACCGGTGAAGAGCAAGTCGGCGGCGAGGCGGTACCCGACCAGGTAAGGCAGGCGTAGGGCGGCGACCGGCGCCAGGGCAGCCAGGTGGATCTCCGGCTGACCGATAGCGGCACCCTCAGCCATGACTGCCAGATCGCAGCACAGCACCAGCTCACAGCCTCCTCCCAAGGCGTGCCCATGTACCGCCGCCAGGGTAGGTATGGGGAGGTCAGCCAGAGCAGCGCAGAGGCGATCGAATAGGGGGATCAGCACGGCAACCTTGTCAGTGGTATGGTCGGCCACATCCACGCCGGCGGAGAAAAGCACCCCGCGGGCGTTCAGGATCAGCACGCGCACAGCCGGGTCGCGTGAAATCTCTACCAGCGCTGCTTCCAACTGCTGCAACATGAGGATATTCAGCACGTTCAGGGGAGGCCGGTCGAGGGTGAGGCAGGCAACGCCATCCTGGATTTGTGCGGTGACAAAGATCGGGTCAGATTCAGCCATTTCATCCTTCAAAGGTGCATCACCTTGCGGTGCTAACCCTGCTTTTCAGCTCCGTTCAGGGCTGAGCCGCACACACCGCAGAATTGAAATCCTTCCGGCAGGTCGCCTGAGCCGCATTCGGGGCAGAGGCGCGTGTACGGACCCCAAATGAATTCGCTGCTCTCGCCCCGCGCGGCCCGCTCCCGAAGCATGCGGTAGCGGGGGGCGCGCTTTTCGACAAAGGCGCTCATCCCTTCCAGGGGTTCCCAGGAGGTGTAATGGATGGAGAGCCAGTCTCGGGCGTGACCGATGGTCTGGTGCCATGCCATGTTTTTCCAGAAGTTGGTCTGCTCTTTCGTGTAGCGCATGCATTCGGGGAATTTATCGACCAACTCCTGAGCCAGGTCGTCCACAGCCTCATCCAGCAGCGCCAGGTCGAGGCTGTAGCCCTGCTGGGATTTCTGGGCGAGAGAAATCTGTTCGGGCGTCGCCCGCTCGATAAACTCGCCGTCTTTTTTCACCGAAGGCACGACCTGGTTGACTAAACCCCATTCCAGCGCCTGGTAGGCGGGTATGCGGCGGTTAGTCATCAGCATGTAGCGGGCGCGGCGGTCGCCTACCACAAGCGGCAGCCACTGGGTTGCGCCCCCGGCGGCGACGCTGCCAACCCCGCTGCCCACCTGACCCAGCCAGGCATGTTCGGCGATGACCGCCAGGTCGCAGGCTAACTGGGATTCGTTGCCGCCGCCGACTGCCATCCCATTCAGCCGGGCGATGACCGGTTTGCCGGTGTTGACGATGCTTTCGATATAAGCGCCGAACAGGCGCATGTACTTCCAGTAATCGTGGGGAGAGCGGGTATAGCGCTCGCGGTATTCCTTCACATCCCCACCAGTGCAGAAGGCGCGATCGCCGGCGCCGGTGAAAACGATCACGGCGACTTCGTCGTCGAAGCTGGCCTGCCTGAAAGCGGTTGCCAGCTCCTCGAGGCAATTCGTGCTGTAGGAATTATAGACGTGGGGGCGGTTGATGGTGATGCGCGCCACCCAATTCCCCTTTTGGTAAAAAATCTCTTGAAAATCGGTCTTTTGTTCGCTCAGAACATCCATGGGTACGCTCCAATTTAGTGATCAGCCTGTTAATGATTGGCCTGCCAAGCCGGCCTTTCGATCAGCGGGGCGAGCTCACCTCCGACCGGCTATCTCGGAACCCAGGCGGAAGATATTTGCCGGCTGCTCCGCCAAGTCGACCCTTCTCTTCCCAATAATCTCATCGGCGAACTGGTTGGCTCGGGCTTCTAAAAGCTGGCGATAATTTTCAAACAGGGAACGCGCCCTGAAGCCAATCCAGTTGGCAGGCAATAACACGGTGGGCAGATTGGGGTCCTGGCGCGGGAAGGACTGGAAGTGGTGGGTGATCCAAAAGCGCTCCACGAAACAATCCCTGGGCGAGGGGATATTCCCCTTGCGGCAGTTTTCGTAAGCGGCTTCATAGCGGTGGATAAATTTTTGGTAATCGGCGGCGATTGTCTCGAAGTCCCAACAGCGCTGCACCAAATCTCTGTCTATCGAGAGACCCAGGTGCATGCCGGAGAAAATTTCGACGTACTTTTGAACGCCCAATTCGTTGCAGTAGTTTTTCACCTCTACCTTGCGATTGTGCGGGGAAATCCAGGTTCCGGGCGCCAGGGAGCCAAAACCCAGCCAGGTCAGCGCCTGGCGCAGGCTGTGGCGGAGGCGCCTTTCTTTTTCGGGCAAGGAATAGACCACAATCTGCCACAGCCCATCCCATTCGGTCACCTGCGGCTCGAAAATGCGCTTTTCTCCCTGGGTCAGCAGTATCCAGCCGCGCGGGGTGATGGCGTATTGGCTGAGGCGCCCATGTTTGCTGGCCGTTATCCAACCCTTTTGGGCCATGCGGGACAAGGTCGAGCGGGCGGCCCGTTCGCTCACCCCGAGCAGAGCCAGCAGTTGGAGTAACTGGCTGGTCCAGATTCTGCCGCCGCGGGGCAGGAAGTAATCACCGAATAGGGTGAAAACCAGAAACTGGGTGCGAACGGATGGTTTTTCAGACCGGTCAGTCATAGCATTCTTGAACCTTCCGAATCACTTCCTGCGGGTGTAAATGGTGACAAACAAGCGGCTGAGCACCAACTGGCAGTCGGCGCAGCCTGGATTCAGCTCTGAAACACGCACAGGCTCCGCCAGGACCTCGAACCCCAGCTCGGTGTAAAGCTCGACGGCCTCCCTGAGGCGCGGCGGGTCGGCGACGAAGCGCCGCTCCCATCCTGCAGCAATCAGTTTTGGATCTGGCCTCACATCTATACCCAGAGCGCCGGGGTCAGCGACCCGATCCAGCGAGGGCAGGCTGGAGTTTTCGCTCACGGGTCGAGTGGAACTGCCGCCTGGCGATTCAGCGCGCTTGACCATCTGGCACTCTTTGGATCTGATTTTGCTTCAGCTTTTCCAGGCGGCGATGACCGAGGATGGCTGCGCCTAACGCGGTGGTAAACTGGACCATATCTCCTGTAGGCACGTTGACTGCGGTCTTCAATTCATTGCGGACAACATTTGCCATGGTTTCGAAGCGCAAAATTCCACCGATCAGGGTGAATTCCGGCTCCATGCGCACCCGCTTCATCAACTGCACGGAGCGATCGACTAAAGAAACGATGGCGCCATGCATGATATCGGCGGGGGAGGCGCCCTGCGAGAGGTGGTTGATCACCTCGGATTCGGCGAACACGGCGCAAACGCCGGAGATAGGCACATGATCCTTGGAGGTGGCTACCAGGGCGCCGATCTCCTGGGTGGTGTAGCCCAGATAGCGGGCGGTTTTTTCCAGAAATGCGCCGGTGCCCGCAGCGCATTTATCGTTCAGGCGAAATGACTTCACCCGGCGGTTATCGCCGAGGCGGATGGCTTTCATCGTCTGCCCGCCCACATCCAGGATGGTCTGCGTGGCGGGGAACAGGTGGGCTGCTCCGTAGGCGCTGGCAGTCAGGTCGGTGACATTCACATCTCGGAAGGATATCTGGTGGCGACCGAACCCGGTGGCTACGATGTAGGCGACATCGCTTTCCCGCAGGCCAGCCTGCTGGAGGGCAAGCTGATAGGCGCGCCCCGCCGCTTCGGCCAGCTTGAAGCTGGTATTGGTGATCCCTTTGCCGCAAATCACCAGGTCGTCTTTGAGGATGACCGCTTTGGTGTAGGTGGAGCCAACGTCGATGCCCGCAGCATAGAGGCTCATACCAGTTCCTCCCGGGTCCCGATGGGAGCGCGGCTGGTCAAAATATGGTCCAGAGCGAAGAGGGCGGCTCCCAAGGCGCCTATAAAATGGGATTCTGCGCTGACATTCAGGCTCAAGCCGAGATTTTGTTCCAGCGCTGCCACCATGCCTACATTCTTCGCCACCCCGCCGGTAAAAGTGATTTGCTCTTCGATGCCGACTCTGCGCAGCAGACCGATAGAGCGGGAGGCGATGGATTGGTGAACGCCGAGGAGGATATCCTCGATTTTCTTGCCTTTGCCCAGCCAGGATAAAACCTCCGATTCGGCAAATACGGTGCAGGTGGTGCTGATGCGCACCGGCTTTTCGGCTTTGAGGGCGGTCGGGCCAAGGTCATCGAGGGGGATCTCCAGCGCGGCGGAAGCAGCGCCCAGGAAACGCCCCGTACCCGCAGCGCACTTATCGTTCATGCAAAAATCCAGCACTTCACCATTGGGTCTCACCCGGATCGCCTTGGTATCTTGCCCGCCCATATCCAGGACGGTGCGGGTTTTGGGGAACATATTGACTGCGCCTCGGGCGTGACAGCTTATCTCCGTGATCTGGGTATTGCCAAAAGTGACCCGGTAACGCCCATACCCGGTGCCGACGATGTATTCCACTTCCTCTTCACGCAGATTGCCGTTCAGCAGGCAGACCTGGTAGGCTTTTTCGGCGGCCTTGACCACGTTAGCCCCGGTATCAATCAAAGAGCGGCTGACGATTTGCCCGCTTTCATCCACGATCACCGCTTTCGTCTGCGTCGAGCCAACGTCCACACCAGCAGCATAAGCCATAACGATCAACCTCCTCCTTATCCAACCAGGGCTGCGCGCTGCTTACGCGAGGCGAGCCCTTCGAAGAAAGCATCGATGCGGTTTTTCATCTGGGCTTCCGAGACCACGCGGCGATCCATCATGTCGGACTCGATGAACAGGCTGGGGATATCGCGCCATTCCATCAGCGCCCGCCGACCGTCCGCCAAACCGGTTGAGACCGTACGGCAGGACTTGATGGGATGAAAAACAACGCCGTCGACGTCGAATTCAGCGATAATTTCTTGCAGCGCCAGGTTCTGGTGGAACATGCTGTCCATGGCATCGCGCACGCTGAGCAGCAGCCCCTCGGCGAGGCTTTCCAGAGGGCGGCTCAAGTCATACTCGTAACCCCGGTTGGCGCCTCCCGATGCGAACCAGAGATAGGTCGAGTTGACAAACGTACCCCCCCATTCGGTAAAGAGCTCGTTAAAGCGCCTGAAGATGGGGTAGCAGGGCACACCGACGAAGACCAGGCGATATTTCTCTTCTACCAGGGTGCCGATGCCCCTGGCGGCTTTGTATTCCATCTCCTCGAGCAAATTTTCGAAGTACTGGCTTGCCTGCGGGACGCCGCGCAGGCCGTTGGAGACGCCCAGATAAATGGTGCCATCGGTGAGGGCGTTGAATACGGAAGGGTGATTCCGGTTGAGCTCGATGATCTGCTTCCAGGCACGATTCATCCGGTTCGTATCATCAAGGATCTCGCGGAAGCGGTCGATGTCAAATTTCAGGCCGGTTAACTGCTGGCATAAGGCGATCAGCTCGTTGAGCTGGGCCTGGACGTAACGGCGGTCGCGCTCGAAATCGGACTCGCCGGGATGGGATTTTCGACCTGCCTGGCGGGTCCCGGGGATATCGATGGTGAAGACCGGGGCGTGATACATGCGCTCCCAGATTTCCGCCCATTTGATGTAGGTATTGCAGGCGTTGGTCAGCACAGCCAGGGTTGGCCTGGGGATCTTTCCCATGGGGTGGAGCCCGCCCCGGATCTGCAAGGCGACATCGGCTTTCACGTAACCACAGATGTCCGGCGAATAGCCGTAATCCTCCGCCTGGCTCAGGTATTCGTGCGCCACGCGGCGCACCGCGGTTTGCAGCGAATTGATCTCCGGGAAGACCAAGGGGAAGTCGAAGACTCGCAGGATTTCAGCCAGGCTGCCCATGACGAAGACATAAGCGGAGGGAGCATCCTTTTTAGCGGCGTCATCCAATTGTTCGAACCACATGCGGAAAAGATCAGAGCCCTCGCGATTGCCGCGCCCAACGATGCCGTCCGGTTTTTGTTCATCTTTCATGTGCATGCCCTCAACTGAACAGGATGTTTTCCACGAATGTTTCCAACTGGATCTCGATGTGGTCGAAGCTGGTCATGTTTTCCTCGAACTCGCTGATGAAGTAGGGTGTGCCCAGCTCATCCAGGAGGCGGGTGTACGCCACCTGCTCTTCCAAGCCGGGCTCGCACATTTTGGCGGCGGTGACGATCGCCGCCTCGGCGCGGGCGTTCTTGATCCTTTCGACGAGCATCTTCTCCTTCGGCTTGCGCAGGTCGTGCTGCACGGGGCTGTAGGTGGATTTCTCCAAATAAGCCTCAGCCAGGTTGAAAAGGGGATCTCCCTCCAGGGGCACTTCCTCCAGGAGGTAGCGCAAGCCGATGAGCAAATCGTCATCGACCACGTAGCAGGATTGGGAGATCATGCGGATCATATCCAGCGGGGGCTGCTCGCAAAAACCGCCCTCGAAGACCACCCGAATCCTGTCCTGCGGTTTATTGGGGCGGCTGTCCAACATGGGGAGGACGGTTTCCAGCAACTGGTTGTGCTCCTCGCGGGGAATCAATCCGCCGATGGCGAGCAGGGCGTAGGCTTCATCAGCGGAACATAACCAGGGTCGATCGCGCTTGATAGCGTAGAGCTGCTGGATCAGGGAACGGTTGTGGTTGAAGACGGAAATCGAGCGGCGCATATCGTCCTGGCTTACTTTGCGACCCACCACCGCCTCGATATCTGCCAAGAGGCGGGCGTACTCCTCGCTCAGGTATTTTGCAGCATAAGATGAATTTGCGTTTTGGGGTAGATACAGTATCTGGCAGGGGTAGGAAAAGTTGCGCCCCCAGATGGCTCCCAGGTTGCGGGCGGCGTCGCAGATGGGGTGGGTGACGAACATATCCAGGTCGACGTTCTGACTGAGGGCAAGCTCCAGGGAGGTCTTGATGATCGAGCACAGATAAGACCCGAAGCGAGAGTCAGCGTGGCGCGGCTCCACGGGGGCGCCGCGCAGCTTCAGGGGTAGAACTCCGGCGGCGTGGGCGATCTCCTCGGGGAAATACACCTGAAAGTGCCCGATCACTTTGCCGCCCTCACCCCGCCAGCGCTGCACGGTGGGGAAGCTCATGTCCTCGAGCAGCTCCCGGCATTGATAGAGGATTTCATCCAGGGGCTGGCCTTGCCATTTGTAGAATGTGCTCACCGTCATGTGAAATGTCCTTTGCAGAGGCAGGGCAGTGCGAGATCAGGCAACCTTAGCGGAATAGACCTGTCAGATCGGTTTAATATGTCTCGATTTGATCGATCATCGTCAAATTAATGCGACATATTATAGTATAGTCGATATTTGCAGTTTGTCAATAAGTCCGAGGTAAATTTGTTGTTGTTCAGCGATATTGACACCCCCTGACTGTTCAGGGAAAATGTCACCCTATGGAAAACAAGGTGACATTGACGATGAAAGAACAGCACAAATTGAAGATGGTCTTTGACTACGAAGCCGGGAAAGTCCGAGC
>DATEDC010000119.1:0-2947 GCA_035286585.1 Anaerolineales bacterium
CATCTCTCTCTCGACCTCGACCTCCACCCACAGGCCCTGGCAGTCGAAGCCGTTCTGGTAGCGCAGCTTGCGGCCGCGCATAGTCCAAAAGCGCTGGAACAGGTCTTTATAGGTGCGCCCCCAGCCGTGGTGGACGCCCATCGGGTTGTTGGCGGTGATCGGGCCGTCGATGAACGACCAGGGCGGGTCGTCCTCGTGCCTCTGGCGCAGCTTCTCGAAGGCGCGGCTTTGCGCCCAAAAGGCGAGCAGCTCGCGCTCCTGGGCGGGGAAGTCCACCTTGGCGGGCACTTCTCGAAAAGGCATGGCTCCTCCTCAATTAAATAAAAACGCTCGTCCCGCACAGGGACGAGAGCGTGCGTTCAACGTATCTCCCGCGGTACCACCCTGTTTCCCGCCGAGGCGGGCAACTCAATCAGGCGCGGCCTGCAAGGCCAGACCCACGCCGCTGGTAACGGGCGGCGAACCCGGCGTTCTTACTGGCGCACGTCAGCTTGCTGGCGCTTGCCATCCTGGCGCACGCTTTCGGATTGCGGCTCCGGAAGGATTTTCGGCCTGCGCTCCTGCCCCGGCTCGCACCAACCCGGGTTCGCTGACAGAAGGCGGCAGGCTTACTCGTTTCCATCGTCGCCTTTACAGGTTAGATGGCGTGGATTAAACCATAGTTTTGGGAATAGGTCAACCGGGCTTCGGGTCTGGTGTCCGGATGTAGCGCGCCACGCGCCAGGCACCATCCGGCTCCTGGCGCCAGACCGCCAGTGCTCGCCAGGTGAGCGACGTCGGATCTCCACCCGCCTTCGGAACAAAGGTTCCCCAGTAGCGGATCCGTTCGAACGCCCATGGCGCGAAGATCACGGTCTCATCGATCTCGAAATGGTAGTCCGTGGTGTACGCAGCCAGGAACGGGCTTAGTAGGTCGCGATAGCCAGCCTTAGTCAGCGTCGGGCGGTTTTCGATCATGCCGACGAAGTCCTCGGTCAGGTATGTGAAAGCCCGATCCACATCTCCGCTGTTGATCGCGGCGATGAAAGCGGCGTGCGCCTGCCGGATGGCGCTTTCCGCCTGGGCAGGCGGGCTATCCGGGTGCGCCGCTCGCTGGGGTTCCCGTTCGAGTAGAGACTTCTTTTCTTGTTTTGTCATCCAGGCAAAAGAATGCTGGCGCTATGGATAGTTCGGAACGTTCAAGCCCAAGAGAATGTCTCGCCGATACCGGGCCATGCCTTCTTCGACGATCCCATTGCTTAGCACCCCTGACCCGCCTCGGGGCAAAGCCTCTTTGCCTGCAAACAGCGGATCATCCGCAAACGTGTAAGCGGCCACCTCGTAGGCGTTCTTGTCGGGTTCCTTCACAATCAGGTGGATATGGGCGAGCATCCCTCCTTCTGAGCCAGGCCGGGCTGTCAAGAAGGTGTAGGCTCCCTGCGCATTGGTGCGCAGCCAACCCCGCAGTGTGCCATGCACCTGGGCACAGCCGCGCAGGTCGCCTGTCTGCGGAAAGTGTCCGGTTTGGTCAGCGTGGTAAATATATAGAATGACCCCTTGGGCAGGGGTGAGGCCATTGGACTGATAAACAACACCGCTGATTTCGATTTTGTTCTGGTCTGCTTCCGCATAGTCAGAGAGGGTTCCGACGTGTTGCAAGTCTTCGTCGTGCGAGTATTCGAGCGCGCCTTCACAGCACAGACAACTGCCGCCCACCACCTCGGGATGGGTGACTTCATACCAGCGATTGGAGAGCGTGACTCGGATGCCACCGAAGTCAAAGACGAAGCTCACGCCTGTTCCAATGCCGAGAAGTATGGTCCAGATAGCGATGAGGGATTTTCTGCGCATTCGGCTGTTACTCCCGAATTCTATCTCAACTTACGTGCACCTGAGTTTATCGTGACGGCTTGGCTGAAAACGTACACGCCCAATTGTTGAAAGAACTTATCTAAGATGTCAGTTTAACGAACAGAGCGACATCAAAGATGTTCCAGATCATCCAAATCTTTATATCTTCCGCTTGCTTTTTTATTGATTTTCAAGTGTTTTAGGGAAATGATGTTCACTTGAACGCCATCCAACTCGTCTATTATTCGTTCTTGGTAGCATTCATCGAATTCAACGCCTGAAATAGATGTAGCAATTTCAATTCGGATGGGAGGCACTCCCATCCGAATGATTTGATCCTCTTTTAGAAATATTTCGGGCTTCAACTCGGGGACGTCAAAACCGAATTCTTTCAAGGCAGTTGTAATTTTTTCTGCATTCAGGGGATGTGTCGCGATCCAGACATCCATATCCGCAGTCGCTCTTGGATAACCATGATAGCCAACCGCATAGCCACCGATTAGCAAATAGTCAACTCGATGAGCGTCGAGTAATCGTAAAAACTCTTTGAAGTCTGGTGGAAGCTGGGCTGTAGCCATAAATGATTCGCCGCATTACTTCGATGGCATACAAACGCTGATAGGGAGATTTTAATTTCCAGTAATCCTGCTCATCGGAAGGTTCTAACAGAGATGATATTGATATCGCGGTTTTATCAATCCTGAGGTTAAAGGAGGCGTCCATACGATGAATATACCAGCAAATAGTCATCTCGTAAACAGGCGATCCTTCTTCTGCATTAGACTTTTGCCTGGGCCAGGCAGGGCTGGTGCACTATTGATGTGCATTTCCTACCTGAGAAGTGATAACATCATATTGGAATTTACTTTGTATGATACCGGCTGAAAATCCCCATCTGCGGGCGGTCTTGCAGGCGCTGTTCGTGGTCTTTCTATGGGCCACCTCCTGGGTGCTCATCAAGTGGGGCCTGGAGGACATCCCAGCGCTCACCTTTGCCGGGCTGCGCTACACGCTGGCGTTTCTTTGTCTCCTGCCGGTTGTATATTTCTCCAGCGGGGCGCAGGATAGGCATACTCTGGCGCGGAAATCCTGGGGTCGCCTGGTCATACTGGGCCTG
>DATEDC010000120.1:0-27290 GCA_035286585.1 Anaerolineales bacterium
GTCGGCACCGAGGATGGCTCGCTTACCGGCGTATGGGCAGCGGCGGTGCAGTCTGGCTCCCCAGCCGACAAGGCGGGGGTAAAAGCCGGAGATATCATCATGATGCTGGAAAACCTGGTGCTCGCCTCCGACGGCACCCTGGCGGATTACTGCGACATTTTGCGCAGCCACAAACCCAGCGATACCCTTTCTCTCCAGGTGCTGCGCTGGGCAAGCGGCGAGGTGCTGGAAGGACAGCTCAATGGGCGTGAGCTGGAAGTGGCTTATACCCTGGAGGAGATGGGTGACAATACCAACGCGAACGACAACGCCACCGCCAGCACCGACCTGGTAAACGCCAATGCCAGCCAGCCGGGTGATTTCTACTACTACACGGAGTTTGACGGCGGGTTAAGCAGCTGGTTTTATTTCTTGACCAATGGAGAGGAAGATAGTTTTACCACCCAGACAGCAGGCAGCCGCCTGCGGGTAGAAATAGATGATACTTATACGTATGTATACTTTATGTATAATGATTATGAGTATACCGATACCCGCATCGATACGATAGCGGAGAACCTGGGCAGGAATAACAACAACGTCAGCCTGATCTGCCGGGAGTCCGATCTTGGCTGGTACGAATTCAACGTCGCCAATAACGGCACCTATTATATTTACTGGTACGATGACGTAACCCGGGATGATTATGTCCTGCTCTACTCTGGCGGCTCAACCCTGATTAAAATGGGAAGGGATGTGAACGAATACGCCGCCATCTGCCAGGGGGATGAACTCACCCTGGAGATCAACGGCGTGGAAGTGCGAACGGTAAGTGACAGAAATTTGAGGAGCGGTAGAGCAGGCCTCTCCGTGTCGTCCTTCAACGTCACGCCGATCATCATTGAGTTCGACTACTTCGTCGTCAGCGTTCCGTAACCGACGCTCGTGATATATCCGGACCAAAAAACCCACCCCGAGAGCGAGTCGGGGTGGGTTTATTTTACGCCATGTTGTAGTAGAGGGTTTATTGACCGAGGGTAAATTCTAGCGAGGATTCGCTCATGTTGCCCGCTAAATCTTCGGCAACGACTTGCAGGACGTGCACCCCTGAGGCGGCAGTCCAATAATATATATATGGTTCAGACGCCAGCCGGGCGACGCTTCGCCCATCTATAAAGAATTCGACGCTTGCCAGAGCCAGGTTGTCGAAAGCGCTAGCCCTGAAGAGTATCCTAGTCGTGTCTGCGGAGAATACCTGTCCACGGGTCGGGTAATCGATGCGCGCTTCGGGCGCCTGGTTGTCCACGGTGACCTGCATCACCGCGCTCTCTATGCGGGTGTCCTGGTGGACCACGATCAACTGGATCGCATACAAGCCATCCAGCCCGTCGGTATCCCAGACGCCCAATTCACCCTCGTCAACCGGCTTCGTCTGGTCGGCGCCGATTTGAAACCATTGAGTGGGATTCAATCCTTTCCCTGCTTGCAGCCGGTAGAACATGAAATCATCTCCACCGGCGCTGCCTAGAATGGTTACCTCGCCGCGCAGGGGGGCAAACATCACTGGCGATGTAATCCTGGCACTGGGAGAATAACTGAGCGCATCCGGGATGACGTCATATGCATCCGGAGGGGTAGCCAGACCAGCCTGGCGAGCCCAATCGGCAGCCTCGGGCGGGAAAATAAAATAAACCCTGGATTCAACCATCTCCGGCGGCGTGAACACGGTCGCCAGGCGGTTAGTTTCCCGGTTGACCTGCAAACTGCGGTACAGCGTGTCAACGTGGGTGGGCTCGCTGCCGGCGAGGAAGATTTCATTTACGACTGCCGGGCACTCGGAGCTGGGTAGCATACCCGAAGGGTCGCAAATTGCCAGGGTGTTCAGCCCGGAAGGCATAATCCACCCCTGGACGGGCTTATCCCGGCTGGCGTATTTCATCATCGCATTCCAGAGCACGGCTGATTCGCGGTAGGAGAGATTAGTGGAGGATCGGGAATTGTTCGTTCCCACCCAAACGCCCACTACCAAATATGGCGTATAGCCGACCGTCCAGGAATCTTTTCCATCGGCGGTCGTCCCCACCTTGGCTGCCGCTGGAAGGCCGATCTCCAGGGGATTGGGGTGCCCAAGAGAAGGCCAGCGGGACGGCTCATCGCTCAAAATATCATTCACCAGATAGGCGAGCTGAGGGGTGATCACTGGGCGCGCCTGGAAGAGGCTGTTATCCAGCCACAGCCTGCCGGAGGCATCCTCGACCCTGATCACACTGATCGCATCCAGCGGGTTTGAAACCAGCTGCGGACCGTCGTTAGCCCTGGAGGGCAAACCGGACTGAATCCCCTGATTGGCAAAAACAGCATACACCTGGCTGATTTCCAGCAAACCCACCTGTCCCTGGTTCAGCACCGCTTCGATGTCTTCGCCGCGGGGCAGTATCGCGGTTTTCAATCCCATTTGTTGGCTGATGCGCCACACATTTTCGGCCCCCACCTGGGCGAGCACCTGATTGGCAGCCGCCAGGTAGTCATTGGTCATCGCCATTCTCAGCCGCTGCGGACCTTGGTAGCTGACTTCTACGGGGAGGTTTGCGGGGAGGTTGGCAGGGATATCCCAAAGAAGCGATGCCGGGCTGAAGCCGCGTGTGAATCCGGTCAGGTATATAAAAGGCGTCAGCAGTGTGCCCGGGGGGCGACCGGGCAGACTCGCCAGGCTTACACCGGGTGATGGGCTGCCAACCATGGCCAGCACCTGCCCGGAAGTGGGGTCCAGGATGACCAGGTTGAGCTCCAAATCTTGCAATGGCTGGGCGGTTGTTGGCTGGCTGGTAGCAAGCAGCCTGGCAGCTTCACAGTCGTAATCGAAGCGGGGATCTGCCACGGTGCCAGCTTGAAGGCGTGCCAGGTGCACCACGCCAGTGCAGTTCGACTGGCGCTGCAGGTCAAAATCCAGCGTGCTGAGAATGCGGAAGCCACCACGGGCGAGCATCTCGGGTTCGATCACGCCGCCCAGTTGCTGGAGAACCAGGTTGGTGAAAGCCGGGGCGGGGTCGAGCGGATTGGTTGGCGCTGGCTGGAAGCTTATTTTGGCTTGGATGGCTTCCTCGGCCTGCTCGGCGCTGACCAACCCAAGCTGCAGCATGGCTTGGATGACTTTCTGGCCCCTATCTTGGGCGATATCAGGGGTGTCGTGAGGGTTCAACGCGGGAGCCTGGGAGGCGGCTGCCAGAATAGCCGCCTCGGCCAGATCCAACCCCGAAGCTGGCTTTCCGAAATACAGGTTTGCAGCAGCCTGCGCTCCGATAGCAGCACGACCGTAATTCGTATAATTTAAAAACCAGACCAGGATTTTTTCGCGGCCGAAGCGCCTCGTCGCCTGCGAGGCGAGCAACCGCTCCCGCAAAGCCTGCTGCACGCCGGGAGGTTCGTCCCAGAGTAAAAGATCTGAGACTAATCGCTGGGCAAGAGTGGGATGGCTGTTCTGGGTCCAGCCTTCAATCAAGTAACCTGCATGTCCCCAGAAACCCGGGTCGTGAACGGCGAGGGTCGCAGAGATCAGGGTGGCGGGCAAGAAATTGGGCTGGGAGGCGTCGGTGGTCAGGAAGGCGCGATCGCCTGAAGGAGAGCTATCCAGCTGCACCAAGATATGCTCGCCAGTGCGATCGTAGATCGTGGTGGGATTTAGCAGCAGACCCCCCGGAGGTTCCAACAGGTAGGGAAGCATCTCCAGGGATGGCAAATCACGGATTATGCCCGTGTAGAGCTGTGCGGCTGCCAGAGCGGTCACAGTAGTGAGCAGGCTGACCAGCAAACTGAGGATAAAACCGATTCGCCGAGCCGGGCTTCGGCGCTCACGGCTGCGCTGACGTCGGCGCAATCGGGCTATTTGGGTTGTATCTGGCGTCATGGAAGGGCAGTTTTAAAGTCAGGAGAGGGCATCACAGGCAGTCTGAAGGATCTCCCGCGCTGATTGGAGTGTGCCGTCGCTAACGCTTCCCAACATTTGGGCGAGCTCGCGAACGCGGTCCTCGCCCTGCAGACGGCTGACTCGGGTTAGCGTGCGCCCATCCTTAAGCTGCTTCTCGACGCGGAAATGCAGGTTTCCAAAAGCAGCCAACTGCGGCAGATGGGTGACGCACATCACCTGGTGGCGTTGAGCAAGGGAACGAAGTTTCAATCCCACCACGCTACCGACCCGGCCGCCAATCCCCTGGTCGATTTCATCGAAGATCAAAGTAGGCACCTGGTCGGCATTGGCGAGCACATTCTTCAGAGCCATCATCAGCCGGGAGGTCTCGCCGCCTGAAGCGATTTTAACCAGCGGTTTGAAACCTTCGCCGGGATTGGGGGCGATCAAAAACTCGATCCGCTCAAAACCGGTCGCATCGAAGGCGACTCGCTGGCCGTTTTGAACCGGAACCCCGTCCGGGTCCGGACGCATATGGAAGTCCACATTGAACTGCGTTCTGGACATTTGTAGATCGTCCAGCTCGGTTTCGATCGCCTGGGATAATTTTTCAGCCTGAGAGTGTCGTTGCTGCGAAAGAGCCATTCCTTCTGCGCCCAGCCTGGCGAGCAGCTCGAGCTCCTCTGCCTCCAGGGCTTTGATTCGCTCCCCGGCGTGGTTGATCGCCTCCAGATCCTTGCGGGCCTGCTCGGCGTAGGCGAGTATGGCGTCGATAGAATCTCCGTATTTGCGCTTGAGGTTGTAGATCAGATTCAGGCGTTCTTCCACCTGGTACAGGCGCTTGGGGTTAAACTCGATACTTTCCTGGTAGGCTCTCAGGTTGCGGGAGAGCTCGCTGAGGTTGTCGAATTGAACCTGGGCCTGCTCCAGAAGGCCGGTTTGCGCCGGGTCCAGACGAGCCAGGCTGTTCAAGGCGTGCAAAACCTGACCCATGAGATCAGAGACCGCAGGCGTTTCTGCCGAGCCTTCATCCAGGGTGAATAAGGCTTCCTGGGTGTGCGCCGCCAACCCTTCAGCATTTGCCAGCCGGTTTCTCTCTTCTCTGAGCTGGCTTTCCTCCTCGGGTTTGAGCCTTGCCGAATCGATTTCATTCATCTGGTAGGTGAGCGTGTCTGTGCGCCGGGCAGCCTCTCGCTCTGTCTGGCGCAGTTCTGCCAGCTCTCTGCGGACAGCCATCAAGCGCTGGTAGGTTTTTTGAAAGGGGAGGAGCAAGGGTTCTACTTCGGCGAAGCTGTCTAACAGACCCAGGTGCTGGCTGACGCGGAGTAGCGAAAGGTGCTCGGATTGTCCGTGTATATCGATCAACTGCTCACCGACCTCGCGCAAGAGGGCCGCGCTTACGCTGTGACCGTTTACCCGGGCGATATTGCGCCCGTTCAAGCGTATCTCCCGTGACAGGGTCAGGATTTCCGGATCGTCAAGCAGATTCTCGCGGCGTAAAATCGGGAAAATGCCCGAGTTCGCTTGCGGAGAGAGCTTAAACACGGCTTCTACCCTCGCCTGGTCTGCGCCGCTGCGCACAAGTGTTGATTCTGCGCGGCCACCTAAAATGGTCTCCACCGCGTCGATCAGGATGGATTTTCCTGCACCGGTTTCACCAGTAAAGATGATCAAACCCGGGCCGAATTGCAGCTCAACCCGGTCAATGATGGCAAAGTTTTCGATACGAAGCTCAATCAACATAGTTGAATGTTCAGGTGCGAATGTTTATCCCAGCAAGCCGGTAGTATACGGTTGTAGTGACCGTAAAGGTATAAATTCCCTGCCACAGAACGCCGCCCAATAACCATACGCCGCCCCGAGAAAGCATCAGGATAGCTGGTATAGCCTGGATGATTAAGATCGGCAAGCTGCCCAGCGCGGCAGCAATGGCGATCACCTGGAAAAGACGTCTGGAGCGGCGGCGGTGGACGATCAGGCGCACCAGCTCTGCGATGATCACGCCAGCGATGGGAGCGACAAAGATAGTGAAAAAGCCGAATCTGGGTATGAGGTAACTGCCAATGGACGACAACCCAACGGCAGTTATTGAGGCGGTCAGGTAATCGAACCAAAGCGTGGTCTCAAAAACCTTCTGCTGGCCGCGCACGCATTCCCTGCAGCGATACCCGGTTGGGGTTGGGACAGCGCACTTCGGACAGATGGGCTTCTCACAGCGGTTGCAGCGCAGCGAGGTGGGTCGATCGGGGTGATTGGCGCAGTATTGTGTCGCCTCGGCTTCTGTCATCGATAATTACCTGTGGAGGGATTTTGACTCATATGCGGAGTGAGATTGCGATAAAAATATCCCGGATCCTGGAAGCGGACGAATTGAACAAAGTGATCGCTCGCCCGCACTTCGATTCGGTCGCCATCGACCAAATCCAGCGGCGTTTGTCCATCAACGCATACCACTGCGTGGTGATCCGTATGGACGGTGATGCTCACCCAGGATCCTTCTGCCAGGACGATTGCCCGATCTATCGAAAGATGGGGCGCCACAGGGACGAGCAGGATGGTGCGCAGTTCAGGCGGCAAGATGGGCCCGCCGGCTGCCAGCGCATAGGCAGTAGAACCGGTAGGGGTTGAGGCAATCAAGGCGTCAGCGACATAGGTGGTAAGGAAGCGTCCATCCACATCCGTGACTAAGTGAACGGGGCGGACGATCTGGCCGCGACCCACAACCACTTCGTTTAATACTTCCCATTCGCCCAGCGGCTGGATGCCTCGGAATAAACAGGCGCGCAGCATCATGCGCTTCTCCAGCCAGTAATCTCCTTGCAGCAGGCGGGGCATTACTTCTCGCCATTGTTTCTGGCGAATTTCCATCAAGAACCCAAAGCGCCCCATGTTAATCCCCAAAACGGGCACGTTGTGAGGACCGCACAGGTGACCGGCGCGCAACATGGTCCCATCGCCACCCAGGGCGATCAGCAGGTCAAACTCGCCGGATTTGATCCGCTGCCTCAGCTCCTCGTCGTAGAGCTTGCAGAACAGGGCGCGCGCTCCGCCCTCTTGCAAGCGAGCGACGATTTCCTGGGTCTCCTGGATGGCATCGGCGAGCTTGGGGTGAGCCGTCACTCCCACGTTGCGAAAAGCAGGGCTCTGGCTGGACATCGCAAGGCAATTATAGTTGGTAAATTGGTTTACGGTCAATTTGCCCTGATCAGCTCAATTTTTGGTCGCAACTCGAGCGGTACCCACACCCCAGGCAGCGAGCGGGTGAATCGTGGGAGCGATGAATCTCTTTGCGGATATCCTGGCTGCGCATTTCAGCCAGCAGCTGAAGGACAGCCCGCTCAAGCTGGGCGGTAAAATCGATTCTGAATGTCCGTGTGGGGTAGTGCAAGATGCCGCTCCCCGGTCGCACACGATAGACCTGCCCCACTAACAGGCAGTAAGCCGCTAACTGATAAATATGCGAATCGTATGGGCTGTGGGCAACTCGGCTGGACTTGACTTCAACGGGGATGATCTGCTCGCCATCTTTTACCAGATAATCCGGTTTGCCAGCCAATCCCAGGCTGGGATCGTAGAGCGCCTCCTGCAAGGGCATCCAGCGACCGATGTCTGCATAGATGATCCGCCCGCCTGGCAGACCGCTGGCTTTTCTCTGCCGACCTGCCTGCCAGAAAAGAGCCAAACCCAGGAGCAAACAAACCACTGCAATCCAGATCATAAAGGATTAAATTCTCATCCTTCCCATTCACTCAATAAAGAGAGATGGCGCTCAACCCAAAAAGTGCAGGGTGACATTGACGACGACGAGGGTGATCCCCAGCAGGGTGAACAGATAGGCCAGGATGCGCAAACATCCTGCTCGGAGCACCAAACCGGCATGGCGTTGATGCAGACTCTGTCCGCTTGCCAGCTCCGCTTGGTTATCCTGCTCAATGCCCCGGCATTGATACCACCAGGCTCGCTGGCAGTACAGGTAGGTGCCAATCTCAGAGGCTCGAATTGTTTTCATCAGGCAGGCGGCGCTCCAGACGGCGCAGGCTGTCCTCCAGGTGTTCCTGGCGCACGCTGATGGTCATATCGCCGCGCGTGCGCTCATTCAGGCTGCGGACGATGTCTGTCAGACGGCGCAATCCACCCGTTACAGCGTCCGGATAGTCCATCGTGACCAGCAGCGCATAGATGTCATCCATGTGGATTAACAGGCGCTCTGCCTCCTCTGAATGACCATGGCGCAGGATGTCCAGGCAGCGGCGGCGCAATTCACCGACCGACTCGGCCATGCCTCTCAGGTAAGTGGCATGCTCCAATCCGAGGTCTTCCGGGGTGGGGGGCTCCTGGTTATTGATCAGGGCGTAAACGATACAGGCTTCAGCATATTCTTTGAGGGCATCCTGAGTGTAGCCGGCGTGATAAAGGTCAGGGTAGGCGTTCAAGTTATCGCGTAACTGCTCCACCAGGACTCTCGCCTGACTGAGATGATCCTGTGCAATGGCAGTCTCATCCCGATGAACGGCGCGGATGGCGTTGGCGCAGTGCCGGGTAAGGGTGCGTGTGTGCGCCAATGCCTGGTCTCGTCTCTGCGTTCGCTCCTCGAAGGAGAGGCGAATGCGCTCAGCGATCAAATCGAGATTGTCCATGGGGGTCATTTCTCCGGCGGCTGACCGGGCGCGCCAGATTGGCGGAAGAGCTGGTCGGCCAGGGTCGAACCGCTGGGAATGTTTATCTCGCCATACGCAGTCTCAAATCTTGACAGGTTTTCTGCCAGCGCCCGAAAGAATAATTTAGCGCCCAGCGGCGACATAATAATGCGGGATAGCACCCTGGCCGGGGCGGTCCCCGGCAGAAGGTGAGCGAAATCGAATACCAGCTCGGAGGGCGAATGAGTGATGCGCACCATGTTGACGTATTCGATCTGCAGATCGGCGGGAACTTCTAAGGGTGGAAGCTGCGGATGCTGAGGTTTAGGAGGAGAAGATTCCATACAGAGCTCCGTAATCGCTGAATAATGCACATTGCCCGCGCTCTCGCGAGAGAGCGCGGGTTTCGCGTGTTAGGCCTTTGATGACCTCTTGACCCGTGGTCACCAGGATAAGTAACAGTCTAAAAAGGAATGTCGTCCTCTTCAGCCACGCCGGGCGCCTCTCCATAGGGAAGTTCGCCTTCGACTTCACCCCGGCTGGACAGGAATTTCACTGTGCTGGCGCTGACCTCGAAAGACGCCCCGGGAGTGCCATCCTGGCGGTTCCAGATGCGCGGCCCGCCAGTTGCCTGGTCGGGCACCAGGCGGCCTTCGATGAGCACCTTGCTGCCCTTGCGCAGGTACTGGTTGCACGCCTCGGCTGACCTCCCCCAGGTGGAGACGCGGAACCAGATGGTCTCCTTGACCGAGTTGCCATCTGAAGCGGTATACTGCCGGCTGGTGGCGACGTTGAAGTTCGTCACCGCCTGGCCGCTGGGAGTATAGCGCATCTCGGGATCCCGGCCCAGATTACCAACAATAATAATGGTGTGGTACATGGGTTTCTCCTTTTTTTCGACGAGCGGTCTGTCTTTTTGTTCCGGGCGACCGCCGCCCGGGGCAGAACCTGGTTTCACTCGCCGGATAATCAGAACAATTGTACACTAAATCAGCAAAAATTTGTAGGGTATTCGAGACGAAAGGACGCTCAGCCATTGCGGAACTGCAAGCAGTAGTGGTGAAATGTGTTGCTCACCCAGGCGCTGCCCAGGCCGTATGGGGAGAGGGGTTGATTATCCTGCACCCATATTTTTTCATCTTTCAGCGTGTATATCTGCCCCAACTGCCTCGCCAGATCCCAGGCGAGCGGGTAGATCACACCGCCCTTTTTTACGTTTTTGACGATGATGGTCAGATAAGCTTTGGGCTTTAGATATGGCTGCAGGGCTGCGTAAATTCTGGAAAGCCTATGCAAGAACTCGTCATAATCGCGGATATTGCCCAGATCTTGCGGGTCGTCTGAATACACCACGTCCAGCTCGGTTGAGGAACGGCGCGCCCGCTGCGTCCCTGCGCCGCGGGCGTGGAGCATATCCCAATAGGGGGGCGAAGTGAGCACGTAATCGATCTGGGGAATGCGATGCACAGCGAATATCTCAGCGATATGGGCAGCGTCGGCGTGGACCACCCTGGCAGAGAGATTAGCTGAATTCTCGCCGAGGGCAGCGAGCTCATCCGCCACGACCTGGGCAGCGATCCTGGCATAATCCGGGTTCAGCTCGATGCCATAACCGTGCCTGCCACTGCGCAGGGCGGCAACCAGCGTGCTGCCGGTGCCAACCATCGGGTCGAAAACCACCTGACCGCGCTTGGTGAAAAACTCGATGAATTCCTGGGCCAGAGTCTCCGGAAACTTGGCAGGGTGGCGCATGACATCTTTGCGCCGGGGCGGCGGGTTGTGGATGAACCAGGATTTCTGAAACTTGAGCCATTCTTTGGGGAGCAGGTCGTTGAGGCGATTGACAAACGGTCTCTTTGGGTGTTGGTTATTGATCAACGGCCGACCTCGCGCACAACCAGATTGGAAAACGAGATGGTCACTGCGTTTTCTCCGGCCGAGCGGACGAAAACGCCGATCATCCCGGTAGCCAGGGAAGGGTCCTGCACGGTGAACTGCAGCTCGTCATTGATGTAGAAACGCATCTCTTTGCCTTGCGCCTGTACCGCAAGGCGAGAGCTGGAAGGCGCCCCTGGCGGTACCGCGCCGCTCAGCGTCCAGGATTGGGGAGAGGAAGCTTTTCCCTTGAAGTATTTATCCAGCCGGGTCTGCCCATCGCAGGAGAGCGAAAACCGGTAGAATTCGAGAGCCGGGGAGACGCGCAGCAGGAGGCCATATTCATCCTGGCCGCGGCACAGGCTGGGGCTGGCGGTGATCTCCAGGTAGAAATCCTCAAGCACAGGTTCCTTGCGCAGGCTGAACAGATAGCCTCCTGGCTGATTCAGCGCCAGGGTGAGGGCGTTCTTTCCCAGGGCTATGCTGGTGGTTTCCGTCCGGATCAGCGACCACAACGAGGCTTCGCTGAAATCGTCGGTGAAAAGGATCGCTCCTGTCTCAGTTCTTTGAGTCGGGGTCATCCTGATCCCGAGGGTGGGTACGAGGGTAGAAGTCGCAGTTGGCGGGAACCAGATGGTTGTCGCCGTAGGCTGCGCTGTCGTCGTCGGAGCCGGTTCGATAATAGGCGCTGACGATTGAGCAGGGACCTCGGAAATTGGCTGAGGCGCTGCAGGATTACAGGCTGCCAGGGTCAGGATCAAAATACACCAAACCAGGATGCGACCAATCAACCAGCTTCCTTGAATAGTACCAGCCGGCCATCTAACGGTCGGCCTGATCAAAGCAGTGAGCGACCTGTCATTCAATTTCGATCACCTGGTCGCGTTCGGGACCCACCGAGATCAATCGTACGGGCACCCCGCACAGCTCTTCGATGCGCAGAATATATGCCCGCGCCTGGGGAGGGAGCTGCTCCCAGCGCCTCACCGAGCCAAGATCCTGCTGCCAGCCAGCCATCTCTTCGTAGACCGGCTCGAATTTCGAGAGCTCGCCCGGTCCGAATGGAAGTTCATTGATCGTCTGGCCGTTATGCCGGTAAGCGAGGACGATCTTCAGCGGGTGCAAGCCAGTGAGGATGTCCAGCTTGGTGATGGTCAGCTCGGTGAAACCGTTGATTCGGGTCGCGTAGCGCAGCAGCACCAGATCCAACCAGCCCACCCGACGCGGCCGCCCCGTGGTCGTCCCAAACTCATCCCAGGGATGCTCACCCGTGCCACGCAGGTGGTCGGCAACCTCACCGGATACCTCGCTGGGGAATGGGCCGGCGCCGACGCGGGTTTGAAACGCTTTTGTAACCCCAATAATCCGTTCGACGCATCCCACCCCCACACCCAGGCCGATCAAGGCGCCAGCGGCTGTCGGATTGGAGCTGGTCACAAAGGGATAGGATCCGTGATCCAGATCGAGCAAGGTTCCCTGAGCGCCTTCTGCAAGAACCCGCTCGCCGCGCGCCAGCGCTCCCGCCAACAGCCCGGATACATCGGCGATGTAAGGGCGCAGTAAACGGGCCTGCTCGCTGAGCTGCATGACGACTGCCCTGGCATCCAATGGTTCAGCGTCATAGATTTTCGCGATCTGGGTGTTGATGGTTTTGACGTGTTCTTCTACAGCGTCCGCGAAGCTCTCAACGTCCAGCATTTCACCCATTCTGATGCCGGAACGGGATACTTTGTCGGTATACGCCGGACCAATGCCTCTCAAGGTTGTGCCGATCGCAGCCGTGCCGCGGGCGGCCTCTTGGGCTGCATCCAGCGCCCGATGGGCGGGCGTCAGAACATGCGCCGCATAGGAGATACGCAATCTAACCGGCGTTACCCTGATCCCGGATGACTCGAGCGAGTGCATTTCAACCAATAACGTATCGGGATTCACCACCAACCCGTTGCCGATCAAGCCCGTGGTGTGGGGGTGGATGATGCCGGAGGGTATCAGGTGGAGCCTGAAGGTTGAGCTGCCCACAGTAACCGTATGACCGGCGTTGTCACCGCCGTTGTAACGAGCGACGTAATCTGCCCGGGCAGATAGCAGATCTACAACCCTGCCTTTGCCTTCGTCGCCCCATTGGCTGCCGACGATAATATCTAAGGGCATGCGGAACTCCTTCGATCCTGCAGCATAGCGAGCATTATTCAAAGGTGATGTAAAATTGTGCTGTGTATTCATTCTAGCATAGAGGGCGATAAAATCGCAAATCAAACATCGAAGGAGACGCCAATGCGCAAAAAAATCGTCTTGATCACCGGAGCAGCCGGGGAAATAGGGCAGGCGCTAATTGAGAGCCTGGTGGAGAGGGGCAGCCACCCCCTGGTTACCCTTGACCTGCAACCATTGCCCGCCAACCTGGCTGGCAAGACAACTCACCACCAAGGGGACATTCTGGATAAAGCTTTGCTCTCTCGCCTGGTCAGCGAGTACGAGATCGAAACGATTTACCATTTAGCTGCGCTGCTCTCCACTCGCAGCGAGTTTACCCCTGAGGCGGCGCACCGGGTCAACGTGGAGGGCACGCTGGTGCTGCTGCAGCTCGCAGCCGAGCAATCCGAATGGCGGGGCAGGCCAGTCAAATTCATATTCCCGAGCTCTATTGCAGCGTACGGTATGCCCGACCTGGAGACCAAGATTAAATACGCCCGGGTACGCGAGTGGGAATGGAATTATCCCCGCACGATGTACGGATGCAATAAGCTGTATTGTGAGCAGTTAGGCATCTACTTCAGCGATTACTACCGACAGCTTGCGGTTGACCGACCGGTGATGCTCGATTTTCGCTCCCTTCGCTTCCCTGGGCTAATCAGCGCTGCTACTGTGCCGAGCGGCGGCACCAGCGATTACGGCCCTGAGATGCTGCATGCCGCAGCCAAAGGGGAGCCTTACGCCTGTTTCGTGCGCCAGGATGTGCGCATACCCTTTATGGTCATGCCCGACGCGGTCACCGCGCTCTCGTGCCTGACAGATGCGCCCCGGGAGGCTATCAGCCGGCGGGTTTACAATGTAACAAGTTTCAGCCTCAGCGCGTCTGATTTTCATCAGCAGGTGCTGAAATACTTCCCCGACGCCTGCATCACCTTCGAGCCGGATCACAAGCGCCAGGGCATTGTGGATAGCTGGCCAGCGGACCTGGACGACAGCGCCGCGCGGCGTGACTGGGGCTGGTCGCCTGACTACGGTCTGGAGCGGTCTTTTGCTGAATATCTTGTCCCGAATATACGCCAGCAATATCAAGCCTGAAAAATGGAATTTGGGATAGCGGGTGAATACTCTCCCGGTCCGATCGTTCTGTTTGGGTCGGGAGAAACTTCTCCGAGCGGCAGAAAGATTTTCGAATCGGTTTTCCGGCGTCTGCCAGAACAACCATTGGTGACCTTGTTAGAAACGCCGGCCGGTTTTGAGCTAAATTCCGCGCAGGTCATCGGGCGCATTGGAGATTTGATCGCTCAGAGACTGCAAAACTACAAACCCCAGATTACCATCATCCCTGCCCGCAAGCGGGGTACAGATTTCAGCCCTGAGAATCCGGTGATTATTGAACCGATCTACCGTGCAGACATGATCTTTATGGGACCAGGCAGTCCCACGTACGCGGTCAGGCAGTTAAAGGACAGCCTGGCATGGGGTGCCATCATGGCGAGCCATCGCCTGGGGGCTGCCCTCGTGCTGGCGAGCGCTGCCGTGGTGGCAATCAGCGCTTTTGCGCTTCCCGTGTATGAGATTTACAAAGTGGGCGAGGAGTTGCACTGGAAACAGGGCTTGAACCTGTTGAGCCATTACGGTTTGCAAATGGTCTTTATCCCCCATTGGAATAATAATGATGGCGGGGAAACCCTGGATACCAGCCGCTGTTACATGGGGCGGGAGCGGTTCAGCCGCCTGATCGAGTTATTGCCACCCAACTTGACCATCATCGGGATCGATGAAAAGACCGGGCTGTTGATCGATCCGGGAACCGGTGTATGCGAGGTTGTCGGGTCAGGCGGCGTGACGCTGATTCATACCGGTCAGCCGCACGAAGGCGCATTTTCAGCAACCGAGCTGCAGGAGATTGGGCTGGATGAGGTTGCCTTGAACAGGCAGGGTCACATCCATCATTTTAGCTCCGGGGAATCATTCTCCCTCGTCCGACTGGGATCGTTCAGAGTTCCGCAGGCTAGTTCTGGCTTGCCTGAGGAACTCTGGCGGCACGCCCTGAAGGTGCATCACGCTGAGCGGGATCGCGCAGAAGTAGAGGTGAGACCACCCCCTGAAGTGCTCCACATGGTCCAGCAAAGGGAGAAAGCTCGAGATGAACAAGATTGGCTTGCGGCAGACCGCCTGCGCGCTAAATTAGAGAAGTTAGGCTGGCGAGTGAAAGATACCCAGGCAGGATCTGTGGTGGAAAGATTTGATCCTTAGAGCGGAGCATAGGTGATAGAGGTTTTCATATGGGAGAAGAATTAAAAGTTGGCTACATTGGTCTTGGATTGATGGGAAAATCCATCGCTCGCAACATATTAAAGGCTGGCTACCCATTGGTCGTTCATAACCGCAGCCGAGGATCGGTGGAGGAATTGGTTTTGGAAGGCGCAAAACCTGCCAGCAGGCCGGCGGAAGTGGCAGCACAGGTGGATGTCGTTTTCACCAATCTACCTGATTCTCCGGATGTGGAGCAGGTCGCGCTGGGAGCGGGAGGGATCATTACCGGCGCCCATGCCGGGTTGATTTTCGTGGATAATTCCACGATTAAGCCAGCAACGGCTCGAAAAATCGCCGCCGAAATGGCCGAGAGGGGCGTTTCCTGCCTGGATGCGCCGGTGAGCGGCGGGGATATTGGCGCTCGCCAGGGAACACTGGCGATCATGGTTGGTGGGCCAGCCCAGGCATTTGAGCGGGTGAGGCCGGTATTTCAAGCGATTGGCAAGACGATCACCCATGTGGGCGAAGCGGGTGCGGGTCAAATTGCCAAAGCTGCCAACCAGATTATGGTTGCAGCGCAGATGGTGGCAATGGCGGAGCTGCTCATTTTCGCCCAAAAATCGGGCGCAGACCCTCGCAAGGTGGTCGAGGCGATCCAGGGAGGCGCTGCCCAATGCTGGACGTTGGATGTAAAGCCAGCGCGCTTGTTCGTCGGGAACCGCACCCCGGGTTTCAAAGCTTACATGCAGGCGAAAGATTTAGGTATCGTACTGGATACCGCTCGCCAGTACGGCATACCCTTGCCGGCTACCGGGATCAATGCGCAACTCTTTAACGCCATGTTGGAGATGGGCATGGCGGAACTGGATAACTCGGCGATTATCGCGGTGATCGAACTTCTGGCGGGTGCGAAACTTGCAGAATATCGCGAAGCCTGAAGCCGGTCGAACCGCCGAACCGCGAGCGTAGTTATTGCAACTATTTCCCCATCCCTGCGTATACCTATGCAGGAAGTACCGGCTTTACCCGCCGGTATGCATCGAGGAGCAATGCAGTGCAGGAGAACGAGTCGGTCTGGCTCGAACGCGTCCAAAAGGGCGACGTGGAAGCGTTCGCGTTCCTGGTCGAGGCTTACCAACGACCAGTCTTTAACTTGTGTTACAGGATGTTAGGTGATCCGCATGAGGCGGAAGATGCAGCCCAGGAGACTTTTTTCCGGGCTTACCGGTCGATCAAGCGCTACGATAACAGTCGCCCTTTCCCAACCTGGCTGTTGTCCATCGCAGCCCATTATTGTATCGACCAGCTTCGCAAGCGGCGGGTGAACACAATTTCTATCGATGAGCACGATTTTTTGGAAATTCCAGACGAACAACCCGGACCGGCGACAGCGATGTGGAAATCCTTCGAGCAGGAACGCGTGCGCGAGCTTCTCGCAGAATTGCACCCAACCGACCGAGCAGCTGTTGTGATGTATTACTGGTATGACTTTTCTTACGAGGAAATTGGCAAGGCGCTCTCATTAACCTTGAGCGCAGTAAAAAGTCGCCTGCACCGTGCCCGGCGGAGCATGGCAGATGAATGGATCAAAAGTCAATCCCAGATTGTCCCAAAAGAGAGGGAATATCATGGCGAACAATCACCAGCCTTTTGAATCCTGGATTTTTATGCCTGGAGATCTTACTGCCGGGGATCAGCAAGCTCTGCAAGAACACTTGAAGGAGTGTGAATCTTGCCAGCAGCTCGCTCAAGCCTTGCAAGGCGTAGAAAGCCGATTGCGTGCTGCCCCGGAGCTATCCCCCACCCCGGGCTTCACCGCTCGTTGGGAAAGCCGACTTGCGGCGGATCGAATCCGGCGCCAACGTCTGCAAACATACTGGGTTATGCAGGTCTGTATTGGAGGAGCGACGTTCCTCCTTTTATTGACTGTGTTGATGGTCCTACCGTCCCTGCGATTGCCTATGCCTGTACTGCTCGCCTGGGGGTATCAGATTTTCGGTGTATTTTCTTACTTTGGCAGTCTGGGCAAGGCAGCCTTGACCATTACTGGTACGCTACTCGGCGCCATACCGATAACGCTCTGGATTGCCATCCTGGTGGCGATGTGTTCTTTGAGCGCGCTCTGGCTCGTGGCTTTCCAACGGCTCACTGCACCACGGAGGGTTGCACAATGAGAATGAAGTATAGAGCCCTGTTATGGTTGATGCTCTTGATCCCCCTGACCTGGCCCCAGGCAGCCATGGCGGCGGGCACACTGGATGACGAGGTGGTGTTTGGGGGTACTTTCAGACTCGAGAGCGGTGAAACCCTGGATGGGAGCCTGATCGTGGTGGGGGGAATTGCGACGCTGGAGGACGGATCAATCGTGACGGGCGATGTCATCTTGTTTGGGGGGACTATCCAGGCAGCCGGACTGGTCGAGGGAAACGTGATTGGTTTGGGAGGCTTGATCACATTGGATGACACCGCGGTTGTCGAAGGCGATCTGACGACAATCGGCGCCCACGTCGAGCAGGCTGCCGGCGCGCAGGTGAAAGGCGAGATCACGGATACGAGCCGTGGTCCATTTGTTTTCAGGTTCCCGGGAGGCGTGCGCTTCCCGCGCATCGATTTCGGTACCTCGCCGCTCTTAAGTTTTATCTGGTTTACGTTTAAAATTTTCCTCTGGGCTGCCCTGGCGGTCCTGACGGTTCTTTTCTTGCCTGCTCACACAGAGCGAGTCTCTGCTGCCGCGGTGGAACAACCCCTGGTGGCTGGCGGCCTGGGATTGCTCAGCCTGGCCGTCCTGCCCCTGGTCACGCTGATTTTCCTGGTTACCATCGTCTTGATTCCAGCAGTGCCGGTGCTGGCTATGGTGGTCGCGCTTGCCTGGATGCTTGGGTTGGTTTCCCTGGGAATGGAGGTTGGGAAACGACTGGCGAAACTTGCCAACCAGGAATGGGTCAGTGCAGTTTATTCTGGGGTGGGCACATTTACTCTCATCCTGGTTCTGAACAGCCTGGATGCATTCATTCCTTGTGTTGGCTGGGTGATCTCCGCCCTGGTAGGCCTGGTAGGGCTTGGCGCTGTTCTCTTGACTCGCTTTGGAACCCAAAGCTACCCTTTAGAGTAATGGAATCGCCTGATATGTGTAATGCAGGTAGGAACCGGCGATGATCAGCGCCTGCCCGATATGATATGTGCTCATGATGATGAGTCTGCTGCGTCGGATTGGGGCAGTGAAGCGGTTCAAAGCCAGAACGGCGTCCGAAAGGAAAAACAAAAGCGCCCCGGCGCTGACCATCAGAGCGGGTCCTTCGAGCCAGTCGGCTCGCACCAGCGTAATAAGCGCAGAGAGCAGCATTACGGAAATGACAAAGCTATAGATGGAGACGGGTATTTGCAGGCTGGAGTCGCCAGACGATTGAAGCCCGGCGAATATTACCCGGATCAGCCGCAGAGCGACCAGGCCGACGGCGACCGTCAGCAAGAGGCTTGCGAGATTTATTGGAGGAATGGTTGGATTGAAACCAATCACATAACAAATGTGGGCTGACAGGAAAGCCAGCCAGGCGGCAATGAAACGCTCCTTCGGCAATAACAGGAAAATATCTCCAGCCAGAGAGAACACCAGACCGGCTGCAAACCAGGCGAGGCGACCCTCAAAACTGCTTACGCTCCACAACCAGGCGAGGAGGGTGAGAATCGCGGCCGGCTTGGTAAGATACTCCAGGCGTTTCAAACTTTTGCTGACCGAAAGCCAGTTGCCCAAAGCGAATACAATGAATAGCCACAACAGATATTGAGACAAGAGAGTTTCACCTCGGCGGTGTGGATGAAAAAGTTACGCCAGGTTCAAAATCCCAGCCAGCGCAGCACTTTTTCGTCGTTCCGCCAGTTTTTTCTGACTTTTACGCGCAAGCGCAAATACACCCTGCGCCCGCTCATCGCCTCGATCTCCTTGCGAGCCATGCCCCCGATTTGTTTCAGCATGCTCCCGCCCTGACCAATCACAATTCCTTTGTGTGATTCTCGCTCTACGAACACCGTCGCTTCGATATAAGCGCCCTGCTCACCGCGTTCTTGATATTGATCGATACGGGTGGCAATCCCATGGGGAACTTCATCCCGCAGCAGAGTTAAGGCTGCTTCGCGAATCAGGTCGGCTGCGATCTCGCGTTCACGAAGGTCAGTGATCTGCTCGCTTGGAAAGTACAGCTCACCTTCAGGCAACCTGGCGACGATCATATCCATGAGTGTGTCCAGGTTTGCCCCATATTTAGCCGAGATGCGGATCGTTTCGCCTACCGGGAGCACTTTGGAGTATTTTTCTGTGCTGCCCTCGTATTCTTCGGCGTCAACAAGGTCTATCTTGTTCAGAGCAAGAAGCGTCGGAATCTTTCGCTTCAGATTTTTGATCAGCCCCGCCAGCAGCAGATCTTCTTCATCTGGCGGTTGGCTGGCGTCCACGATCCAAACAATCAAGTCGCAGTCCTCCATCACCGTACTGGCCTCTTTGTTCATGTTTTCGCCAAGTTTGTTCCTGGGCTGGTGCAGACCGGGGGTGTCCACAAATATGACCTGGGCGTCATCTCTGGTCAGTATCCCTATTTGCCGCTTGCGAGTGGTCTGAGGCCGGGAAGAGACGGCGGCGATCTTCTGACCCAGGAGGCTATTAATTAGCGTAGATTTGCCTACATTCGGCTTTCCCAAAACGGCGACGAAGCCTGATTTGTAAGTCTTTTTGGGGAGATTGTTTTCCATGATCAAATTCTAACAGACAAAGGGGCGAGAAGAATCGGAGAAAGTCATACCGGTGGTGCTTTTTCGGTAGGGATGGAACTTATCAAATGTTAATAAAATTTTAGGTCAAATATATTGACTTTGAGCTAAATTTTAGGTTATAATTTACTTTTGTCTATTGGGTAGCAGGTGGTTTCTGAGTTGTAAAGTAACCGAATGGCGTAAAACGTATGTGCAACGTAAGGGATGCAAAGCCCTCACGCTCCTCGTTTTACGCTTTTGTCACGTTTAGCCCAAGGTGGTAAACCAGGAGAGAATAAATGGCAAACGATTTGCCCAGCAAAAGTTATGCCCGCATCAATGTTCAGCTCGATCTGCCAGACCTGATCGAGGTGCAGATTGAGTCCTTTAAACGGCTGAAGAAAGAGGGCCTGGTAGATCTATTTAATGAGCTGTCACCCATCGAATCATACAACAAGGGAATGAAACTGCATTTCCCAGGAAATACGGTTGAATCGAAAGAGTTTGGATTAACCTACTGGTTTGGAGAACCCAAGCATACGATTGAGGAGTGCGTAGAGAGGGACCTGACTTACGCTTCACCGTTGTACGTTTCGGTCTTGCTGGAAGGTCCGGATGTCCCCGAGCCGATCAAACAGGATATCTTTCTGGGCGATTTTCCCGAAATGACCGAGAAAGGCACCTTTATTATCAACGGCACCGAGCGGGTAGTGGTCTCGCAGCTCATCCGATCTCCTGGCGTATACTTCGAAGCGCCAATCGATCGATCCACCGGGCGGCCTCTCGCCATGGCCAAGCTGATCCCCGACCGGGGTGCATGGATGGAGTTTGAGACCCGCAAATCGGACTACCTGACATTGCGTTTCAACCGCAAACGCACCGTGCCTATCACGATTTTCCTGCGCGCCCTGGCCGCAGTGAAAGACGGCCTTTCGGATAACCCGCTTGGTGACGGCACAGACGAAGACCTGTTGAGAATATTCGGAGATGTGGATAACAACCCGGATCGCATGTTCATCGCCTCCACCTTCTCCCAAGAGCCAGAATGGGAATTGAGCGATGATCTAACCATCGCCCAGGCAGCCTTGCTGGAGTTCTTCAAGCGCATGCGCCCCGGTGATCCCGCAACACTCGAGAACGCCAAAGATTTTTTGGAAGAGCAACTGTTCGACCAACGCCATTACGATTTGGAAAGAGTTGGACGTTATAAACTCAACCAAAAATTGGAGCTACATGAGTTGGTCCCTATCACCCACCGCACGGTGACCAAATGGGATATCCTGCGCCTGGTCAGGCGGATGATTTTGATCAACAACGGCGTCCAATCGGCAGACGATATCGACCACCTGGGTAACCGCCGGGCGAAAACCGTTGGCGAGCTGATCCAAAACAAGCTGCGCATCGGTTTGCGCAGAATGGAGCGGGTCATCAAGGAAAGGATGTCCATCCGCGACCAGGATCAAATATCCCCAATCACATTGATCAACATCCGCCCGGTGGTTGCGGCGTTGCGCGAGTTCTTTGGCTCCAGCCAGTTGTCGCAATTCATGGATCAGACCAATCCCCTGGCTGAGCTGCGACATAAACGCACCCTCTCAGCTCTGGGCCCCGGTGGCTTGCGGCGAGAGCGGGCCGGCTTTGACGTACGGGATGTGCACCACTCGCACTATGGTCGTATTTGCCCCATCGAAACACCGGAGGGCCCAAACATTGGCTTGATCGGTCGTCTGGCTTCCTTTGCGAAAGTAAACGAATACGGTTTTATTGAAACCCCGTACCGCCGGGTGCGCAAAAGTATGAGCCCCACAGATCCCAAGCTGGTTGGCAGAGCTTTTCGAGAAGACCTGTTCAATCCCAAGACCGGGAAAATCATTGCTAAAAAGGGAGAGCGCATCACAGAGAAACTCGCTGCAAAGATCAGCAAATTGGATCTTCCGGAAGTGCTGATCGTGCCATATGTCTCCAATGATGTGGAGTATCTCTCAGCGGATGTAGAAGACCGGTTTGTAATCGCCCAGGCAAATACACCGCTCACCGAGCAGGTCGAATTCGTCCGCTCGCGGGTATCCTCCCGGTATCACTCGACCTTTATATTTTCGACCCCGGAAAGCATCGATTACATGGACGTGGCGCCGCACCAGATTGTTGGCATCAGCGCGGCTTTGATCCCCTTCCTGGAGCACGATGACGCCAACCGGGCATTGATGGGCTCGAACATGCAAGCTCAGGCGGTGCCGTTGCTCAGGCCAGACGTCCCTCAGGTTTCAACAGGGATGGAATACGATGCCGCGCGCGACTCCGGGCAGGTAGTCATTGCCGAGGAGGATGGCGAAGTCATTTCGGTGACCGGGCGGTCGATCGTAATTCGCTCCAGCGAAGGAAAGCTGCACACCTACAATTTACGGAAATACCATCGCTCCAACCAGAGCACCTGTATCGATCAACGCCCAGCGGTGGTCAAGGGCCAGATTATTAAGTGCAATGACGTGATCGCTGACTCTTCCTCGACGGAGAGCGGTGAGCTGGCTTTGGGGCAAAACGTGATTGTGGCGTTTATCTCCTGGGAGGGCGGGAACTTTGAAGACGCCATCCTGATCTCTGAGCGCCTGGTTCAGGACGATGTTTTTACTTCTGTACATATCGAGAAATACGAAGTCGAATCCCGGGACACGCGTTTAGGACCCGAGGAGATCACCCGCGATATCCCCAATGTCGGTGAAGACGCTATCAAGGATCTGGATGAGCACGGCATTATCCGCATCGGCGCAGAAGTAGGACCTAACGATATTCTGGTAGGCAAAATTTCGCCCAAAGGCGAGAAAGAGCTCACCCCCGAAGAGCGCTTGCTGCGTGCAATCTTTGGCGAGAAATCTCGTGACGTAAAAGACACCTCTCTGCGCATGCCGCACGGTGAGCGTGGTAAGGTTGTGGAAGTGAAGGTTTTCACGCGTGAAGAAAATGCTGACTTGTCGGCGGGTGTGGACACAATGGTGAGAGTCTCGGTCGCCCAGAGACGCAAGATCACCGCTGGAGATAAAATGGCAGGGCGCCATGGTAACAAGGGCGTGGTTTCCAAGGTGGTGCCTGTCGAAGATATGCCGTTTCTGGATGACGGCACGCTCGTGGATATTATCTTGAACCCTCTGGGCGTGCCCGGGCGCATGAACATCGGTCAGGTTTTGGAAACTCACCTTGGTTGGGCATCCAGCCGCCTGGGTTTTCGCGCCATTTCTCCTGTCTTTGACGGCGCCGGGGAAGAAGAAATCGAAGCGGAACTGGCAAGAGCCTGGATGATTGAGAAAGCCTGGCAGGAAACTGGCGAGAAAGCCTGGGAATGGTTAGCGGAGCAGGAGTATGATCCGGAAGCCTTTGAGGATGACGATGAAATCCGCCGACTTTACCTGGAATTCTGGCTTGGCGAGCGCAGCTACGATGTCCTCCAGTTCTCTTCTGATCCGCATTATGCTCGCCGTTCGGTGCTGCGCGAATGGCTGCGCGACCACGGCTATGACCCGGAGCGGATCCTGTATTTCGGCACTCATGACGCCGTCGATGGCAGATTTGATCGCCAAACACAAGATAAAGAAGCCATCAACGCCTGCCTGCGTTTATGGATGCAGCATCTGGGTGAAGATGTGACAGCTTTAACAGATGAAGAACTTCAAGGGAAGGCTGAAGAAGTCGCCATGAGCCGGGGTAAACCCACACCTATTCTTGGCAAGCAGATTTTACGAGATGGCAAAACCGGTGAAGCCTACGATCAACCTGTGACCGTGGGCGTGATGACGATGCTCAAGCTGCATCACCTGGTTGAGGATAAGGTGCATGCGCGTTCTACGGGTCCATATAGCCTGGTTTCGCAACAGCCGTTAGGCGGTAAAGCCCAATTTGGCGGTCAGCGTTTTGGCGAGATGGAAGTCTGGGCGCTGGAAGCCTACGGCGCTGCCTATACGCTACAAGAGATGCTGACCGTAAAATCGGATGATGTTCAAGGGCGGGTGAAAGCGTACGAATCGATCGTTAAAGGCGAGCCAATTGAAGAGCCCAGCATCCCGGCCTCTTTCCGGGTTTTGGTAAAGGAGCTGCAAAGCCTGGGTCTGGCAGTGGAAGCTGTTACCGATTCGGGAGAGCTGATCAAGTTTGGCAAGGAAGAAGAGCGTGCCAGACCGCCCAGGTTGGCCACCGGTTTACTGGGTTTGGGCGAAGAATTTTAAAAATTCGCCTGAAACCAGTCTTGACGATACCTGTTACGCATGTTACAATCGCGGTTCGTTGACCCTTAAATATATTTGGCGGCAAGTACCCCCGCCGAAACTTGATTGACACTGATGACAAATGGAGAGGCCATCATGCACGTCGATGGCCTCCCTTAATGAATATGGCTTTTACATCCGTTGTATTATTCTGGAGGCTTGTGTGCCAACGATTAATCAACTGGTCCGCAAGGGCCGAAAATCTAAACGCATAAAAAGCAAGGCCCCGGCATTGCTGTACACATTGAACTCGATGAAGCAGCGCCGTGTCCGGCAGGCTCAAGGCGCGCCTCAGAAACGGGGTGTCTGCACGGTTGTGCGCACCATGACGCCTAAGAAGCCGAATTCCGCCTTACGCAAGATTGCACGCGTGCGCCTGACGAACGGCATTGAGGTGACCGCGTATATTCCTGGCGAAGGCCATACTCTCCAGGAGCACTCGGTTGTGCTGGTACGCGGTGGGCGTGTCAAGGATCTTCCGGGCGTTCGCTACCATATTGTCCGCGGCACACTGGATACCGGCGGCGTCTCCGACCGCCGTCAGGGCCGCTCTAAATATGGTTCTAAGAGGCCAAAAGCTTAAAAAGAGGACGACAAGGAGACGAATCGCCGGCATGGTCTTGAAAGTTATGACTAAACCGGCGATTCTTAGCGATAGATAGGAGTAGTTGGATGCCGCGACGCAACAGACCAGAAAAATTTGAGATCCCACCCGATGTGCGCTACAACAGTATCGAGGTGCAATCCTTTATTAATCGCGTGATGCGCAATGGGAAGAAAAGTGTGGCAGCCCGGCTGGTATATGATGCCCTGGACATGATTCAGGAACGCACCAAGCGCCATCCCATGGAGGTTTTCGAGCAGGCGCTAAAAAACGTATCGCCTGTTATGGAAGTTAAACCTCGCCGGGTTGGCGGCGCTACGTACCAGGTACCGATGGAGGTGCCCCAATACCGGCGGTTTGCCCTGGCAACCCGCTGGATTTTGGCGGCTTCCAAAAGCCGGGCCGGAAAATCCTTCTCAGAAAAACTGGCGGCTGAGCTGATCGATGCGGCGAATAACACTGGAGCGGCCATTCGCAAACGTGAAGAATCGCATAAGATGGCTGAAGCCAACCGCGCCTTCTCCCATTATCGCCTCTAGACGTATTTAACTATTTTTTTAATCATCAGGCAATCAGGCTCTAGCATGGCTCGTCAGTATCCGCTCGAAAAATATCGAAATATAGGGATCATCGCCCATATCGATGCGGGCAAGACCACCACCACCGAGCGTATCCTTTTCTACACCGGAAAAACGCATCGTATCGGTTCGGTGGATGATGGCACCACGGTTACTGACTGGATGGAGCAGGAGCGCGAGCGGGGTATTACCATCGTGTCAGCGGCAGTTTCGGCGGAGTGGAAGGGCTACCAGATCAATATTATCGACACGCCGGGACATATCGATTTCACGGCGGAGGTCCAGCGCTCCCTGCGGGTCCTGGACGGAGGCATCGTCATTTTCGATGCCGTTCAAGGCGTGGAGCCGCAAAGCGAGACAGTCTGGCGCCAGGCGGACCGGTACCTTGTTCCGCGAATATGCTTTGTGAATAAAATGGACCGCGTTGGCGCTTCGTACGAGCGAACCATTGAAACCATTCAGCAGCGGTTAAGCGGTAACCCGGTGGCTGTGCAGATGCCGATCGGCGTCGAAGCTAACTTTAGAGGCGTTGTGGACCTGGTCCACCAACGGGCAATCCTCTGGGAAGATGACCTGGGTCGCGAGCCTCGCGAGGTTGAAATCCCTGTAGATATGCGCCACGAAGCGGCGGAGATGCGCGAGCGGATGATCGAGCAGATAGCCGAAACCGATGACGAGCTGACTCTGAAATTCCTGGAAGGAGATGAGATCAGCGTTGAAGAGCTGAAAGCCGCGCTGCGCAAAGCCGTTTTGAGCGGAATTGCAACGCCTGTCTACTGCGGAAGCTCCCTGCGGAATAAAGGCGTTCAGCTTTTGTTGGATGCGGTTGTCGATTATCTACCTTCCCCGGAAGACATTCCACCGGTGGTCGGACAACATCCACATACCGGTATGGAAATCGAGCGCCCGGCAAAGGATGATGCGCCTCTCAGCGCCCTGGTCTTCAAAATTGTAACCGATCCGTACGTAGGTCGCCTGGCTTACATTCGGGTGTACTCGGGTACGCTCAGCCAGGGCTCGATGGTTTACAACTCGACCAAAGAGCAGCGGGAGCGCATCGGTCGTCTGCTGCGCATGTACGCCGATCGGCGCGAGGATATCAGCGAAGTGAGGGCGGGTGATATTGGCGCTGTGCTCGGTTTGAAAAATTCTTTCACCGGGGATACGCTGTGCGACGCAGCCAACACAATCTTGTTGGAAAACATCGCATTTCCGGAGCCAGTCATATCCGTGGCGATCGAGCCGAAGACGACCGCTGACCAGGACAAGATGAGTGAGGCGCTGCGCAAGCTGTCCGAGGAAGACCCAACCTTTCGTGTCCGTTTGGATGAGGAGACGGGACAAACGATTATCTCTGGCATGGGCGAATTGCACCTGGAAGTTTTGGTGGATCGTATGCTGCGCGAGTTCCGGGTTCAGGCTCGAGTTGGCCGCCCTCAGGTTGCGTATCGCGAGTCGATTACCCGCTCGGTAGAACGAGCCGAACATCGCTATGTAAAACAAACCGGCGGTCGCGGCCAGTACGGTCACGTGGTGCTGGATCTGCAGCCAGGTGTGCCTGGGAGTGGCATCCAGTTTGAGAACAAGATCGTCGGCGGCATTATCCCCCGCGAGTACATCTCCGCGGTGGAAAAAGGAATTCGAGAGACCGCCGAAGGCGGCGTGATCGCCGGCTACCCAGTTACCGATATTCAGGTAATGCTCTACGATGGCTCTTATCACGAAGTCGATTCCAGCGATATAGCGTTTAAGATGGCTGCTTCGCTAGCCTTCAAAGAAGGCGTTCAGAGAGGCGCGCCTGTTTTGCAGGAGCCGATCATGAAAGTCGAAGTGGTGGCGCCTGAGGAGTTCCTGGGTGAAATCATCGGACAATTGAACGCCCGGCGAGGCGAAATTCAAGGTATGGAGGCCAGGCCTGGTTTTTCGCAAGCCGTTAAGGCGATGGTCCCCCTGGCCGAGATGTTCGGATATGCCACCGATTTGCGCTCTGCGACCCAGGGTCGAGGCGTGTTCACAATGGAATTCGATCATTATGCTCGCGTTGCAGAAAATGTGGCGCGGGAAATCATTGGCGGATAATCATTCCACAGTTCAATCAATACTGACTACAATGATTTAGGAGATATTATGGCCAAGCAGAAATTTGAGCGGACGAAGCCGCACATGAACGTAGGGACGATGGGGCACATCGATCATGGGAAGACGACGTTGACGGCGGCGATCACGAAATATAGTGCGCTGAAGGGGTATGGGGAATACCGGCCGTTT
>DATEDC010000121.1:0-2218 GCA_035286585.1 Anaerolineales bacterium
GGAATATCGCCATCCGTTTACGGCCGCGCCTGAACTTTTACACCAGTCACATATCTGGCTGGTCTGCGACGGGCTGGATACGCTGGCGACGGTCAACCTGAATGGTCGCGAGTTGGGCCGCGCCGCAAATATGTTCCGGCAGTATCGCTGGGACGTGAAGCCGCTACTCAAGGCAGGCGAAAATGACCTGCGCCTCGTTTTTGACTCTCCCGTGCGCTTTGCTGCCGCGCAACAGGCCCTCCGCCCCATGCCGGGCGTTGCGCAGGCCATTCCGGGCGGGCCATATTTACGCAAAGCGCCCTGCCATTTTGGCTGGGATTGGGGCCCGCAGTTGCCTCCCATCGGCGTCTGGAAGGATATTCAGCTGGAAGGCTATGAGGGCGCGCGCATCGCGGAAGTCCGCATCAGCCAGCAGCACGCCGGAGGCCAGGTCACAGTCGCGGCGCGGGTCGCCGTTCAAAGTTGGGATGAAGCACCTCGCTTGGTAGTCATGCGCCTTGTCGCGCCGGATGGGCTGGTTTTTGAAACCCGCGCCGCATTCGCCCCAGGTAACGAGAGCACACTGCGGGTGGATATACCCAATCCGCAAATTTGGTGGCCGAATGGCTATGGCGCGCAGCCGCTCTATCGGGCCAGCGTCGAACTGCATCAATCGAACCGCCTGTTGGACCAGCGCGAATACCAACTGGGCCTGCGCACCCTCGAACTGCGCCAACAGCCGGACGAATGGGGCCGTTCCTTCACTTTCGTTGTCAACGGGTTGCCCATTTTCGCCAAAGGCTCCAACTGGATCCCGGCAGATTCTTTCCCCACCCGGATCACGGGCGATTATCTGGAAGGTCTCATTCGCTCAGCGGTTGAGACGCATCAGAATATGCTGCGCGTCTGGGGCGGTGGCTTTTACGAAGATGAGCGCTTTTATGATTTGTGTGACCGCTATGGAATTCTGGTCTGGCAGGATTTTATTTTTTCTTGCAGTATTTACCCGCTGGATGAGCCTGGTTTTGTCGAAAATGTGCAGGTCGAAGTGGTTGAAAACGTTCGACGCCTGCGACATCGAGCTTGTCTGGCCTTGTGGTGTGGTAACAATGAGATGGAACAGGGTTGGGCGGAGTGGAATTGGAACAAGCCTGAACTACAGGACTTGAAGGCCGCTTATGATCGTTTTTTCCACCATACGCTACCGGAGTGGTGTAAGGCCGAAGACCCTGACCATGCCTATTGGCCCAGCTCACCGTCCTCGGATACGCCTTTCGAGAATCCTAATGGTCAGCAACAGGGCGACGCGCATTATTGGGAGGTTTGGCATGGGCGCAAGCCTTTCACTGCATACCGTAACCAATACCCGCGCTTTATGAGTGAGTTCGGTTTTCAAGCCTTGCCTCCTTTGGAGACCATCCGCACCTACGCCGCAGAACCTGATTGGAACATGACCTCCTACATCATGGAGATACACCAGAAAAATGCCAGTGGAAACTCCCTGATGGTCGGACAAATGCTCGACACGTTCCGGCTACCCAAGGATTTTGTCTCGCTGGTCTACTTGAGCATGGCGCTCCAGGCGGAGGGCATCCGTTACGGTGTGGAACACTGGCGTCGCCATCCTGATCGTGTCGCCGGGATCCTATACTGGCAACTCAACGACTGCTGGCCGGTGGCTTCCTGGTCCAGCCTGGACTACTTCGGGCGTTGGAAGGCGCTGCACTACGCCGCACGCCGCTTCTATGCGCCGCTGATGCTTTCCATCGAAGACAAGCCGCCCAAACAGGGAGTTTATGTTTCCAATGACCTGCTCGAGCCCTGGGAGGGAACCGTGCGCTGGTCGCTTGAGACGCTCGCCGGCGAGGTCCTGACGTCGGGACAGGCGCCGGTTATGGCAGCCCCACAAGCTGCGACCCAAGTGTGCGACCTTGATTTTTCCGATCGCATCTCGGATGACAACATCCGCACGCTGGTTTTCATAGCCGAACTATACCAGGGGAACCAGTTTGTAACCCGGCAAACGTCGGGCTTCGCCCCGATCAAGCACTTATCCCTAGCCGACCCGGCGGTGACCCTGGACCTGCGCGGTGAGAGGGGCCAATTGATCGTTGAACTGACTTCGCGCTCTCTGGCGCTCCTGGTGGAGGTATCTCTGACGGGTGCCGATGTTGTCTTTAGCGATAACTACTTTAACCTGCCTCCTGGTCGGACAGTCCAGATTTCCTGCCCGCTGCCT
>DATEDC010000122.1:0-3547 GCA_035286585.1 Anaerolineales bacterium
GATGCTGATAAATTGCCCGTATAAATAGCCCACTCATATACCCAGTTTTTCAGCTTGTCACCCCTGCTTTCAAGATCTCTCTGGCTGCGTTATATCCCGGCATGCCAGTCACGCCTCCACCGGGGTGCGCCCCTGCTCCGCATAAATGTAAATTCTCCACCGGCATGCGGTAGCGCCCGTAGCCGGGGATGGGGCGCATCATCAGGAGCTGGTCCAGGCCCATCTGCCCGTGGTAGATGTCGCCGCCGGTCAGCCCGTACTCTGCATCCAACTCCAGGGGCGTGATCACCTGGATGTGGGTGATTTTGGCGGGCAAATCGGGGGCGTATTGCGCCAGCGCGGCGACCACCGTCTCCAACAGTTTATCTTTATTGCCCTCCCAGCCGCCGTCATTCAACTTGTACGGGGCGTAGTAAGCGTTGATGCACATCAGGTTCGCTCCGGGCGGCGCCAGGTAGGGGTCGTTAATCGTCGGAATGGTGAGATCCAGCAGCGGTTGAGTTGAAAACTCGCCGTATTTTGCCTGGTCGTAAGCCCTCTCGATGTAGTCCGGGTCGGGAGCGATCAGGATGTGCCCGCCCAGGCGTTCATGGCTGCCGTTATGACCGGCGCCTGTGAACTCGGGCAGGCCATCGAGCGCCAGGTTGACCCGCGCCAGCGTGGCGCGCAGGCGGATGTTTTTGACCTCGCGCACGACGCGCACCTCCAGGTTGGCGGCGCCCACCAACCCAAACAAAGTGTGGACGGGATTGGCGTTGGAGGCGATGGCGCTCGCCCGCAACTGCTCGCCGGAGGTCAGCTCGACCCCCACGGCGCCTCCATCCTCCAGGAGGATGCGAGCCACCTGGCTTCCGGTGCGCATCTCTGCGCCGTGCCGGCGCGCCGCGGAGGCCAGCGCTTCAATTAAGGCTCCCATGCCGCCCTGCACGAAGCGGCTGGCGCGGAAACCAGCCCCCCCGGAGTGGGCAGCCTGGTAAAGCAGCATCAGCGCCGAGCCGGAGGCGCGGGGTCCGAGGAAATTACCGGTCACGCCCCCAGCTGCCAGGGCGGCCTTCAGCCTCGGGCTTTCGAACCACTCGTCCAGGTAGTCAGCGACCGGCATCGGCAGCAGGCGGATAAATTCCATCATCTCCCGTTCGCCCAGGGATTTCAGCATCAGGGCAGCCCGCGCCCAGGGCAGCAGCTCTTTGAGCTCCCATTGGGGCAGGGAGGGCGGCGTGAGAGTCAACATGCCTGACAAGATATCTGCAAAGCGGGATACCTGGCGGATAAACCCAGGATACCTGGCCGCGTCTTTTTCCGAGAGACGAGAAATCTCCCCCCGGGTGCGTTCAGGGTCGCGCCACAGGGTCAGACCGGGCGCTTCCAACTGGGGGGCGAAGAGCACGGCTGGACTTTCCAGCCAGCGCAGGCCGTAATTCTCCAGGTTCAGGTCTTTGACAATGCGGGGGTTGAACAAACCTGCGTCCGAGGCGCCAGTGTCGACCTTGAAACCCGGAAAAACCTCCTCGCCTGCCGCCGCGCCTCCCAGCACCGGGCGTCGCTCCAGCACCAGCACGCGCCTGCTGGCTCTCGCCAGGAAAGCCGCGCATACCAACCCGTTGTGCCCGCCGCCGATAATAATCGCATCAAATTCATTTGGCATTTCGGTACTCCACTCGTCTAACACTACCAGTCTTTGAGGATCTCCAGCGCTGCCAGCCGGCCGGGCGCGCCGGTGATGCCGCCGCCTGGATGGGTGGCTGAGCCGCACTGGTAGTAATTGCGCAGCGGCGTGCGATACTGCGCCAGCCCGGCTGCCGGGCGCAGGAAGAACAACTGCGACAGGCTGAGCTCGCCCTGGAAGATGTTGCCCTGGGAAAGGCCCGTGGTGCGCTCGATGTCCAGCGGGGTGAGCACCTGGCGGTGCAGGATGATATCTTTCAGATTGGGGATATATTCCGCCAGCGTATCCACCACCGCATCTCCGAAAGCTTCTCGTTTTTCATCCCAGCTCCCCTGGCTGAGATGATACGGGGCGTACTGCACGAAGCAAGACATGACGTGCTTGCCGGGGGGCGCCATATCCGGGTCGATCATGGAGGGGATGATCATATCGATGTATGGCCGGCGAGAGAAATCGCCGTACTTGGCGTCGTCATACGCTTTTTCGATATAGTCAATGCTCGGGCTGATCGAGATCGCCCCGCGCAGGTGGGCGCCCGGGCCGGAGAGGCAGGCCAGTTCCGGCGCGGCGTCCAGCGCCAGGTTGACCTTGCCTGAAGAGCCGCGGAAGATATACCGCTCCACATCGGCGACCACCTCCGGGGGCAGTTGGTTTGGGTCGACCAGCTTCAGGAAGGTGTGATACGGGTCCAGGCTGGAGACCACCACCCTGGCATAGATCTCCTCTCCATCCGCCAACGCCACGCCAGCGGCTTTACCATCCTTAACGATCACCTGGCTCACCTGCGTTGAGCTGCGGATGTGGACGCCCAGGCTGCGGGCTGCGCTGGCGATGGCTTCTGCAATACCGCCCGTGCCGCCTTTGGCGAAGCCCCAGGCGCGGAAAGCGCCGTCGATCTCCCCCATATAGTGGTGCAGCAGCACGTATGCCGTGCCCGGCGAGCGCGGTCCCAGGAAGGTGCCGATGATGCCGCTGGCCGAGAGCGTGCCCAGCAGCGGCTCCGATTCGAACCAGCGGAGGAGAAAATCGGCGGATGACATGGTCATCAGGCGCACCAGGATGTTGAACTGCTCAGCAGGTAAGCCCAGGAAGTGCTGCGCCATCCGCAACAGGCCACGCAGCTCTTTAGGGTGCAGGCTGGTGGGATGCGGAGGGATGACGCCTAAGATGTACTTGACCGCCTTGGCCATGAAGTACATTTCGCGGCTGTAGTCCTCGTAAGCGTCGGCATCACGCCGGGAGAACATGGCTATATTTCGGTAGTTCTCAAAATGATCTGGCCCGCGGTAAAGGTAGCGCCCATCTGGCAGGGGGGTCAGGGTACTCTCGAGCGGCAGGATCATCAATCCATGCTGGGTCAGGTTCAAGTCGCGGATGATCTCCGGCCTGAACAAGCTGACCACGTAGGAGAACACCGTAAACTTGAATCCGGGGAAGATCTCCTCGGTCACGCTGGCGCCGCCTAACACATGGCGTTTCTCGAGCAATAAGACTTTTTTTCCGGCCTTGGCCAGGTAAGCGGCGTTGACCAGCCCATTGTGCCCACCGCCGATCACGATAACATCGAATTTTTTATGGCTCGCAGCATACATTTCTAGGCTCGCTTTCTGGACGGGTTGTAGAAAGGCAGCGCCACCAGGGTCGCCTGGGCTTTTTGGCGGGTGTATTCAACGGTCACTTCCACGCTTACCCTGGCGCCGTAGCGAGCGTGCTGGCTTTTGATCGAAGCGATGCCAAGGTACTTTTTCAGCAGGGGCGAGAACGCGTGGCTGGTCATCTGCCCGATCTGCTCTCCGCCCAGGTACACCGGCACGGCAGCCCGAGAAGCCCTTCCTGCCAGGCGCGGTGTCAGGTTAAATTGCGCATAGTAATTTTCCAGCG
>DATEDC010000123.1:0-4846 GCA_035286585.1 Anaerolineales bacterium
GTCTGGGCTGGGTCAACGCATCCCACTCTTCGCCGGATTGATTTTTTTATCCGCTCGCGGAAGAAATCCGGGCCGATTTCCTCGTCAGGGTCCCAGCTCCATATGCGCACCCGGATCTGAGACGCCGAGCTGTAAGCCCCCTTTGCCAGGTATTCCCCCTGGCTGGAGAGCACCTCAACCGTCTCGCCATCTGCGGGAGCGCCGCGCACTTCAGCCAGTGCACCGGAAAAAATCCATGGATGGCGCCGGATAACCGATTTATCCCTGCCCGGTTTAAGGACGACAGATGCCATGCTGGTTATCTAAAAATTCAGGGTGCGATCTTCACACCCTGAATGGATTACAGCACGCCGATTTCTTTCCCCGCCATCTCGATCACGTTCATCGCATGCTCGATCTCGCCTGGCTCGTGGGCGGCAGTGACGGTCGCACGCAGCCTGGCAAGGCCTGGAGGCACCGCCGGGGATACAACCGGCAATACAAATATATCCCGATGTTGAGCGTGCCGGGTCATCATAAAGGCCGTCTCGTCATCTCCACAAATCACCGGCACGATAGCCGTGGTCGTGCACAGGGTATCGAAACCGCGTGATTTAAGACCCTCGATGAACTGCCTGGAATTGGCGTTGAGCTTCGCGACTCTCCACGGCTCGTCTAAAATGACATCAAATGCTGCTTTGGCAGCCGCAGCCTGTGCGGGGGGAATAGCGGCTGAAAAAATATACGCACGGCTTGTATGGCGCAGGTATTCAATCAGCTCTTTCTTACCCGCAATGTAACCGCCTACTGAAGGTATGGTTTTGCTGAGCGTCCCCATCTTGAAATCGATCACTCCCTCCATACCGAAATGCTCTTCAACGCCTCTGCCGGTTTTTCCAAGCACGCCTACCGAATGGGCTTCATCGATCATGATCCAGGCGCCGTACTTTTTGCACAGCTCGACCAATTTAGGGAAATCGATCACGTCGCCATCCATACTGAATACCGAGTCGGCGACGACCAGTGTGGTGGCATCCCTGGAGACCTGCTTCAGACGCTGCTCCAAAGCCTGCATGTCGTTATGCTTGAAGCGCAAAAACTTCGCTCCAGACATCAGGCAGCCATCAACGATACTGGCGTGGTTTAACTTATCTGAGATGACATAATCACCCCGGCCCAGCAACGTAGAAATAACTGTCAGATTGGTGACATAACCGGAAGAAAACGTCACAGCAGCTTCCGCGCCTTTGAACGCGGCAATGGTCTCCTCAAGCTCGGTATGGATGGTTAGAGATCCCGCCAGGGTCCTTACACCATGCGTCCCTGTACCGAAACGATCGATCGCCTCTTTTGCAGCCTGGCTGATGCGCGGATGTCCTATTAACCCGAGATAGCTGTAAGAAGCGTACATGCCCATTTCCCGGCTGTTGACCAGGACACGCGCCCCACCCTTCAATTCAGTCACTGGCTGGTTGTAATAATATAAATCAGCCGCTCTGGCGTTTGCGATCCGTTCATTCATGTACCGGACGCGTTGCATGATGGTGTCTTTGACTTGATTTTCCATTCTGATCTCCTGGGCCGGTGGAGTAAACAAAATAAGTTTAGCCGAGGCAGGATAAACTGTCAACTACCGGCCATTTTTTGTAATTCTGCCCCATCGATAACAGCTACACCCAGGGCTCTGGCTTTCTCCAGCTTCGATCCGGGATTATCGCCGGCAACCAGGTAATCGGTTTTCTTGCTCACAGACTCGCTTACTTTGCCGCCGTGAGATTTGATGAATTCCTTCACCCCTTCGCGGGTAAATTCCGCCAGCGAGCCCGTAACCACAAAAATCATACCCTGCAAATTGCCGGGCGTTTCAGAAACTGAAACTTGAGCGCTTTCACGCGGCCAAACACCCGCTTTACGCAACTTTTCCAGGACTCGCTGGTTCGAGGGGCGCTCGAACCAATCGACAATCGCTTGGGCGATGTTCGGCCCAATGCCCTCGATCGTCTGTATTACCTCCAGACTTGCCTTGGATAGTTGCTCCAAATCCGGAAATACCCTGGCCAGATCGCCCGCCACGACCTCGCCCACACCCCGAATCCCCAGGGCATTGATCACCCTGGCCAGCGAGCGGCTCTTTGACGCTTCAATGGCCGCGATCAGATTCTCCGCTTTTTTGTCCGCAAATCCCTCGAGCTCGAGCAAATCCTCCCGTTTCAGGGTGTAGAGATCGGCCACATCTTTCACCATGCCAGATTCAACCAGCTGCTCGACAATCTTAATCCCCAGACCCACGATGTCCATGGTGCCGCGCGAGACGAAATGTTCCAGGTTCCTGATCAACTGGGCCGGGCAGCCAGCGTTCACGCAGTACCAGGCGACCTCGCCCTCCACGTGTTCAACCGGTTGATCGCAAGCCGGGCATACCTGCGGTGGCGAAAAGGGGATTTCGTCGCCTGTCCTGGCTGAAGTTATCGGTCCGATGATATATGGGATGACATCCCCGGCCCGCTTTACAGCTACCCTATCGCCGATGCGGATATCTTTTTCGGCGATATAGTCGAAGTTGTGCAGCGTAGCCTGTTTGACGATCACGCCTCCGATGTTTACCGGCGCTAGAATCGCTTGCGGAGTCAGCACGCCAGTCCGACCCACATTCACACTGATGTCCAGCAGTTGGGTAGTCACTTCTTGAGCCGGGAATTTATAGGCTATGGCGCTTCTCGGATCCTTGCCAACTATGCCTAGATCGCGCCCCAGGGAGAGATCATCGATCTTGATCACAGCCCCATCTGCTTCGAAGACAAATTCGTGCCGGCGTTCAAAAATCCGCTCATATGCTGAAATTGCCTCGTCGATATTTCCACAAAAATACTGCTCGACGACTGGAAAACCCAGCTCTTGCAGGAAATTCAGCGTTTTGTGGTGGCTGGCAGGCAGGCTGTCGCTTCCATCCACGATCTCGTAGAGCAGTAAGGTGAGCGGTCGCCTGGCGGTCAGTGTCTGGTCAAGCTGCCGGAGTGAGCCAGCAGCCGTATTGCGGGGGTTCAAATAAGTTTTTTCACCTGCCTTTTCCAGGCGCTTGTTGAGTTCGTTGAAATCCTTGATCGTGATGAAGGCTTCTCCGCGTACGACGAGGTACTCTGGCGGTGGAGGTCCCCCGGAGATGACGGGAATGCGCAGTGGCAGCGCCCTGATGGTCTTCAGATTGGACGTGATATCCTCGCCAATCAAACCATCGCCGCGGGTAGCCCCCTGAACAAAAACACCCTGGCGATAATGCAGGACAACCGTTAAACCATCGATTTTCGGTTGGACAGCAAAATTTGCCCCAGATACCCGCTCGTCCAATTTTAGGATCCGTTCGTACCAGGCGCGCACATCCTGGGCATCAAATGCATTGCTCAAACTCAGAATGGGGGCGGGATGGGCAACTTTATAGAATCTTTCCGAGGGAGCAGCCCCTGTTCGCTGGCTGGGTGAATCCTGCGCAACCCATTCGGGATGGCGTGTTTCGATATCTTTCAACTCTACCAGAAGGCGGTCAAATTCGTAGTCGCTGATCTCTGGACTATCCAGAACGTGATACCGGTAGTTATGGTAATGGATCTGCTTCCGCAGCTCCTCCAATCTGGCTTTTAATGCTTCAGTTGTCTGTTGGCTATCCATAGCTCGCTATCGTTGAACCACCTTCAAGCAGATAATTTTATTTCGCCTGTTGGCGTATTTCCCTGGGGCTATAAACCAGGCGCTCAGTTTCCAATTCGAGATCAGCGTTTAATATCGATGCTGCCATCATCACCAGGGCAATCCAGACGGCATCCGCCAGAAATAGATGCACTAATTGAAGCCATACTGGGGCGAGCAATATAACGTTTACCACGCCTGCCCCGAGCTGGACGAGTATCAGAGCAGTCAGTATGCGCGACCAGAGGAAAACCGGTCTGTGCCGGGTCCTCAGGCGAATAAAACCGGCCAGGGCGATCAGGTAACCGCCCACGATGACTGCAATGGTCGGGTGTAGTATCCTGAGGCGGATCAGAAAATGTGCCCCTGGGGAAAAATCCTGCTGGATCGCATCGGCCAGATTATCAGCCGGGAACAACGTATCACCCAAGGCGGTTAGCGCGCCGCTCATCCCCAAGATCACCATACCCATAAACCCGACCACGATCATCCAGACCACTATCCCCTTGCCACTGAATTGGATTCGTCCACCCCCGGATGCCCACCAGCCTGTCAGCGTCAAACAGCCCAGCAGGATGAAGGTATTAATCAGATGCACGACGATTGAAATTGCCCTGCCCAGCGAGGCATCCTGAGCAACCCAACTAAACAGCACCAACCCTGCGCCGATCATCGCTTCGGTGATCATGAACCCAAGGGAAAGAGCAGCTCCCAGGCGGGCAGGACTGCCTTGCGGATAGAGGCGCAACGCCAGCACAAACAGGACAAGCACCAGGAGGAAAGCTATGCCGCTGCTCAGGCGATGGGAAAATTCAATCAAGGTTTCCATCTGCGGAGCGCGAGGCAGAACCTCTCCATTGCACAGCGGCCAGTGACTGCCGCAGCCTGCGCCCGAGCCGGTCGCCCTTACGAAGGCTCCCCATAAGATCACGAGTATATTGAAGGCGAGAACAGCCCATACAAACCTGGTAAAGCTTGTCTTCCGCATCATTTCCATTTTTTGATCAAATTAGACAAAAAAGATAATATCCCATTCTACCAGCGAAATTATAATTGGTAGATCGGAGATGAGCTGTTAAGACGGTTTTTGATAGCAAGCGGTAGCTACGTTGGCTGGAAGGTACATATCATCGAGTATCCTAACGGTGGAATTTCGGGTGATAACCGCGAGGTGATACATGGCAGA
>DATEDC010000124.1:0-4943 GCA_035286585.1 Anaerolineales bacterium
TTGGCCTTCCTCTCTTAGCTCGATGCGCTCAATTCTGGGACTGCCGTCAATTCGAGCCGCATTAGCCACCTGGGGAGCCCTGCGCTTCGTGCGGACGTTTCCATGACACGGCGGAATCCCGCCTTCTCAAACATGGAAAGCGTGCCCACGTAGGCGAAGCTCGTATTGAGTCGCTTGCCGCCCGGATCAACCGGGTACGCCTCGAGCGCCGGGACGCCGTGCGAACAGGCGCACTCGATCACACCCTGAAGCAGCGCCCGCGCCACCCCACGCCGGCGGTAGCCCGTGCGGACGAGGAAGCAGACAATTGCCCAGACCGGACGTTGATCCACCACCGGGATGGTCCGGGAGCGGACCAAGCGTTCCATCTCGGAACGCGGCCCAATGCCGCACCAGCCGAGAATCTTATCGTCAATGTACGCAATCATGCCTGGCGGGGTCGAACGCTCGAGCTGGCTGCGCAGCGCATTTTGCCGCTCTATCAGGCGGTTAGAAAGCTGACCCTTCAAGGTGCGCCCATACTCGCTGGCCGAAACCCGCCAGTACTGGCACCAGCAGGGGGTATGAGCGAATAATTCTTCAATGTCCAGCCAGTGCTCCGCTGTGGCTGGCACGACCGTGATGGGACTCTGGTCCGGCTGTTTTGCGGTCATTTTATGCTTCCTGGGCGCAGCCTCATGTCGCTGGCGCAGAATATACCTTGACTTCTCGCTCCAGCCGGTCTGCCAGGCGATCCTTCTCCATTTCCAGATCGTAACGCGCCTGAAGGTTTAGCCAGAAGCGCTCCGATAAGCCAAAATATCGCGATAACCTGAGAGCGGTATCGGCGCTGATCGCCCGCTCTCCGTGGACGATCTCATTGATGCGGCGCGGATGGACAGTGATATCCTTCGCCAGCTTGTATTGGCTGATGCCCATCGGCTTTAGAAATTCTTCTAACAGAATTTCACCTGGATGTACTGGAGGGAATTTTTCTGTGTTCATGGTAATTTCCTAATGGTAATCTGTTATTTCAACATCGTAGGCGTTGCCTTCGATCCAGCGGAAACACACGCGCCATTGGTCATTGATGCGGATACTATATTCACCGTCCCGATTTCCTGAAAGCTTTTCGAGACGGTTTCCTGGAGGTATCCGTAAATCCTCTAACCGTTCTGCTGCATCCAATATCGCCAGCTTCTGCCAGGCAATGCGATGGAGATTAGGAGGAAAATGCCGTGAGAAGTGGCGGGAAAATAGCCGCTCAGTTTCTTTATCGCGAAAACTCTTGATCACCCACCTGATAATAGCGTGTTACGTTATTATTGTCAAGGGGTATCTCTATCTCTGGGGTTCTGATCGTGACCTGCCTCGAGGCAGCACATAATGGTTGGCATTAGCGTATATCAGAAATTATCCGGGAAAAAGCACCTGAAAATAGGTTCCCTTTTGGGTGTACACTATATGCGATGGTGACTCTAATCGGAAGCCTCATCTTCAGTATCGTTGTGCCGGGGACATTTCTCCTGCTCATCCCTTATTTATTGGTTATAGCGGAGGGACCAGTGCAGGCGCCGCTGGGGGTTTGGACGGATTATCTGGGACTTCTGATCAGCGCTCTCGGCATCTGCATCTATCTCGGGGCAATGGTAGCTTTCCTCACTCGCGGGAAGGGCACCCCCTCGCCCACTGCTCGCCCGTTCGCTTCGTCGTGAGCGGGCCTTATCGCTATGTCCGCAACCCCATGTACCTGAGCGGGATGATCTTGTTGCTAGGCGAGGCGATCTATTTCAGGAGCGCATTCCTGCAGGTTTACATGGGCGTTTTTTCGGCGGCATTTCACACCTTCGTGGTGCGCTACGAGGAGCCGCATCTCAGGCAGCGTTTTGGGGCGGAATATGAGCGTTACCTTGCGAGCGTACCTCGGTGGGGTCCGAGCGTAAAGCTTTTTAAGTTGGGATGACATGTTTTTTATCTCAAATCTCGGCGACCAACCCCAAGCCTGGATATTTCAGTAAAATTGTATCGAGAGCAGGATGAATAGTCTGTCTATTATTGTGTTCCCTTAGCATGACGGCGTCAGTGCGACAGATTATCTGATTGTGTATCATATATTCCATGAGATCTTTGGAAAGGGGATCGATGGATGAAAAAAGGCTCCAAAACCAGTAGCTTCGGCACCACCGCGCGCATCAGCCACGACTCTGCGCCGTATTACAACTCAAAGCTTTATACGGAACTACCCGGCGAGGCTGAGTCGCTGCCTGTCCCCGACAACCCGTTCCCGCCGCAGCTCGAAAACACCCTCCTGCTCGGCAGCGCTGAGAACATGCAGGCGATCCCGGATAACTCCCTGCACTTGATGGTGACCTCACCCCCTTACAACGTGACCAAGGAATACGACCAGGACCTGTCGCTGCGGGAATACCTTCAATTGCTGCGCAGCGTCTTTGCCGAAACCTATCGCGTCCTGGTCTACGGCGGGCGAGCCTGCGTCAACGTCGCCAACCTGGGGCGCAAGCCTTACATCCCCCTCTCGGATTACGTCTCCCAAATCATGATCAAGCTCGGTTTCCTGATGCGTGGCGAGATCGTCTGGTACAAAGGGGCTGGCGCGGGGGTCTCGATGGCCTGGGGGAGCTGGCAGTCCGCCTCCAACCCCGTGCTGCGCGACACCCACGAATACATCCTGGTTTTCTCGAAGGGCGCCTTCGCCCGAAAAAAGTCCGCCGGCAAAGAAGATACCATCACCCGCGAGCAGTTCATGGAATGGACCCGCTCGGTGTGGAAGATGAACCCCGAGTCAGCCAAAAAAGTCGGCCATCCCGCGCCCTTCCCGATCGAGCTGCCCTACCGGCTGGTGCAGCTCTACACCTACAAGGGGGAGGTGGTCCTGGATCCCTTCATGGGCAGCGGAACGACGGCGATTGCGGCTTTGAAATCCGAGCGGAAATACGTCGGCTACGAGATCGAACCCGAATACATTCGCCTGGCTGAGCAGAGGCTCGCGCCGTTTAAACTTCAAATGAGTTTAGGAATATGACTTTCTCAAAGTCGTTGATGGTTGTACTACAAAGAGGCTATTTTTCACCACAGAGACACCAAGGCACGGAGTTTTTTAAAATGATTTCAAAAAGCCTCATGATTCGGAGCGAAGAAACGATAAACCTTTGCTTAAAATTAATATTCTTTGTGACTTTGTGACTTCGTGGTTCAGTTCATATATTTTCAGAGGTGCCTGGCGCTTTGACCTGGTGCAGGCAGGCATCGCATGGACTGGAAGCGAGACGTATTCAGCCTGAAGTGCCAGGCACCTTAATTTTGGTCCAGAAACTAGTGCAGTCTAACCAGACACTCTCCATGTTCCAGGTGGTATTCGAACTCGGGGCGGAATTTCTGGATCGTCGAGCGGGCGGGGTTGACCAGCGCCGCGCCCATCGGGCAGAAGGTGCGCCCGTCGATGTTCTCAGCCAGGTACAGGGCGCGCTCGATGTCGTCCGCCAGGCCGGCGCCGCGCTCCAGGCGCTCCAGTGTTTCGTATAGCCGCTGTGATCCGATCCGGCAGGGCGTGCAGCGACCGCAGGACTCGTGGGCGAAGAACTTGGCCGTGCGGCGGGCGGCTTCTACCATGCAGGTGGTCTCGTCCATCACCACGATCGCCCCTGTGCCTAACTGCGAGCCAACTTTTGCCAGCGTCTCGAAAGCCATGGGCGTATCCACCTGGTCGGGGGTCAAGACCGGCGTTGAGGCTCCGCCGGGGATGACGGCTTTGAGCTTCCTGCCCCCGCGCACCCCGCCGGCGTGTTCGTAAATGATCTCGCTCAGTCTTGTCCCCAGCGGCAGCTCGTAGTTCCCGGGCTGGTTGACGTGCCCGCTGACCGAGAAGATTTTCGGTCCCTTGCTCTCCGGCGTGCCGATGCTGGCGAACCAGTCCGCGCCGCGCAGCACGATGTGCGGGATGCAGGCCAGCGTCTCGACGTTCTGCACCAGGGTTGGCAGCCCAAACAGACCGATTTGCGCCGGATAGGGGGGTTTAAGGCGCGGGTTGCCCGGCTTGCCCTCGATCGATTCCAGCATGGCGGTCTCCTCGCCGCAGATGTACGCCCCCGCCCCGCGCTGGACGGCGATGTCCAGGTTGAAGCCAGTGCCCAGGATATCCTTGCCCAAAAAGCCGTGCTGGTAGGCTTCGGCAATAGCCTGTACCAGGCGCTGGTAGCCTGAATAGAACTCGCCGCGTATGTAGACGTAAGCCTGCTCCGCCCCCACGGCGTAGCTGGCGATGATCGTGCCTTCGAGCAACTGGTGCGGATCGCGCTCGAGGATCAGGCGGTCCTTGAACGTGCCCGGCTCGCCTTCGTCGGCGTTCACCGCTACGATTTTTGGGATGCGCGGGTCCTTGGGCATGAAGCCCCACTTCACCCCGGCGGGAAAGCCGGCCCCGCCTCGCCCGCGCAGGCCGGACTTTTTGACCATCTCCACCAGCTCTCCCGGGGTGAGTTCCAGCAGCGCCCGGGGTGTGGCGGAATAGCCGCCATGCGCCAGGTAGGTGGCTATCTTCTCGGATTCCGCTCGATGCACGTTTTGGGTCAGGACGGGCTCAAACATTTTCAACTCCCTCCCCCTGGGCGGAAAGTTGCGCCAGCAATTCGTCCAAGCTCTCTGGTGAGATGTATTTGTATAACTCGTCGTTCACCCGCATGGCTGGGGCGTAATCGCAGGCGGCAATGCACTGCACGATTTGCAGCGAGAATTTGCCGTCCGAGGTGGTCTCTCCGGGGAGGATGCCTAGGCGTTGATGGATGCGCTCGAGGAGCGTCTCTGCGCCGCCCATCAGATAGCAGGACAGCCCCTCGCAGACCTGCAGCAGGTATCGCCCCCCCGGCTGCAGCTTGAACATGGTGTAAAAGCTGGCGGTGGAGTGCACCTGTCCCGGACTGAGGTTTAACTGCCCAGCCACGTGCTGG
>DATEDC010000125.1:0-2451 GCA_035286585.1 Anaerolineales bacterium
CGGATTGAAGAGCGCATTGGCGCTGAGGAGTTACTCAGAATGAGAATTTGCGATGAGCCTTGATTTCCAGCAGGTCCGCGAACAGGTGAAAAAATTGGGCGAAGAGGCGCCCGCCAGAGCGCGACGCCGGGACGAGCTGCACGCGCTTACGATGGAAGCCATGGCGTCCCACGCCAGCCGGTTGGAAGCGCTGCAAGAAAAGGTGCAGCAAGTGGCCCGCCAATATGACGCCTCGCTGCGCTGCGCCCTGCCCCTCACCGAAGGGCTCGAGGCGCGACTTGCGGCACCAGCCGCGCTCGCCCAGGCCACCCTGCTGGCTGCGGATGGATCGCAGATCAACCTGGACCGGCACGCGGCGGCGGAATACTGCCTGGTCAACGTCGGCGCGATACAATTCAAGATGGGAGCCGGGCTGCCCCCTGAAACCACAGTCCGCAGCGAATTATTTTACGACGAGCAGCTTTACACCCCGAGCGGGACAATCACCGAGGCTACTCTGGCTTTGATGCGCGACCTGCACGAGCGCGAGCTGCTGGCCGAGCTCGCCGCGCGGGCCACCCCGCCGGTGATCGCCTTGACCGATGGACCGATCGAGCTATGGGGAGCGAAGGAGCGCGGCGATGAGGGCGTCGATTTCAAGCGCTACCTGGGCGAGTACCTGGAAGCGCTCGAGAGGCTATCCGAACTGAACGTAGGCTTTGCCGGCTACGTGGACAAACCGGGAGCGAACCTGGTCGTGCGCTTGCTGGAGGTCGCGCTGGCCGCGGAGGCGGATCTCCCCAAGATACGCGAATATCACCCGCTGCGCGGGATCACAGACCTGCACCTGTACACCGGGCTGATCGCCCCGGGCGAGCGCTCGGCGGTATTCGCCATCCAGTCCCAATCCGCCCGGAACTACCGAGGCGCCTCGAGGCTGCATTTCTTTTATCTGAACGTCGGCTCGCCGGGTAAACCCTGGCTGGCGCGGGTTGAAATTCCGGCCTGGGTGGCGGAGGACCCGGAGCTGCTGGGCGGTTTGCACGCCGCGCTGGTCGAGCAGTGTCGGGTCATGGGCGGGCGGCCTTATCCCTACCTGCTGCACCGGGCGCACGAGACTGCCCTGGTCAGCCTGCAGGAGCGAGAGCAGGTCACCCAGATGATCGTCATGGAGCTCCAGCACCGAGGGGTATCCCCGGGGCAGATATCGCACAAACAGGCGCACAAAGAACTGGCCGGAAAGACGAGGTACACCAGGTGAGCAAAATCGAAATTGGCAGGCTCTTGCGGGCAGGGACGGGCGGGTTCGTCGTCGGCTGCCGGGTATCTCAACTCGAAACCCCTTCTTTCGGCGCCCTGGTGCGCGTCCCGCTGGAAGCCGGCTACCAGGTGTTCGGCTTGATCCATGACATTCACGTGGATGACGATGGCCTGGTGCGCCAACTGGTCACTGCGGAGAACGTCGATGAGGGCGTCATCGCGGATAACCGCTTAAACCGCAACGTGCCGCTGGAGATCAGCGTGCTGTCCCTCGGGTACCGCCAGGATGGGCGAATCTACCACCTGCTCCCGCCGCGCCCGCCTCTCAGCCTGGATGTGATCTTCCTGTGCGAGGCGGAAGACCTGCGCCAGTTCACCAGCGCTGGTCGTTTCGGCTATTTCCGCCATATTTTGGAAGCGCCTGATTTACCCAGCGGAGAGCTGCTGGCAGCCCATCTGCAACAGGCTAACGCTGCCCACGCCATGACGGGCAGATCGGGCTGGTTAAAAAACGCCATGCAGGAGCTGATCGTCCTGCTGCGCGACGATTATCCTACACTGATGTCTGTGCTGGGCGCGTTGGCGGAAATTTATCCTGACCTGGGATAACCTGCCAGTATGCGGTTCGACCCCCATTCAACACCCTTGCAGAGTCGCCTGGTCCTTGGGCAAGGAGCTATCTGGCAGCGACTGGGAGATGGAGCAACAAGTATTTGAAAAGCAAAATTCGTTTTCGTTCAGACTCGTTGCCGCTGCTGTCATAGGCTTTGACAAAAACCTGGTTCCAAAAAAGGTGCAATACTGCCGGATCTAAATTCGATACATAGGGAGGATTAGTGAAGATTGCGATATCTACATAATTATTGGTAGTCACGTCATAGCGATAGAGCCTGACCTGCTCGATCTGTACATTATCGCTGGCCTGGGCTTCCAACCTGATAATTTCGTGCATAATATCACGGGTGATGTAGAAAATTCCTTCATCGCTTACCGGCGATAACCAGGATACAGTTGGCAGCACGATTTCCGGCGTGACGAATACTGAGGCTGTGGCAGTATTATTAACCGTCGATGTATCGAATGTATCCGCAGCGACAGAGGCCTGGTTGTCCATCGAGCCAACCATGGCTGCGCTCACCTCCCCGACCAGGGTGATGGTCTGGCTGGCGCCGGGGAGCAGTTGTGTATAATAACACGATACCACGCCGTTGG
>DATEDC010000126.1:0-5287 GCA_035286585.1 Anaerolineales bacterium
GCTCATGCTGATTTGGCATTGAGCAGCCTGCAACAGGTTCAAATAAACCTCACTGGTGTATTGGCTGCCGCGGTCCGAGTGGTGCAGCAATTGAGCCGGTGGATGGCGATTGATGACCGCCATGCGCCAGGCACTCTCCACTTCTTCGGGCGTAAATGTCTGCGCGGCTTTTTTCTGCATGATCCAGCCCCCAAAGATTTCGATCACCTGTTGGGCGTACTGGTAACCCATATCGTAGTCGCTGCCCTGCAGGATCACCACCGGGTTGATGGCCGGAACCAGGGGAACTCCATCGGCGAACAAGATTTCGGCGTTGGGCTGGTGGAGCTGGTGATGTGGAAGAGGAATTGGTTGGGATGAGCCAGAGCAGAGCGAGCGGTGAATCCACACTCCCAGCCGATGAGCAGTGGCCATATGGCGGAAGGCCTGCTTCCAGTTTTCTTTCGAGCCCGATTCCATGGCTTGCGCCATGAGCCATTTGCCCTGCGTCGATTCGATCATAGCGGCATCGAACTCCTTTATACGCTGGGCATAGACCGGATCATCCCAGGCCAGCTTACCCAACTCTACATTAGCCCGCACCAGTATCGACCGCATGGCGTCCAACTTGCGCAGACCCTGAATGGCGCGGAAATTGCGCTTGATAAACTGGTACCAGAGCACCGCTGTTTGGAATTTGCCGGGTGAGCCGGCTTGAGTGGCTGGGGGCACCTTCTTATTCATCTTTTCTCCTCACCCCGATCCGGGGCGCTAAACCGCCGTTTAGGAACAATGTTTTTGGATGGGCTGCCCTGATCTTACATCGCTTACGAGAAAAAATCGTTACGCAAGCTAGCTTCCGGTTTTAACGATTGGCTTCTCTACCTGTGAGAGCCGGGTGATTTAACATACTCGTAACGGTTTTGTTGCGAGCGAGCGCTATCATGGTGACATGGTTCGCTGGTGTTAGCGGTGACATGAAGGCGAAACCGAGGAGGCAAGCATGAAATCCCAACCAAATCAGAAAGGAGTGGGTCTACGGCCTGCGCAAAGGCACGGTCATCTTCCACATCCTGCGGTATGCCAACAGCGCCCGCGATGCCTTGGAAATGGAGCTGTCCTATCCGGTAGGAGACGTCGGCACGTTGATGGGTGTCGGTGGGTGCTTCTGGGCCGACAGCACGTATGGGTTTAACCTTGAGTGTCGGAAAGACCCGGTGGCAGTGCGGGAGGCCGGCATGCTCGGCGGGACCGATTTCTTGTACGCCATGAACGGGTTGATGCACCCCGATCTGGACCAGGTCTGGTGGATGGAGCGCAGCAAAGAAAACGGGAAGCTGGATCCACACGGTGGGTTGTACCCGGAAAAGTTCAAGTATTTCCAGCGCGGTATGCTTGGCAACCCGTGGGAGGCGCTTGACCTGGGGATCCACTTTTACCAGCGCCAGAACCGCGACGGCTGCCTGCACCTGTTCAAGCTGCTGGACCGGGCGGTGGGGAAGATCGACTTTGATTACATGAAGATGGTTTCCCGCAACGGCGGCACGCTGCCGGCGGGCGAGTGGCAGGAGATCAGCCAGAGTTACAAGAAAACGGGCAATTGGGGCGATATCTCACCCGCTCATTCAACCAACACGGTGACGGCCGTCTTACGGCTTGCGAATGGGGATTCAGAGAAACTTGCCCTCTGCCACAGGCCGGCCAGGCGCGGCATGGCGCCCTTCGCCCCCACTCAGGTAGTCGCCATGCGCGGTGAAACCAACGCATTTTGGGAGCTAAACCTGGGGGCAGATCCAGCCCAGGTAACAGAAGCAGTCTGCCATCAGACCGAAGTGGATCTCGATCAGGGACGCCGGGAAGTTGACCGGCTGGAGCCCAGCTGCCCGGCCTGGGCTCCATTGCGCGCTTTCATCGAACAGGCGGAGCACGAGTTTCAGACCGGCGCCAGTGCCCTTAAAAATGCAGTGGGTGGATCTGGGAATGATGCCATTTATGAGCTGTCCAGGGCTGCCCGTTGTTTCACCCGAGCCCAGGTCCGCGCCCTTCAGGCCTATCAAGCCCTGGTCCCGCCGCCCAGCACTCCAGAAGATTTCCATATCTGAGATGGGATCGTTGAAAGATGTACGCCCTACCCTAAATCGTGATCGATTCGCTCAACTTACCATGTATTTTGAATCTGTATCACTTTCCATGGGAAGTTCAAGTCGTTCTGTTTTGGGCTGGGAGCAAGGCTATTGAGAGCCGGGCGAGGTAGGGGCTTTTGTCTCCCGGGTCCTCCAAAGATAACGGTCAGTATCGTCTTTACATGTAATTTGGCCATGCCAGTAAACTTCTTGCCCGTAAAACCAATGGAGGACCTTCCTATGGTCGATGTCCCGACAATCTCGGATGCTCAGTATGCTTTTGATCTCGTCAAGGCGATCTGCACCGAGGTCGGTCCAGGCCAGCCCGGCAGCATGCAGGAACGGCAGCGGGCCGCATGGATCCAGAAGGTGCTTGAATTGCATCTGGGAGCTGAAAATGTTGCAGTGGAAGAGTTTACTTTAGCGCCGGGAGCTTTTCTCGGCTCACTGCCCGTAAGTGCACTGTTCTTGCTTGCGACTGCGCTGCTAAATCTGGCCATCGGGCGGTTCCCCTGGTTACCACCCTGGCTTACGGCGCCGGCAGCCCTGGTGCTTTCCAGTCTGGCGCTGGCCTCGTTTTTTTGTGAATTCATCCGCTACCAGGAGTTTCTGGACCCCCTTTTCCCGCAAACCCGGTCTGACAATGTGATCGGCAAGCTGCGCCGCCCCGGAGCCCAGAACGTGACGCGGCTACTAATTGTCAGCGGACATCATGACAGCGCACAGGAAAATACGTGGATCGGGTTGTTGGGCTACGCGCTGTTCGTCACCGTGCCGACCATTTTGATTGGATTGGTTGGAATGTTGATTATGAGCCTCATCCAGACAGCCGGCTTGATTACTGTCAGCGCCCCTCTCTTGCAAATGGGGACGCTTGGATGGGGTATGCTGACCTTTCCGGTCATCCCGGCGGTTGTCTTTGCCATGTTATTCAACCGGGGCAGAAAGGAAGGGGGCACCGTCCCCGGGGCGGCAGACAACCTGTCTGCGTGTGGAGTTGTGGTGGCGCTGGCTCGGTTTCTGGCAAAAAAACCAGAGTATATCCCCGCTGATACTGAGATCCGGTTCGTTTCCTTTGGCAGCGAGGAAGCCGGACTGCTGGGCTCACGGCGTTACGTCACTCGCCATCTGGAAGAGCTAAAGCGCCTGGATGCCCGTCTACTCAACTATGAGACCATCGCCCATCCCGAAATTACCATTCTCACGTCAGACGTGAACGGGGTGAAACACGCACCCGAGATGGTCAACAGCCTGGTTGCCGCGGCCCATCGGGCAGGCGTGCCCTTCAGAGTAGCCCCCAGCCCCATCGGAGGCGGTGGGAACGATGCCGGCCCCTTCAGCCAGGCCGGTCTCAAGGCCTCCACCTTGCTGCCTTTCAAGATGCCGCAGCAGGTAGTGGCCTTCTATCACCAGAAACGGGACCGACCGGAAATTTTGACCCTTGAGCCGCTCTTAAATGTGCTCAAGCTCAGCCTGGAATGGATCCGCTGCGGGGGTGAGGCGGAAGAAGGCTCAGGCACCCAGCCAGGGAATCATTTGCCAGTCGAGCCGCTGCCATGAGCGAGAAAACCGGATCATACCAGGCGGTCATACTTACCCCGGGGCGCGGGGTGTGGATCAACGCGCGAACCTGCCCGGCCCAAAACACTGGATGTGCGCACCGCTGGAAGTGGACGTGACCGTTCCGTGCAAGCAGATTGTGGCGCACAAAGCCCTCACCGGGGAGACGTTGTCCTTCAAGGGTTTCCTGGCGTACTGTCTTGCCCCAGCGGTGGACGAGCACAAGGAGGTCCAGGCCTACCTGAAAGGCCGCCGTCAACTTGTGTTGCTTGACGATGTGAATGTCGGTTTGATGATCGAACACTCAGGCGGCGAAAAGGAGATCCTGATACGTGGTCCAGGCGCCAGCCACAAGAGGTTTTGGGAGATCCACCAGGAGATTCGCCAGGTGCAGTATGTTCCGGCCTCGCCTGGACGGGGAATGCCGGCCTGGTTCCGATCAGCGCTGCTGCTAACGTGGCCGCTGTCTGGAATGATTAAAGCGGTGCTGGGCACACTCATGCGCCGCGATCCGGCTGGGTTCGTTACGACTTCGGGCACTACCATTTTATCTTCTGTGGGGATGTTTGGCAAAAGCTACAGCAGCTGGGGGATATCGACCCCACCTCATTCGCTTAGCCTGCTGGCCGGAGGATTTAACTGGAAGCCCGCGATGGTGGAGGGGCGGATCGAGCCGCACGAGATCCTTCACCTGACAGTGGTGCTTGACCGCGATGTGGTCGACGCGCCCCGCCAGCCCGCTTTAACTGCCGCCTGGTGGATCTAGAGGAATGCGGAGCGGGGGTGAAAGGAAAGAAGCATGAAAATCTTGGTTTTGGGTGCGGGCGTGATTGGAACAACCTATGCCTGGCAGTTGTCGCAGGCCGGAGCAGACGTGACCCTGTGGATTCGTCCGGAACGTAAGGATGCGATCGAAGAAGAGGGCTTGCGGTTGGACTGCATTGACTTGCGACATGGGCGGCGTGTGATCAACACGATGTACCGCCCAGCCGTTCTTGACACCAGCATTGCAGACGATGGCTATGATTTGATTCTTGTTTCGGTTAGCGCCGATAAACTAGAACCAGCCCTGGAGCTCCTGAGCATGAGAGCTGGGAACACCGACGTCCTGTTTTTCCAGAATACCTGGGTAGGACCGGAAACTTTCAACCAGTGCCTTAATCCGGATCAGTATTTCTTCGGTTACCCTTTCAAGGCCGGCGGCGGGCGGGATGCGCAGGTTATTCGATCAGTAATTTTTGGCCACCATTTGGCTGCCACCCTGTTAGGAGAGAAGGACGGACAGTTTACGCCACGCCTTAGACGCATTCACCATTTACTAGCGAAAGCCGAAATGGCTCCCCAACTGAGCCGCCAGATCATTCCCTACCTGTGGACGCACTATGTGTGGGCTGCCGCGACAATCGGCGCCTACATGAAGGCTGGTTCCTTTGAAGCCTTTGTCGACAGCCCGCGGGCTGTGCGTGAATCGTTCCTGGCGATGCGAGAAGGGTTTACGGTGTTCGACTTTCCGTTGGAGCATCGCCGCACCATACGCACCACCAACAGTCTGGAACGGATCAACAAAGAAATCCGCAGACGCACCCGGGTGGTGGGCGTCTTTCCAAATGAGGCTTCGTGCCTGC
>DATEDC010000127.1:0-5198 GCA_035286585.1 Anaerolineales bacterium
TCTGGTTTACCGCGATGTGAGTGCCCTCCAGGTTCAGCAAGAAAATCGCATCATTGGCCAGCTCAAACAACGCCCGATACAGCCGCTCGCTTTTATCCAGGGCTTTCTGTGCTTTCACCCTTTCCGTTATATCTCGGGAAATCAACAGGACTTCATTTTCGTTTAAAGTGGTGACTCGGGCCTCGTAGTAAGATGGCTCATCTGTAACCAGCTCATACTCGAAGGTCTGCAGGGTGGTTTGATCGAGCGCCTTTTCGATATTGTCTAAAGCGATGCGGAGGGTTTCTGTAGAAAACCCAAAATCATGAATAGTTTTTCCGATGTAATCCTCCGCCAAACCCTCAGGTGAATCTTCGTCACTTGTTTTATAATCCACGCACCTCCCCTCTCTAGTAAAAACGTACAACCGGTCCGGGATCGCTCGAATGAGATTCCTTCGTTCACTCGCGCGGAGCGCTATTTCCGACTTTTCAAGAGCTCCGAGCATCCGATTGATCTCATTACCCAGATTCGATAACTCGTCGTTCCCTGTCACGGCCAAACGCTCTGAGAGGTTGCCATTGACACTGTGTGAGCGCACACTCTCGTTAAGGCTTGCCACTCTGGACAGAATTACTTTTTCCAGCAATAGAAGGGTTAACAGCCCAAAAACCAGGCCAACCACCAACAACAAAACGATGAAATACGCGAGCGCTTTAAGCCCCTGTTGATAGATCTCTCGATCTAATTCCACTTTCAGGTAAATGGCCGGCTTCTCAAAGATATCCTTGATGAGAGTATATCCGAAGACGGTCTCCCTGCTCACAGGTTGGATAAGGATAGGGCTTTCCTCTGTTGAAGCAGCAGCCAATTGGACTAACTCTTGCGGAGCCTGGGCATCACTCATCCGACCGACCGAGAAGCTCAGATGGGTAATCTGCACCAGCTGATCGACCACCCAATCATCCAGGTAGCGGCCAAGGATCAATGTTCCACGTATTGGGCCTTGCTTCTCACTCGTCACAATCGGCCGTGCAGCGACGAGTACTGGCGATTCGTTAAGCAGGATGAGGCCGTTATGGCTGCTCGATGTGTCTGGAAAATTCAGAAGCAGGCTGTCTGTTGATAAATAAGTGTATATCTCCGAGGGTATGGGAACCTGTTGTCCCGCTTGCAGGTCAACCATTTTTCCAAAGACCACCTGGCCTGCATCGTTGATGAAAAGCATCAAATTGAGCCCGAGGTTATCAAACGTCGCGTCCATCAAGTTGTTTTCGATATACGTATCCAGTTCGCCCTGCACGAAAGCGTAGGTGTCATCCCAGGCAGCCCAGTCGCCGGCGGTGTTATTCAAATTGGAAAGATCGGCATTGATGGCATCTACGACCCGAGCAACGTTCCGGCGAGTATCTTGCTCTTCCAGGTTTTTGAAATTGTCCAGCAATACGGAGCGAGAGAGCGTAAAGAGGATGAGGATCAGGCCCAAAACCACTATGCTGACGATGGCTAATGTCTTTCTACGAAGCGTCATAGTGCTTTTCCCACATACTTAAAGCGACTTTGTTGCGAGTGAACCGATTGACAGTTTACCCCAAGAACAAAGAGGTGCGATCTTGTAAATACTTTTTACTACATTTTGACCCGCTCAGGCTTCCAGATGTGAAAGGCCGAAGCCAAGAGCCGCTTCTCCGAGCTGATCAGCCGGGCGGCGACGGGCGAGCGTTTCATCATCCAACGCCGAGAGCGCCCGGTGGCAGCCCTGATCGGGGCCGCGGAGCTGGAGCGCCTGGACAGGACCTCGCGGGCCGCCCGCCGCCTGGCCCTGGCGCTCGGTCAGGAGGGTGCCATCCTGGAAAAAGTAGAGCGCCGCGAGCTGCACCCCGCCATGGCAGCCTACGGGCTGTGGCGAGGCGAATCCGACCTGGACGACCTGGCGGAAGAGATCCTGGTGGAACGCCTGACAGCCTCCAGCCGCGCGGAGATCGATTGGTGAAAATCCTGGACAGCGATCACTGCGTGGCTATCCTGCAGGGCACGTTAGACTTGAGCCGCCTGGCTCCAGACGAAGAACTTGCCACCACGGCGATCAACGTGGGAGAGCTGGCGCAGGGGGTGGCAAAATCCCAGCGCGCCCAGAAAAATCAGGAACGCCTGGACGTGCTGCTGGCAGCCCTGACGATCCTGGCCTACGATGAATGGTCGGCGCGCAGCTTCGGGCGGCTCAAGGCGCAGCTTGAGCAGGCCGGCGAGGCGATCAGCGATGCGGATTTGCAGATCGCCTGCATCGCCCTGAATCAAAACGCCCCCATGGTGAGCCACAATCAAAAGCACTTCGCCCGGCTGACCCGTTACGCCGGGTTAGCCCAGGAAGACTGGCTAGGATGATAGATCTATAACGTGCCACGCACGTCCGGACGTGCGTGGCACGTTGGTTCTGGCGAACGCTACGATTTCTTTAGAAAATTCTCCCCCACCCAATCCCAAATCCAATAGAGAAAAGCGCAGGCCAGGCCCAGGCCGAGGGTCTTGAACAAGTCCACAACCGGCCACTGCAAAGGGGTGTAGCGGCGCAGGTACCAGGGCATGAACCAGGCCAGGACAAAAGCCATGCCGACCAGCACGCGGCGCAGCCAGGGGTCAGCGCGACGGCGCGGCGCGCTCCAGGCCCAGGCCGCCAGGGCGACCTGGGTGCCGGCAAAGACCACCCGGTAGCGGGGGTTATCCCACAGGTCGCCACCGCTGCGGAAAGAAGCCAGCAGGATGACCAGCCAGACCGCCAGGCTCAAACCGCGGGCGAGGCGGCGCCCTGCGCCGTCCCTGCGCCAGGCGCGCAGCGGGGCGTAGAGCAGCAGCGGTAAGAGCAGCGTCCAGCCCAGGGCGCGCCAGATGGCGATGCCGCGCCACACGGGAGCGCCGCTTACATCGCCCAAGGCCGCCGGCAAGAAGGGCTGCGCCACGCCGTAAACCAGCAGCAGGGGCGCATTCATCCAGTCCGGCGTGTTCCTGAAGATCTTCTGCACCCAGCCGGAAGCGCGCTGGCTCAGGTGGGCCTGCCACTCGGCGGTCTTCTTGAGCCACCATTGCAGCAGCGCCAGCGGGTTGGCGCCCACCTCGGGGGCTAACTGGCGCAGGGTCAGCCAAGTGGCAGCCAGGATGAGGAGCGCCAGAGCTGCCAGGATCAGGAGGTTCCGCCGCCGGCTGGCAAACTGGCGTAAAAAGCCACCATCAAAGATGAATAGGGCCTGGAGGAGGAGCAGAGCGAGCAGCATGCCAGCCACCGGCGGAGAAAACGGCAGGCAGACCAGCAGTGCCGCCAGGACCCAGCCCAGTCTGTTCAGGCTGTGCAACTGGGCGGCGCGCAGCAAGCCCCAGAAAGCCGCCGCCGCCAGCGCCATCAGAAAAGCCTCGCGCATCTGCGAGCTGCCCAGCAGCAGCGCTTCGGGGTACAGCGCCAGGCCCCAGGCTGCCAGACGGGCCACACCCTCCCCCCAGAGGCGCTGAGCCAGCGCCCAGGTGAAGGACACCGCCAGAGAGGAAAAGGCGGCCCCCAGCACGACGACGAGCAGGGGCTGGTGTGTTTGCCCTCCCAAATAGCGGTAGATCGCCGCGCTGAGATACAGCAGACCTCCGTATTGGTCGGCTTTGCGGTAAGCGCCGCGGAAGGCGCTCGCCAGGGGTTTCCCGGATTGGGCCAGCTCCCAGGCGGCCTGATCGCGCTCGTGGGCGTCGGCCATCACGTAACCGGCCTGCTCGGGGGGCGAGGCGTAGCCCCAGGCTGGTAGGGCCAGGTACCAGAACGCCCCCAGCGCCAGGCGCAGGAGCGCCGCGCCGGCGAGAAGGTAGAGCAGCCAGGCAGGGGGTCGCTCACCGCGCAGTGCCAGCCAGCCGCCCCACAGAAGCAAGCCAGCCAGGGCGCTCACCCCCAAAAAGGAAGCCCAGCCCTGGAGCGACTGGAAGCGTGTGGAAATGTATGCCAGGACTAGTGACAGGAGGATCAGGCTCGCGGCGGAGGCGGCGAAGGCAAGCCAGGGGATTTTCGTCTTCCAGGCGGGCATACTCAACGCTCCAGCCCCTCAAGGATGCGCCCGGCGCGCCGCTCCCAGGTGTAGCTCCCGGCGTCGCGACGCGCCTGCTCGCCCAAAGCAAGGCGGCGGGCGGGGTCTGCCTGCAGGCTCTCCACGGCCCCCGCCCAGGCGCCCACATCGCCTGGAGGCAGGAGCACGGCATTGGACGATTTGAGCACTTCACGCAGCACGGGCAAATCGCTGGAGAGGATCGCCCGCCCGCAAGCCAGGTACTCGAACATTTTCATCGGGCTGAGATAGCGACCGATATCCCCGCCCGAGGAGGCGGCGACCTGCGCCTGGTAGGGCATGAGCAGCAGGTCGCAGGCAGCCTGGTACAGGGGCAGCTCGGCGTTGGGGACGAAGCCGCTCAGATACAGGTTGGGCAAGCCCCGGGATTCTGCCTGTTTTCGCAGCCGGGCGACATCCTGGGGCTCCCCGCCCACCAGGATGAAGCTGACCTGGGGCAGGCGAGCTGCCAGCTCCAGCAGCAGTTCGACGCCCCGCCCGGGGTAGAAATGACCGCTATAGCCGGCGGTAAAGCCTAACTGCCAGCCATGCCGGGCGAACAGCTCCTGGCGGGCGGTTTGCGGGTCGGGCAGATGCCGGTAGCGGGCCAGGTCGACGCCGTCCGGAGCCAGCAGGGTGAAGGGCGGGTCGAGGGGCGCGTTCAGTTTGGCGTGCAAATCGGCTGCCAGGGTGCGGCTGATCACCACCAGCCGGCGGGCGCCGCCGCCCTTGAGAAACAGGCGGAATAAAAATGGGCCGCCCACCCCCGCGGGGAGATCGTGAAGCTCGTAGACCGTCCCCAAACGGATGAGGCTGGCCAGGGCAGCAGCCTGCGGCAGGCGGGTGTAGACCAGCTCCGCCCCCCAACGGCGCGCCTGGAGCACCGCCCGGTAGCTGAAGTCGTAGCGGCGCAGAGACGGGCTGGCGGGCAGCCACTCTAATTCGAAGCGGGTCTGCAAGCCGTAGTGGTGGGCCAGCTCATCCCAGCCCGGTCTAGGCTGAGGGATTCCCGGGGCGTAGAGGCGCACGGCATGGCCCAGATGCGCCAGCGCCTGCGACATTTTCATCACCTGCACGGTGTTGGCGCGGCGGGCCGGGAGGTGGCTGGGGGCAATCACCGCGATTTTCATGACCCGTCCAGAAGGC
>DATEDC010000128.1:0-3257 GCA_035286585.1 Anaerolineales bacterium
CAGGAGAAGCTGACCGGAAAAGACGAGGTGATCTTCAATCTCGAAGAGGTCAACAACTTGTAAATTTCTAATTCAGCCCTTTAAGACATTGTCACTGCGAACGAAGTAAAGCAGTCTCCCACTATGGGGGGATTGCTTCACTCGCGAAGAACGCTCGTTCGCAATGACATTTTCTTCGAGAAAATAAAGCGATAGCGCTGCTGCGATAATCGCAGTTTCTATAGAGGCGGGCGCATCCCTGGCTAAAACGGCGTCATCAGGGTGCTATCAGGGGTTGATGGTAAAGACGCTGCCGGCGCTGTTCCCCTGCACTTCCGGGAAATAGAACTGCCATGCCCGGGCTGGCAAGACCCGGTATTCCCCGGCTTGCAGCGGCACCAAGATGAATTCCAGGACGTACGATCCGGCGGGCAGGTAATCGGCGCTCCAGGCGATATGATCGTCATAGATGCGCGACGCGCTGAAAAACCACCAACCCCAGCCATCCTTAAAGGGGTCCCGCGGATCGAAGAGCTGTTCCTGCTCAGGCTCCCCAGTAGACTCCTCTGGAATAAAGTCTTCTCCCTGCTGGCTTGTTTTCAGGCTGGTATCCAGGACCTCAGAGCCCGCCGGCAGGTAGTCCTCGATCATCAGATAGTAGGCGTCATTTTCCAGGGTGATATTCAGGCGAACACGGATCTTCTCGCCGACCTCGATCGACTCGAGCGGCACGCACCTGCCCCTGGCGCAGGACTCATCCCAGCGATAAAACTGGCGGGACAGGCTTATCCCCCGCTGGAGCGGAGCAACATCTTCCACCGGGCGGTTGACCTTCAAGGCGGCGCGGTAATACAGGCTGCCCGGACCGGACTGGCGGCTGATGCGCAGGGCGTTAGGCTCCGTCGGGAACAGGCTGCTAATCGATATTTCAGCCGTCACAGGCGTATAGCCGTCGCCCCCCTCCCTGCTCAATAAGGGGACGCCGTTGACGTTGGCGCTGAATCCAAAATCGCCTCCGAGCTCCCCGGTGCCCTTGATCACTTCGCCCAGGGCCAGGATCGTCCAGGCGGTGCTGTAGGTGGAGCCCCAGATGCCATCCGCCTGCCGGTGAGCCATCAGGTAGCGGACCGCGTCTGCCAGCAAAGGCGAGTCGGGGAGGCGCTGAGCCAAGGCATATACAACCATGGCGCTGGTCGAAATGGTGGTACTCATATTCGGCAGTCCGGGCTCGCTCTCCTCCCAATGCACGCCGGTGGCCGTGCGAATCGCTGTGGCTTCCAGGTCGGAAATCAGCGTGAGAACATCCGGGCTGCCCGGAGACAGGCTCTCCATGGCGACGGCTAACAGCGCTCTTGACCAGGGATTCAAGGCGGCGCGAGCCTCGAATAAAGCCTGGAGGCCTGCCTGGTCGCCGCGCCCGGCCTGAGCCAGGGCGAAGTGGATGAAAGCCAGCCGATCAAGCTGCCAGCCCACAGAGGTCATGCGCGGCGTTACCAGGGTAGCGTACAGGTAGTCCACCGCCCGCTGGATCACGAGCTCATCCAAACTGGAGCCAGCCTGGCGAGCTTTCGCCAAGCCATACAGCACGTAAGCGCTCACAAACGGGTCGCTCTGCCCTCCCGACCACCAACTCCAGCCGCCATCCGGGTTTTGGGTGACCAGCAGGCGTTCGAGGCCAGTTTGCAGCGACCGTTCCAGGCGCGCCTTCAGCTCGGGCGATCCCACGCCAAACTGCTGGAGGGCGAGGTACATTTCCAGATTGGGGAGAAAACGCGAGAGCGCCTGCTCGGTGCAATCGTAAGGATAGGCTTCCAGCACCTCCAGGGCATCCAGCACTGCGCCGGCCAGCGAAGATGACAGCTCGACTTTCAGCGAGCCGCCGCGCAGCTCGTAGGAGCGCGGCAGGCTGACGATCTCGAGCAGCTCGCCGCCGACCTGGCGATATTCTGCGCCCAGGCTGCCGGAGGTGCTGAAGGTTTGCGGCGCAGTGAAGCGCAGGACAGGCAGCCTGCCCGAAGCCGGGCGGATCGCATCCTGGTACACGCGCCCAGCCGGGTCGCGTCCCTCAGCAGTAAAGATCAATTCAACGCTATCCGCCTCTTGAACGCTCCCCCACCACTCCAGGCGCACGCGCCCCAGGGCAGGGACGGAAATCTGCTGCGGGGCAGCCGAGGTATCCTCCAGGGTCAGACCCTTGGCCTGCAAAGCAACTTCAGCCTGCAGATCGCTTTGGGTATTGTTCTGCACGACCGCGGCCAACTGCACCCGGTCATCTACCACCAGGAAGCGAGGTATGACCGGGCGGATGATGAATTCTTTGGTGGTGACGATCTGGACTTCAGCCTCTCCCACGCGCGTATCCTGGGTGACGCCGCGCACCAGCACCTGCCAGGAAGTCAGGCTGTCCGGCAGAGACATGCTCACCTGGGCGCGGCCATCCTCGTCGGTTGTGATGGAAGCGCGCCAGAAGGCGGTATCCGGGAATTTCTCGCGCGTCACCAGCGGTGGCAGTCCACCGTCTCCCCCCCCAAAGCCGGCGGGGATAAATGTCAGGCGGTGGGCGTAGGCAGCCAGAGACAACCCGGTGCGCACGCCCAGTGGCTGCTCGGCGTAGAATGCGGAGACGATATCCGGTACGTTGGGGTCTGCCAGAGCCAGAACAGCCTTATCCACCACGCTCAAGGAGAATTCTCCCTGCACGGGCGCGCCGGCGTTATCGGTGATGCGCACCGCAAAATTCACATCCTCCCCTGGACCGGCGCGTTCAGGCTGGCTGACCACTTCCACCTGCAGGGTCAGCTCGGCGGGAGAGACGGGCAGGTTGAGATACCCCTGGCGAAAATCCGGCCTCTCTTGGGCATCTCTGCCCAGCAGCAATACCGAGACGTAGACATTGGGGGCGTCCTCCGTGCTCAGGGGGAGGTCCAGGCTTTGCCCCCCCGCGCGAATATTGAGCACCTGGTGGCGCAGCACGATCCCACGCTCGACGGTCACCAACGCCAGTGTCTCGGAGGCGAACGGATTAGGCACGAAAACCTGGGCGGTCTCTCCGGGCTGGTAGGATTGGCGGTCTGCGCTCAGGCGCAGGCGCTGGTTGGGCAGGTTGGGCCAGATCGCCTGGCCCGGGCCGGATACCCACAAGAACAGCTCGGTGCGCGCCACGGCGCCTGAAATATCTAACCGGTAAGTGCCGCTCTCCGGGGGTGTAAACTCCAGCCGCGCCAGTCCGGCCTCGCTGGTCTGAAAATCGGTGCTGCCGACCGGGGTGTACTGGCGGG
>DATEDC010000129.1:0-2810 GCA_035286585.1 Anaerolineales bacterium
TTTGCCGCCCAGGAAAACCAGATCTACGACCTGATCGCCAACTATCACGTTGGCGGCGTGATCTTACGCCAGGACATGGACAACTTCGTAGCCCCCAACACCATCGAGGGCCTAGTCAGCCTGACCAGCGCCTTGCAGGCAGCCGAAGCCGCCTCGGCTGAGAAGGAACGCGCCGATTTGCTGAGCGGGGAGTTTTACCAGCCTGCGTATATTCCACTGTTCATCGGCATTTCTCAAGAAGGTGACGGCTACCCAAACGATCAGATCCTCGAGGGGTTGAGCCCAGCACCCAGCGCCATGGCGCTGGGTGCTACCTGGGAAGCGGAGTTCGCCCGCCAGGCCGGGGAACTGCTTGGGTCGGAATTGACTGCGGTGGGCATCAATCTACTGCTGGGACCTTCGCTGGATGTGCTGGATAGCCCCAACCCGCAAAGTCTCGGAGACCTGGGGGCGCGCAGCTTCGGCGGGGATCCATTCTGGGTTGGCCAGATGGGCCAGGCCTTTATCAGCGGCGTGCATGTGGGCAGCGACGACCGCGTGGCGGTGGTGGCGAAACACCTGCCGGGCTACGGCGGGACGGACCGGCCGGTGGATGAAGAGGTGCCCACCGTGCGCAAGTCGCTCACCCAGCTCACCCAAATCGAACTGCCGCCTTTTTTCAGCGTAACCGGGGATGCACCGACCGCCGAGGCCACCGCGGACGGCATGCTGCTGGCCCACATCCGCTACCAGGGATTTCAGGGAAACATCCGGGCCACCACCCGCCCGATCAGTTTTGACTTCCAGGCTTTTTCTCAATTGATGGCCTTGCCCCAATTTGCCGAGTGGCGCGCCGACGGCGGCGTTATCGTGAGCGACAACCTGGGGACACGCGCGGTGCGGCGCAACTACGACCCTTCGGAGCAAATCTTCAATTCTCCTTTGGTGGCGCGCGACGCATTCCTGGCCGGTAACGATCTGCTCTACCTGGGTAACTTCCTGGCCAACAACGACCCAGACGCGTACGCCAGCATCCGCAACACGGTGCAATTCTTCGCACAAAAATATCGGGAAGACCAGGCTTTCGCAGACAGAGTAGACCAATCCGTCAGGCGCATCCTGACGCTTAAATTCAAGCTCTATCCGACGTTCAATGCCCGAAACGTGAGACCGCAAAGCGATGCTGCCCAAACGGTTGGCCAAAACAACCGCCTAATCTTCGAAGTTGGGCGACTGGCAGCCACCCTGCTGAGCCCCGGACCAGAGGAACTGGCGAACATCCTGCCGGAGCCGCCCGGCCGTTTCGAGCAAATCGTTTTTTTCACGGACCGAATCGATATACAACAGTGCGGCTTGTGTGACGTACAAGACACGCTGGCGGTCACTGCGCTGGAGGATGCCGCCTTATCCCTTTATGGGCCGCAGGCCAGCAATCAGATCACCACTGCCAACCTGCTTTCGTTTTCTTTTGCCCAGCTCACGCGCACCCTGGATAACCAGTGGCCAGAGGGAGAGGACGCGATCAGCGGCGCCCTGCAGCGCGCCGAATGGGTGATATTCGCCCTCGGAAAGCCAAGCATCCGCCCCGAGTCGACTGCCTTACGCCGCCTGCTCTCCGAACGGCCTGACCTGATCCAGAATAGGAAGGTCATCGTGTTTGCAATGAATGCCCCTTACTACCTGGATGCCACGGATATCACCAAGATCACAGCCTATTACGCGCTCTACAGCAAAGAGAGGGGCATGGCCGAAGTGGCCGCCCGCTTGCTGTTCCAGGAAATTGGTGCGCCGGGGGATTCGCCGGTATCGGTCGAGGGTGTTGGATACGACTTGATCGAAGCGACCTCTCCCGACGAAACCCAAATCATCCCGATCAATGTGTTGCGGGTTTTTCCAATCCCGACCGAGACCGCGACGATAAGCCCAGCGACCACCCAAGCGCAGGAAACGATTGAGCCCAGTGCGATTCCCATCTATAAAGCCGGAGATCTGCTCAGCGTGCAAACCGGCCCCATTGTGGACCACAACGGGCATATCGTTCCAGACAACACACCGGTGACCTTCGCGATCACTATCGTGAAAGAGGGAAGCACATTAACCCGCCAAATTAGCGCCACCACCAAGCAAGGATTAGCCCTGGGCAGTTACTCCATCGAAGAAGAAGGCAGCCTGGAAATTATTGCCTACAGCGGAGAGCCGCCCGCCAGGTCGGAAGCCCTGCGGTTTGATGTGATCGGTATCAACCAGGAAGGTCTGGCTTTGCAGGCCACCCAGACTGCCCAGGCTCTATTAGTGGCCACGACCGCCGTGCCACCTTCCGAGACCCCAGTCGCCGTCGAAGTTGAACCTGAACCCCTGCGCGCTGGACTGGTGGACTGGTTCCTCTCGACACTGGTCTCGATACTGGCGGGGTATTTTGCCTACCAAACCGGGATCAGCTTGGACCGCAGACGTTGGGCTGTGCGCTGGGGACTCACCACCCTGATCGGCGGGCTAGCCGTGGGCAGCTACCTGGCCTTCGATTTGCCTGGAAGCCAGACCCTGTTGTCGATGGGGGGAACGTGGGGTGTGGTACTTTCTGCACTGGTCGGGGCTGGCTTGGGCTGGCTGGCAGGCTGGATGTGGCGGAAATCGAAGGGGAACCAGCGCGCCAAAGCGGGCAGTTAACGCCCCACTGCAGCGATAAAGCTCAGTAAAAGCAAAGCTCCGGCGAACCACAGCAAGATCCGCTCTGTGCGAGACGCCAGGATATCCACCACCGTGGGGCGCGGCAGGCGGCCATTGGCGTGGGTCTGCGGTTCCAGTTGGCCGAGCAGCGCTTGCTGAAAAGC
>DATEDC010000130.1:0-7068 GCA_035286585.1 Anaerolineales bacterium
ATGGGAAATTGCATGGTGTCCAGCACATTCCCAACAATAGCCACCGTGATCGCATTCGTCAGTCCAAGGATCGACCAGCGCCGGCTCATCAACTCATAGCGGCGTCTCGGACCAGCGACAGCGTTCATCACGACCGAAAAAGCTACTGCCAGGAGCGTTTGCGGCAGGGTGGCAATCGCCCAAATCAAAAGAACGGTATTGACTCGCTCGGAAGGCGGGATGATCAAGGTGACCAAACCCGTCAGCGCATAACTTGAGATCGCCAGGAGGCGCGCGGCGCTGAACCAAGGCACTACGCGCCGCCTGGATTGAAGAAACCGCCCTACGAATACCGCCATCACAAGACCGGTCAGGGCTGGCATCGAGGTAAGTAAGCCTACTTGAAAGTTCGTTGCCCCCAGGCGAGTGAGAAATACCGGCAGAAATGGCGCCGCCGCGCTGGCAAAGCCGATACCGATGGCGTCAATCTGGACGTTGATAAAGTTGCGCCTTTGAACCGGCGTGGCATCTGCAGGCGCGGAAGTAAATCTTATCGGCTTAATTCGCTTGAGTTTCATCGTCGCAGGGGGTGCAGTTGCTGAGCGGGATTCCGAATGAACAGCGGTTAGCGGCTAATTCACACAGCCGTCCTGGGATACGGGATTACAGAGATATCCAGCAAATCTTGGAATGATTCGCATATCTCAACTCGCCCGTAAGCGTCCATACAGATACCAATATATGGACTCAGGAAAGCCAGCCGCCAATTCAGCCTCCCAGATAAAATCACCCCGGAGAATTACCGCCCTAAGCAACTCATCCAAACCATGCAAGAGCTCCACTTCTGCTGGCGGCAGGTTGGGTGAACGAGGTTCAAGCAATGCCAGCATCACTCGCCGGGTGACCTCATAAGCGTAGCGGTCGGCGTGATTTTCCGGCTCAGAGCGATAATCTACCAAAAAATCCCGCCAGAGGCGTAAACGCGCGCCAAACTCGCGGCTTGCCTTTTGCTCCCAGCTCACCCGCATTTTGAGCTGGATGCGCTCAAGTTCTGCCTCCAAACGTGAGATTGGCTCAACGGCTTTTTGCGCCCGCCGGCGGGCTTGCAGCCGTTTTTGGGCAAGCAGTACCCCACCGAGGGTCAATTGTGGGTGTGCAGGTTCTCCGGGCGGCGGCGCGGATCCAAGCGACCAGTAGATATCGCCTGACAACAGAAAATCTTTTAATATCGGCAGCGCCGCCTGCAGATAACCAATATCGCTTTCGGAGGATGGCATCGATTATCTATTGATCTCCTCTCCGTTTATTGGGCAACCCCGCCAACAATGCTAGAGGTCCGAGCAGCAAGAGCCACATCGTCACTTGCAGATTATACCGCTGTGCCACCCATCCCAAACCGATAGGTAGAAAATCGCCCAGCAGGCCGGTGATGTTGTTCAAAGCCAACGCTGTACCGCTCTTTCCAGGTAGTTCGGCGTATAAATTCGCCATCAGGATCGCGTACCAGCCAGCATTGAAAAATCCAAGCAATCCCAGGAAAACCAGTTTGACGTTCAAGCCGGGCGCAAGGAGGAATGCTGGCAGCAAAAGGAGCTCCAAAAAAGCGCTGAGGCGGAGATATTTTAACCCTGGCACTTTATCGAGCAGCGGGATCAACAATAAGTCGCCCACCAGACCCGCGCCAGACCAGATTGCCACGGCAATGCTTGCCTGCCGGGGCGTCGCGCCGGCTATATCCACAAAGTACAAAGCCAGGAAACCCAGCAGCACATCCAGGAGAAGATCTGAGAACTCCAGGAGCAAGAGCCAGCGCAGCACTTCCCGCTGCCGCAGCAAACGCAGTGCATCTGTGAATCCGCCCATCAAACCGGCGCCAGGTTGAGACAGGCTGGAGGTGGTGAAATGCCCACCCATATTTCGTGCAGACATGATTAATGGTACGGTCATAAAAGCGAAAGCCAGAAATGCCCAACGCCAGCTCAAGCCTGACACATTCACTATACCCAGGACAAGAGGTCCACAAACAACGCCAATGGATCCCGCAAACGTCCAACGGGCCATATTTTTCTCCCGTCGCGCTGGGTCTGAATCCATCAACGCAGCCTGCGACAGGCTGACAAAGGCTCCTGACGCAGGATAAAGAAGAATGAATGCAAGCAGGAGTATGAAAAAGCTGCCGCTCAAGGCAGTTAGCAGGAGCGCCAGAGCAGAAACCACTCCACCCGCAAGTACCAGGATTTTTCGTTTTCCCTGATCCGCGAGTATTCCCATCAGCGGTTCAACGAAGCTGGAAATTATACCGGGCAGGCTGAGCAGCAGCCCGATCTGGAGATAAGTTAATTTCAGATCATCGCGAATCAGCGGCCAGGCAGCTTCGCGCGCCCCAAAAACCAGTTCATCCAGGAATTCAATGGCTAATAGCACGACCATGAAACGGAAAGCCGCATTTTTGAAATAAACGGTCATGTTTTTATTGGCTCATTGAGGTAAAAAAATGAGGTAAAAATACAGGCAGCGCCATACCAGGATTTTAACCCGGCGCCGCTTGTTACTTGGAGAATTCAGCACCCCCTTCAATCCCGATTTATTGCCAGGGTATGCTCAGACAAGCAAGCGTAAAGGTTCCTCCAGATATCGCTGCAGGGAGCGCATGAATCGAGCCGCCTCCGCCCCATCGCTCACCCGATGGTCTACCGATATGGTCGCCTTCATGCGCATTCCGGGGATGATTTGGCCTCCCCTCACAACCGGCACCTCCTGAACGGCGCCTACTGCGAGGATGGCGGCTTCGGGAGGGTTGATAATGGCGATGAAATGCTCCACGTTGAACATCCCCAGGTTGCTCACCGAAAATGTCGAGCCTTGGATGTCATCCGGTCGCACTTTGCCCTCTCTCGCCCGAGCAGCCATAGCGCGCACTTCGCTGGAGATCAAGCGCAGGGGCTTGCGGTCGGTGTCGTGACACACCACAGTCAGCAGCCCACCTTCCACTGCAACCGCCACGCCGACATTAACCTGCCCGTGTTGGAGGATCTCGTTCCCCTTAAGGGAGGCGTTTAGGTTGGGGTACTCGCGCAGCGTGAGGGCGACAGCCTTGACAACGTAATCGTTTACCGAGATCTTTTCGCCTTCAGGCAGCAGCGAGTTCACCTCGGACCTCAACGCCATCAAGGCTGCCATGTCATATTCATACGTTACGTAAAAATGCGGCGCTTGCTGTTTGACTTCCGTCATGCGACGACCAATCGCCGCTCGCAGGCGGTTCAATGGCACCACCTTGTCGGCTGGTGGGGGCGCTTCAGGAGCAAATATCACAGGCGGGAGAGCAGCTTTCTCAGGCGCTTCGACAACACCCACAGCCACAGCGGCTTCCACCGGTGGAGACTCCAGAAAAGCCTGCACGTCCTTTTTCGTGATCCGTCCTGAGGGTCCGCTGCCGATAACTTGCATCAGATCGATGCCTTCCTCATGCGCGATCCTGCGCGCCAGCGGAGAAGCTCTGAGACCGCTCGGAAGCTGAGTATCCACCTCCGGTTGAGGCACAGCCCGTTCCCGGGCGGTGGCAGTCTCGGTTTCTTCAGATACAGCCGCCTCTTCTACTGGCGGCACACCCTTCTCGCCATCTTCTCCCAGTAATGCCTTATAATCGATCTCCTCACCCGGCGCGCTGACGACCGCGATTGGCGTATTGACCGGCACAATATCACCTTCTTGAACAAGGTGACGCGCGACGACGCCCTCGTAGACGGATTCAACCTCTACGGTGGCTTTATCGGTTTCGATCTCAGCCAGGATGGCGCCTTTGGCAACCTGCTCGCCCTCCTGCACCACCCAGCGCACCAGCGTCCCCTCTGCCATATCGAAACCTAACTTAGGCATGGTGACGATTTCAGCCATTAGAGAACCTCCTTCACGGCTTTGACCACGTCCTCCACCTGGGGAAGAGCCATTTGCTCCAGCGTACGGTTGTAAGGCAAAGGCACCTCTTTTTGAGCTACACGTCGTATCGGCGCGTCCACATAGTCGAACGCCTCCTCATAGATGCGAGCAGCCACTTCAGCGCCAATCCCATACGAACGCCAACCCTCCTCTACGATGACCGCGCGATTGGTCTTCTTGAAAGATTCAAGCACCGGTTCCATATCCAAGGGTCGCAGCGAACGCAGATCGACAATTTCCACTTCAATCCCTTCTTCGACCAGTTGATCTGCGGCTTTGAGCGAGATTTCCAACATTTTGCTGTAGGTGACAATCGTCGCGTCTTGTCCCTGGCGCTGAATTTTCGACTTGCCGATTGGCACGGTGTAATTGCTATCTGGGACTTCATCGCGCACCTGGTATAAAGTTGCGTGCTCGATGAACAACACCGGGTCGTTTGAGCGGATGCTTTCTTTCAGCAAGCCCTTGGCATCTTCAGGCGTCCCTGGAGCGACCACCTTCAACCCGGGAAAATGGGCGAAGATTACATCTGGCGTTTGAGAGTGGGTTGCGCCCAACTGGCGCCCACCTCCCCCGACCGCACGGATGACCAGGGGTAAAACCATTTGCCCGCCAAACATGTAATGCAGCTTGGCTGCTTCGTTGACAATATGCTCCATGGCCGAATAGGCAAAATTAATGGTCATCAATTCTGCTACCGGGCGTAAACCGGTGAGCGCGGCGCCAATCGCTGAGCCCACAATCACTGCTTCAGCGATCGGCGTGTCTCGCACCCGCTCGGGACCAAAGTGATCGTAGAATCCCTTGGTAACCGCATAGGTGCCACCCCATACGCCCACCTCTTCCCCCAGGATAAAAACGTTTTGATCGGCCTCCATCTCCTCCCATAGAGCCTGGGAAATGGCTTCACGCATTGTAATTCGGGCCATACTCGCCTCTCTCAGTGTCTAAAAATCCTTCAATTCAAGCTTCATAGTAAACATGTTTGAACAAATCCTCAGGCGCAGGCTCCGGACTCGATTCTGCAAATTCAATTGCTTCCTCTACCTCAGCCTTAACCTTCTCCTCTAGTCGATCCAGCTCCTCGGCAGTGCCGATCTTTTGCTCCACCAGATACTTTCGGTAGATACCGATCGGATCGTTCTCCTGCCATTTTTTCACTTCCTCCGACTGTCGATATCGCTCCGGATCGCCCATCGAGTGGCCTCGGAAGCGGTACGTCACGATCTCCAGGAAGTAGGGACCCTTGCCGCTGCGGACATGCTCGAGTGCTTGCAACCCCGCCTCACGAACAGTCAGGACATTCATGCCATCTACGCGGCTGTTTGGGATTTGGTAACCTTCAGCCTTCTGGTGGATATCAAGGACCGCCGAGGCGCGATCGACAGAAGTGCCCATACCATACTGGTTGTTTTCGCAAACCCACAATACAGGTAAATTCCAGACCTTGGATAGGTTCAGCGCCTCGTGGAAGTAGCCTATATTCGTCGCCCCATCGCCAAACATGCATATCGTGACATTATCATTCTTCTGATACTGATCGCCTAATGCCATGCCGGCTGCGATAGGCAGGTGCGCCCCGACGATGGCGTGTCCACCCCAAAAATTTTTCTCAACATCGGCTATATGCATTGAGCCGCCCTTGCCTCTTGAGGCGCCAGTGGCTTTACCGAGCAGTTCTGCCATCACCTCTTTCGATGAGATGCCGCAGTTGATCGCCACACCATGATCTCTGTAGGCGGTAATCACCCGATCTTGCGGTTTGCGCACTGAAATCAATCCCGTGCTAACTGCTTCCTGACCAATGTAAAGATGTAAAAAGCCTCCAATTTTGCCTTGTTGGTACAGCCTGGCAGCTTCTTCCTCGACGAGTCGAATCAATACCATCTGGTAGTAAAGATCGAAGTGCTCGCGTTTATCCATGTTTTGGCGCCTCATTTGATCGGATTCGTGATCGTACTGGAAGGCGAGATGTCTTCAGAACAGAGCGGGGTTTAAGGACCATGCGCGTTTGCCCGGCGGCTCGCCTCTACCTGGAAAGTCTTGAATTGGACGGTAAGTTTTATGCAAAATAACACCGGGGAAACCCCGGCGTTACGAGCACAACCTGCATGCTTCGGCGTGAAAATTATACCAGATTGCTCGCATTAAAAGCCGATTACCCACCTAAACTTCGAGGACAGTAGTAAATTTTCCTCACCCCGGGCTGATTCTCTCACCTGCTTCTACCTCCCCACCCGACCTCCTCTGCGGCCATGAAGATATCGGTAGCCGAGATCAGGCCGACTAATACGCCAGTCTGATCTACGATGGGCAGGTGATGGACGCCCAGCTCCTGCATTTTGATCGAACATTCTTTTAACGTCCAATCCGGATTGCCGGTAACCACCGGCGCGGTCATGATATCTCGAATGCGCGTCTCGGCGGGATTGCGATCAGCAGCGATGATCTTATCCCGAATATCTGTAGTGGTCACAATGCCATATGACGGATTTTCTTCAGTGACATCAACTACAATGCTATGAATGTTCCGCCGGCGCATCAGGGTCAGCGCGTAGGAAACACTGCTGTCCGGATCAATCACGATCACCGGTTGGCTCATCCAGTCCCTCACCAAATTATGCATCTCCACCTCCACCTGTAAATAAGTGCCTGCCAGACACGCTCAATATAAACCTGTCCAATCGCTTTGTCAAGTTGGCGCTCTTCGAATGCGTTTCTCTCCCCTCAACAAGCTCCCGCAACGCAGTCGAAGATTCGCCCGACCTCTCTTGCATGCACACAGGGTCTGGGTACGTATCCCACATGCATCGCACCCAGGTGTTGATACCCTATACCAATCGTTGTGTCTAACCAGGATCAGGGAAAACAGCCATTCCGACCGATTGAACCCAAGATATAACCATCCGAACGCCGCGGGAGATCAAAGTAGAATTGAGGGTTGTCCCGATAAACCGTTCCTGCATAGAGCAGTTCGCCTGTTTCTATCTCGAAGACACCCTTCTGGGATTCCCAAGGTGTCAAATACGTCCACATCTCCAGGATTTTGCCATCCGAACTCCAGACGAGATCGTATACCTGGGTGATCGGATGAAAAATGGAATACGACCCAAGCTGCAGGTCTGCGAGATATACCCCACACTCTTCTGC
>DATEDC010000131.1:0-4640 GCA_035286585.1 Anaerolineales bacterium
TCATAGGACAGATAGCCTACTGGCTGACATCGGCGTGGGTTTCGGTTGATGACCTGCTCAGAATGGCGGAGTCAGTCCCCTAGCAGTTACCTATCTGCGGGCTATCTCTATCGTTTCGTTGGGCAGGAAGTTCGATTTCAAATAGCGCAGGGATTGCTCCCGATCCTCCCCGCCTGCAGCGGTCGAAAAAATTGCTCACAGAAGGTGGCGATATCTTGAAAGATGCGTTCGTAGCAGTAATACGCCAAGATGAAATGTACTATAATGGAGAAGATTGGTGTAATTTCTGCCTATGCGCCCTCAGGCCTGTTAGGATTCGGATCACTCGAGCGGAGAAATCGATATGTCTCAGCAGGAAATCGAAGTCATCCTTTCTCGCCACCTGGCGGAACACCTGGCGATGCCGATCTTCATCGTCGATCCGGATGGCAACATGCTCTTTTACAACGAGCCGGCAGAGGCGATCATGGGCATTCGCTACCAGGAAACCGGCAGCATGCCCGCCCACGAGTGGTCGACCCTATTCCAGCCCACTGAGCAGGACGGCACGCCGATCCGCCCTGAGGAGCTGCCCCTGATGCTGGCGACGATGAAGCGCCACCCTGCCCACCGCCGCTTCTGGATCCACAGCCTGGACGGCGCCCAGCGGCAAATCGAGCTGACCGCTTTCCCGCTCATCGGGCAGGCCGAGCGCTATGTGGGCGCGATCGCCATCTTTTGGGAGATCGCTGAGTGAAAGCCACCTTATGGGGCACCCGCGGCTCGCTGGCTTCGCCGGGTCCCGATACCGTCCGCTACGGCGGCAACACCTCCTGCGTTTCGGTGGTGGGCTCACAGGGCACCCTGCTGGTGCTGGACGCCGGCACGGGTATGCGCTGCCTGGGCCTGGACATGCCCCCAGATCTGCGCCGGGTGGACATCCTGCTCACCCAACTGCATATGGACCACATCCAGGGGCTGCCCTTCTTCGCGCCCCTGCGCCGCCCCGGGGTTGAGGTGCACATCTACGGACCCGCCAGCACGACTCTCACCCTGCGCTCGCGCCTGATGCGATATCTCTCCCCACCGCTCTTCCCGGTCAGCCTGCGCGAGCTGCCTGTCGAGCTGCACTATCACGAGCTGCCCCCGGATATTGTAGAAATCGGTGAGTTTACGGTCAAAGCCCAATTGATCATCCACCCCAACCCGACCGTGGGCTATCGCATCGAATCGGAGCGCCTCGCGCTCACCTATATCCCCGACCACGAACCGGCCTTGGGAGTCTTCACCTTCCCGCACAGCAAGGAATGGACCTCCGGCTTCGACCTGGCCGAGGGTGCCGACCTGCTGATCCACGACTCGCAGTACACAACAGAAGAGTATCGAAACCGGGTAGGCTTTGGACACAGCAGCCTGGAGCAAGCCCTGGGCTTTGCCAAACTGGCCGAAGTGAAAGAGCTCATCACCTTTCACCACGACCCCTCCCACAGCGACGAGATGATCGACCGCATGCTGGCTGAATCCCTCGGCGAGCTGCGCCCAGACTTCAAGGTCACCCCCGGGATGGAAGGCCTGGAAATTGTGGTCGGTAGCTAGCCATCGCTTGCGGTTGATTGCTATTGGCAAGGGAATACCGATGGCGTGGCAGCAACCCTGAAGGCCATAAAAAGCTGACAATTTCCTGACACCTCTTGCATTTTGGTTAGTTTTCCCGTATTATAAAATCGCATATATAAGGCAAAGGTCATCGACGAAGGGGGAAACGCGATACCCTGAATAGAGCGAATAAAGGAGGTGGTGAGGGCAACCTGGATGACCTCTAATCTGAAACGGTTGGCGTATTCGATCAAATTCGGTTCTTTCGTGAGAAGAATGGAGGAATATTATGAAGCGCATACGCGTCTTTAGAATCTTGGGCTTGCTCCTCGTGTTCGGAATCCTCACCACAGCCACCTCGGCCCAGAGCACCATCCCACTGCCCGTAAAGCCCAGACCCGATGTAATGCACTGGCGCTCGGGCATCGTCGAGGAAGCCCTGGCTTTTACCCCACAAGAAGATTTCCGCCCGGCAGCCAGGCAAGCCCCCGGTCGCAACATCCTGGTCAACCGGGATTACAACTTCCGCGCTCAGAACGAAACCTCGATCGTTATCGACCCCAACGACCCGCAGCACATCGTCACCGGATACAACGATTACCGGCTCGGCTGGCCAATTGGCGGCGGCTTTTCCACCTCCTTTGACGGCGGCAAGACCTGGCACGATGGCCTGATCACAGTTCCCGCCTTGATCACGGTGGAAGGCATCGTGGAGCCGCCGGTGGGCACGGGCGATCCGGCGGTTGTTATCGATAACCAAGGCAACGCCTATCACAGCAGTATCGGCTTCAGCGCCACCTGGTGTGAGAATGGTGTCTTCGTGTACGCCTCGCAAGATGGCGGTGTGAGATGGTGGCGCCCGGTGGTGGCAACGGGTGTTGGGCTGGTGGACTACTGGCCCTATGCCTTCGATTGCTCGGTCTTCCTGGATAAAGAGTACATGACCATCGACAACACCGGCGGCCCTCACGATGGGCGGCTGTACGTCACCTACACTCGCTTCTTCTTCGAAGGGGGCGCATCTTATTTTGAATCGCCGATCTACCTGGCGTACTCCGATAATGGCGGTAGTAGCTTCACTGTAGTGGGCGAGGTGAATGGCTCATCTGCAAATTTGTGCGAGTACCAGGATGACATCACCGGCGGCACTGGGCCCGGCGCGACCGGACCAGATGCCACCGCTTATGACTGCGATCAGAACCAGTTCTCCTACCCGGTGGTTGGCTCGGATGGCACCCTCTATATCCACTTCTTCAACGAGCAAAACAGCAGCGAGTGGCAGGGCGGCGGTTTCGATGGATCGGGAGCCTTCGAGTTCGACAACCAGATCCTGGTTGTGCGCGTCGATCCGGATACCTGGGCTGTGGATGGACCTTACCAGGTCAGCATGGTAGCCAATGGGTTGACCAACTATCCGTTCTCGCCGTTTAACGGGCGCCAGACGGTGTGCAACGGCGGTTGGCGCCTGAACTCGGCGGGCAACATTGCCGTCGGCCCGAGCGATGAGCTTTACGTCATCTGGTCCGACAACCGAAATGGCGACCAGTTCACCTACCCCACCTTCGTCAGCGCTGCAAACGGTTCCTGCCCTGGTGGGCTGAACACCAGCACGGATGTCTTCATCAGCAAGTCCTCCGATGGCGGCATGAACTGGTCGGCGCCCATGCGTATCAGCGGGGACCCGCAAAACTTCGACAACTGGTTCCCGTGGGTAGCGGTTGGCGATAACGGCTGGGTGTGGGCGGTATACTACGACCGCCGGGTGAGCGGAAATAACACCCTGACCGACGCCTGGGTAGCCCTCTCACGTGACGGCGGCATGTCCTGGAGAGAATCCCGGGCTTCTGAAAGGTCTTCGAACTTCTTCAACGGGTTCTTCGGCGGGCCATCCTTTATCGGCGATTACAACGGGATTGCAGTCAGCGGTCAAAAAGCTTACCCCTTCTGGACGGATTCACGCCTCGACGGCGACACGGACGTCTTCATGGATGTGGTCCAACCCGGCGGCCAGTAGTTCTAACCCCTGTTCCAGGTAACCCGAACAGGCGGGATACCGCAAGCCATTTCTAAGGATATCCCTCTACCGCCCCAAGAGATCTCTTGGGGCGGTGTGGTTTATCACTTTGTGGAGGTCTTCTCAGTCCCTGCCGAGCGAGGCCTCCCGCGCTTTTTGGCCGCCGTCCCTCCACTGGATGGCTTTTGGGTGGTCTGCCTGCGGGTAGTGGCTGGTTTTGTTGACGAGCTTCCCGGCTTGCTCCTTGTACGGGCGGCGCCACCTGGCTTACTCTCCCCGGGCGCCTGAGCATGGAGGTCCATCTCCAACTGGCGGGTCTCGCTCTTGGGCGGCCTGCCTCGCCGGGTTGTCTTGGCGCTCGCGCTCGGAGGGGCGCTTGCCTTGCTTTGCCGGGGCGCTTTCTCTTCGCCTGCGGGCTCGCGGCTGGTCTTGCGTGCCCGCAGGGTTGCGCCGGGTGTCTTCACTGCGGAAGCTGTTTTTACTTTAGCAGCTGCCGGGGCTTTGACAGCCTTTCGAGCGCTCGCCCGGCGGCCTTGCTCTGCCCTCGCCGGGGCAGGCTCGGCGCCTGCCAGCGGTCGTTCTACCTCCCAGGGGACGGTCAGCAATACCACCTGGTCGCCCGGCTTTAGATCCTGGATGGGCTTGCCGCGCGAGGCGCGACCCTGCAGGGGCGCCTCGTCCAGGCGGGCCATCTTGGGGGCCAGCTTATCCAGGTGCAGGGTGACCCGCTGGGTACCCTTGCCGCTCGCCAGGCCTACCGCCTTCACCCTGGCGGGCAGCTTCCAGGCCAGCACACCCTGCCCGTAGCGGCCCTGGCGGGGGAACTGGCTCACCGCCACCCGCTTGGCGCTGCCATCCGAAGCCACCATGAACACTTCCCTGCTCGCCGGCAGGGTGACCGCGCCTACTACCACGTCATTGCCTTGCAGCTTTATCCCGCTCACCCCGGCAGCCACCAGGCCCATGGGGCGCACCTGCTCCTCGCTGAAGCGGATCGCCATGCCCTGGGCGCTCAGCAGGAGCACATCCGCCTCCCCATTCGTCAGCCGCG
>DATEDC010000132.1:0-5925 GCA_035286585.1 Anaerolineales bacterium
CGATTTGCTCTCCCGGCAGGGAGGCACCAGCTCGCTCGATACTGGAGACGTTCCGGGCATACTGGGCAATATCTCCCCTGAACAGTTCGTGTCCGACTTCCTCAGCGGATGGGAATATTTGAAAACCCTGCCTGATACTCATACAGACCGCACCGGGATGGTAGGCTTCTGCTTCGGCGGCGGCGTTACCTGGCTGATGGCGACGCGCATGCCCGAGCTGCGCGCGGCAGTGCCTTTTTACGGTCCGCACCCGCAAGTTGGGGAGGTGCCCAATATCCAGGCCGCCGTCCTGGGGATTTACGCTGGCAACGACCAGCGCATCAACCAGGGCATCCCTGCCATTGAGGAGGCTATGGCGCAGAACGGCAAAATCTACGAGAAGGTGATCTATCCAGGCGTCGATCACGCCTTCCACAACGATACGGGAACCCGCTACAACCCCGAGGCAGCTATAGATGCCTGGAAGCGAACCCTGGACTGGTTCGACCGGTATCTGCGCTCCTGATCGCGGAGTACGGGATTTTCCGGTCATTTTTAGCCCATTGGAGAGGGGTATATCTGGATTGATTTGGTAAAAAATTGAACCTGGATGGGTATTGACGCTGGTTAAAATGTGCAGTATAGTGACCTTGTTGTACTTATCCAAGCCGACAGGAGGTTTTGAAAATGGATTTCGAAGGCTATTGTGTAAGTCCGAAGTGCCGTACCAAACGCCAGATCAAGAACGCGACCGTCGAGACCACCGCCAATGGGCGGAAGATCGCCAAGGGCAAATGCCCCGTTTGCGGCACTACCGTAACTCGTTTCCTACCCAGCAAGTAAACTCCCGGCCAGCCGGGCACAATTAAATAACCCTTATGCTGAATGAGCCTTATCGCATGCGATTGGGCTGGTTCAGCGCGTGACAACCAGCGTACAAAGGCGTTAAGCAATTATGAAATTCGGTTTTGTGCTCCCGTATGGAGATGCTCGCACGGCTTCAGAGTTTGCCTACCTGGCTGAGCAGGCGGGTTGGGATGGGTTTTTCGTCTGGGAGCCGGTATGGGGCATCGACGCCTGGGTTTCTCTGACCGCGGCTGCGATGCGAACCGAGAGGATCCGTCTGGGTACATTGCTGACGCCCTTGTCGCGTATGCGCCCGTGGAAGTTAGCCAGCGAAACTGCCACCCTGGATAACCTTTCGGGCGGAAGAGTGATCCTGAGCGTTGGGCTGGGGGCGATAGATTCCGGATTCGAGGCCTTTGGCGAGGTGACTGAACGCAAGACCCGCGCCGAGCTGCTGGATGAGGGCCTGGATATCCTCACCGGCTTGTGGCGCGGCCAGCCGTTCAGCTACCAGGGCAGGCACTACAAGGTACAAGAATTGGATTTCTTCCCACCCCCACCACCGGTGCAGCAGCCGCGCATTCCGATCTGGGTGGTAGGCTTATGGGGTTCGGATAAGTCGATGGGCCGAGCCCTGCGCTATGATGGGCTGCTACCGGCCTTTAAAGACGAGCAAAACCAATGGCGCCAAGCCACGCCGGAGGATATTCATCGGGTGAAAGCTCATCTCGAACACCACCGCCCAGGAGGCTCGCCTTTCGATATCGTCGTCGAGGGCGTCACACCGGGAGAAAATCCCCAAAAAGCCGCCGAGCAAGTTCGTCTCTGGCAGCAGGCTGGCGCTACCTGGTGGGTCGAAGCCCTGTGGGAAATATCCAGGGATGAATTGGGATTGGAGCAGATACGCAGGCGCATCTCCCAAGGACCGCCGTTTCCCAAGAATTAATAGACGTGAGCAATAGGAACTAGTAAGCGTTCCGCCGCACTCGTTCGACCACCAGTAGCAAGATAAAAGCCAGCGGAAGGATGCTGGCTGGCACCCAAATCACGTTCTCTAATTCCAGCGATCCCGGGCTGGCGTGCAAAGTAGCCTGCTGTTGAACCGTACTGGCTAGCTGTTGATCAGCGCCAGGCTCCGAATTTTGTGTATCGTTATTGTCCGTTCGGGCGATGAGCTGCTCGCTTTCCTGAAATTCCTCTTTTATCGGGATAGCCTGCTCGGTGGAGGGGTGGTCAAATAATGGAGCCTCGAAAACCGGGGCTGCCACCACGCCTAACACTTGAGGCAGCAACCGCTCAGAGGCGACATAGTCAACCCCCTGGCAGGCAAGCTGGGCTGAGCCACCGCCATCCAGCATCATCACTCGGTCTGCGCCAAAACTTCTCAGCGCGGCAGCAGCATCTTTTTGGCGTGCGGTGCGGGTCGATAACACCAGCACCAGTTCTGACTGCCCATCTCCATTGCGGTCGTCAATCCCTACGAAAGTGCGCCCTACGTGCTTGGTGGGACTCTTACGGGCGTCTTCGGTCAGCCCGGCGACTGCGTGCGTTGCCGACGTCTCGTACAGGGTGTCTTTTTCCAGGGGGACGATGTCGGCTTTGCCGGGCCAGAGCAGCAAGAGCAGTTTTTGATTCGGGAAGCCTTGTAGGTCATAGCCATCGGTGATCACCTGGTCATTTACCCTCAAGGGGAAGGGCAAACGGGTGGGATATTCTCGCATGTAGAAGAACTGACCGTTCGTAATGCAGAAGGCATCCGGGTAAAGCGAGGTTAGTTCAGTCCAATATTTTTGTAGCGATTTTGAGAAGAAGCGCGGGTCAGCGCCTCCATAGACGCCTTTCTCGGGGCGCGCCTCGGCAATCCCGCCGTGGAGAGGGACGAGCTGAGCCCCCAGACTTAAATCAATTACCTGGACGTAATCTGGCGCGCCGTCTTTGTAGCTTTTTTGATAAAGCTGTACTCCGGGAGCTTCGGCAATCAGCTTAAAGCCTTCAGGCGCTTGCAGATAGTCGTTATCGGCACGCGCTGGCGTTGGCGCCCAGAGCGAGACGAGGATGACAATGCTGATTACGAGCTTGTGTTTGTTACTCATGTTAGTTGCCTGCAGGTCATTACAAATTCTACCAAGTAAGAAGAGATGAATCGAGAAACAACTTAAGAGGGTTGACACTTGATTATAGAACAATTGTTCGTATTATAGCATATTTTTTCGATTTTTCCGATTGATTTGACCGTTTACAAATCCGATTTGCAATACGTTCTTGATAAATTAAAACCTAACAAAAATGTAAAAGTATTGAACAGGTTTGTGTGTAACAATATTGCGTAATATAAGATAATCTTAATTAAAGTTGTCTCCATAAACGCACGTCAGTTGCGAACGGGTTGCGGTGTTTACTGCATCGCGCCGTTAATATGGTGGGTAATGCATCCTGGAGCAGTCTTTATGATCATTTCGCCTTCCGGTGTCACCGGGTGGTAAAAAACTTTATAGCCATGACATCGATACCTCATAGAATCAAAGCTGAAGCTGACCAGCCTCAAGCGCTGACCGGCCTGCGGCAAGTGATGCTGGTGGTGGCTGCGGCAACATCTCTCCTGTCCGCATTGATAATCTTTGTCACCAGTTCGCAGCCGATGATCATCAGCAGTTTAGTCGTCGGTCTGGCTGTGTTCTACCTGGGACTGCTGCTGCTCTTGCGCACGGAACGCGCCAGGTTGGTGGGGCAGATTTCATTGTATATATCCTGGCTGGCGCTGAGCCTGTCGGCGGTATGGTTGAATCACGGTTTGCGCAGCCCTTTGCTGGATGCTTATGTCCTTGTGGTTGTCATGGCTGGTTTAATCCTGGGCAGCGAAGTCGTCCTCTATAAGACTGTTCGCTATCGCAAGGATCGAAGTCCTGTGGATGTTGAAATTTACGGTGTTCCAGTCGTTATGGAAGAGCGTCAGATGGGTGTGCTTGTGCTATACCAAGACATCACCGAGCGTAAGCAGGCTGAGGTGACGTTGCAGAACATTGCCAATCACGATGCGCTCCCCGGGTTGCCTAATCGCTTGCTATTTTTCGACCGTCTCAGCCATGCAATCCAAAACGCCTCCCGTGCTGGCAAGAAACTTGCGGTGGCTTTCCCGGACCTGGATAATTTCAAGACTGTCAATGACACTTTTGGTCATGGTAAGGGAGATATCATCCTCAAAGAGGTTGCCGAGCGGTTAAAGTCCGGAGTGCGCGTCTCGGATACGATAGCCCGGATGGGTGGGGATGATACGGTAATCCTTTAAAAATTCATATCAGCCAAGGGTGGCGAGGATTTGTTGGAAACGAACAGCCTGATCATGCGTATAAACGCATTATTTTCAGTTGGCGTGGATGATGATCGACGCGCAAGTGTGACAAGCCGCGTCTTAACCATCTTGCTGGCTTCTTTGCTGCCATTTACCATACTGATTCTGGTGGGGTGGTTCGCAGGATACTTCGATCCCGAGGGTTTGATCACGATCTTGCTGCTGGACCTCACCATGGGTATTTGCAAGCTGATGGCTGGTCTGGGACGTTGGCGCCCAAGCAGTTACGCGCCTCCTTTTGTATTCTTCCTCATCGGTCTTTACGGCAGCTACACGGCTGGATTGATCACGCTTGGTTTATTGTTTTATGTGATCGCCATCCTGCTTGCAGCTCATTTGATGGGAAATAAAGTGCAATGGTTGATTGTCGGCCTCAGCCTGGCTTCTCATCTGACAGTTAGCTGGTTTGTCGAAAAGTATTTAATTGGCCCGGATTGGTTTACCACTGCTATGCTGGTCAGCGCTTCATTCGTGGGAATTGCTTTGCTGCAGTTGTTTTCCACCCGCCAGCTTCAAACGGCGCTGGATCAAGCCCGAGTTCACGCTAATGAGTTGCAAAACATCAATCGGGTTATTTCGGTTGAGATCGAAGAACGGCGGCGTGCGGAAGCCGCCTTGCGCGCCAGCGAAGTCCGCTTCCGCACCGCGTTTCAAACCAGCCCGGATGCTATCGCGATCATCCGCCTGGAGGATGGTCGCTATCTGGATGTGAACGAGGGTTTCACGACCCTGACGGGATATTCTCAAGCCGAAACGGTCGGTAATTCGACCTTGGGGATTGATTTCTGGCACGATCCGCAAGACCGACAGAAGGTGTATGCAGAGGTGCAAAATCAAGGTGTCGTGACTAACCTGGAAACCCGGTTCCGGCGAAAAGATGGCGTATTGCGCACCGGCTTATTATCGGCGCGGTTGATCTTCCTAAACGATCTGCCTCATATCCTGTATATCATTCGGGACATTGAGGACCGTCGTCGTGCTGAGAATGCCTTGTTGGAAAGTGAAAGTCGCTACCGCAGCCTGTTCGAATCCAATCGATCGGTTATGCTACTCGTGGAGCCGTCAAGCGACGAGATCGTAGATGTAAACCCGGCTGCATGCGAGTACTACGGCTATACGCGGGAAAACCTGATTGGCAAAAGAATATCCGAAATCAGCGCACAGCCTGTATCACCCGAGCCATTCTCGGAGCCGAAACTTCCCTATTCAGATAACCACCGGCTTCATCGCCTGTCGAGCGGAGAAATGCGGGATGTCGAGGTGAATTCAGGCCCGCTGGTAATGTATGGTAAACAACTGCTGTATTTTATCGTGCACGACATTACCGAAAGGATCCAGCGCGAACGCGAGATCAAAGCTATGCTGAATGTGGCGGAGACATTGCGCACCTCTCCAGATCGGCACGCGATGCTTGAATCTTTAATGCAAAAGCTATGTGAATTCTGGAACGCCAAAGGGGTAGTTCTGGGGACTTTGGATGTGATCAGCCATGCAACCATTGTCGAGATGGGAGCTGGCCCGGCAGCGCCTGAGAAAGGCCGCCATTGTCCCCCTGGGACGGGCCTGTTGGGTAAAGTCATTGAATTAGGCGAACCCATTTTGAAAGAGGCCATTGAAAATCAGGCGACCTGCTTAAACTCCTCGGTTCCCCTGGATTTGATCTGCGCCCCGTTGAAATCGAACGCCGAGACGATTGGCGCGATCCTGGTGGGGCGGGCCGAAAAATTCGATGAAGACGATTTGCGCCTGCT
>DATEDC010000133.1:0-6367 GCA_035286585.1 Anaerolineales bacterium
TAATGTAATGCGAGCCCTGCGTGTCCACTACCACCGCCACGACAGCGCCCGACCTGGTGACCGTGGCCCTGGCTTCCGCGCCGCTCCCAGATCCCACGATGCCTATCTGCGGAGCGCAGCGGCCCGAGGCCGCGTAGTCGTTGCCCGGGCTGGTGACGGTGATGCCTGTGATGGCGCCGCCCGCGCCGACCGTGGCCTCCGCCGCGGCCCCGCTGCCGGAGCAGCCGGAGGCGACTGTGATGATCACCGTGGCGTCTGGCAGCGTGAACGGGCTGTTAGCCCAGTTCGGGTATGGCCCGAAGTAGTGGGGGACCTTCGACTCGTCCGTGGGACCCGCCGGCATGGCCGTGACGTTGATGGGGCCACTCACGAGGGCAGCAACCACCACCAGCGAGATAAAAAGATTCAGTAATTTGCGGTAAGACATGGTAGCTCTCCTTTTAGTTTACGGTGCGGTCCCACGCCGTGATGGCGTGACCGCGAAGTGAACACTCGTGGTACTGTGCGTGTATGCCGGTCATTTCATGCCATCCTCCTTCATTCAACTAATCGTTGCTGCACTGTGCCGCAGTAATAGCAATAGGGTAAAAGCTTCACGCTGTCCCTATGGTGGAGATCGAATTGCTCGCGCCAGACCTGCTCCAGCTCCTGAACCTCTTTCAGCGAGGCCAGCTTGGGCTGCTCCTCCCGGGGTATCGCCTGGAGCAGGAACGCGATGTCCACCCCGATGGCTTCGGCCAGGAGGCGTTGCTGCTCCGCGCTTTGGGCCAGGTCGGGCTGGCGCTCCGCCATCTCGTAGCGGCTGTACCAGCGAGGCGGGCTGATACGGCGCAGCCACTCGGGGTGGTGGGTAGCCAGGGCCTGCAAGACGTGGCGCATGGCGGACATTACGATGTCCAGGCGGGTCCTGATACACAATTCATCCAATACCCGCAGCGTCTCGAGAGGCTGTCCCTGGGCTTCCCGGGCGTACCCGCCTTCTTCAAGGCGCTCCAGGAAGCGCTGGAATTCCCCCTGCTTTTCTGGCAGGCGCAACAGGCTCTGGCGGAAGTCGCACAGGGCACCCGGGTTCAACCCCGGATAATGCATCGAGAGGTGCAGGGCGTATTTCCAGTCGATGCGCGTGCTGGTGGCTTCGACCGCCTGGCGGTCCGAGAGCTTTTCCAGGTACTGGAAGAAGGTCACCAGCGCCAGAGATGGCTTTCCCAGGCGAGAGGGGGCCTCCCTATGGAGGCTGTTGTTAAGGTGGATATCCGCCAGCAGCTCTGCGAGTCGATCGCCAATCGACAGGTATAGATTGCTTCGGCTGTAAACCGCTTTTGCGCTGCGCGCAGTATCCGCCGGGATGGGGGGTATAGGATCATCCGAGGGCATGGGCATATATGCTCTCTGCTCTTCTTTTAGGTTAAACCTTGCATTTTTGTAATTAAGGCATTCTTAATATATAGAAAGAAGCCCGGCCGGTTAATTGGGTAAACCCCCAGATTTTTTCGGCCAGCCGCGTAGCGAATACGCGGTGGGATTTTACGAGGTAAAGCGAAACCGGCCAGTATTTTCTACTAGCCGGTTATGCGGTTTTTCCCCTGGTATCTTACCTGCTCTTAGCTGATCCCGTGTTCTGCGGCGTAGCGGATCAGCTCCACCCGGCTACGCAGGTTCAGCTTGCCGGTCAGGTTACCGCGGTGGTACTCAACCGTGCGCACGCTGATGTTCAAGAGGTCGGCCATCTGGCTGTTCGTATAGCCCCTGACGATTAGCCGTAGCACGTCGAGCTCGCGGGGGGTCAACGCTTCCACCTGTGCGGCGGTTGGACCCGCTGGCCTGGGCGCCTCGCTCAGCAGGGCGCTCAACAACGCCGGGTGAACGTACACGTCGCCGCCCAGCACAGTATGGATGGCGGTGATCATTTCAGATTTAACTGCGCGCTTCAGGATGTAGCCGGCGGCCCCAGCGCGGATCGCCTCGCGCATCAGCCCGACGTCCTCGTGCATGGTGAGCATGAGCACCCGCATGCCGGGCCGAGCCTCCACGATGCGCCGGGTGGCCTCGATGCCGTCCAGGTCGGGCAGGCTGATATCCATCAGCACCAGGTCTGGAGTTAGCTCGATCGCCTTCCGCAGTCCTTCCTCAGCGGTGTTAGCCTCTCCTACCACTTGCAGATCAGGCTCGGCGTGTAATAAAGCGATCAATCCGGCGCGCAATACGCCATGGTCGTCAGCGATGAGTATTCGGAATGCCATAGGGCACCTCCACCAAGACCGTGCTCCCTTTTCCAGGGATGCTCTCGACCACCAGCTTTCCATCCAGCATCTCGGCGCGTTCGCGCATGCCGTTCAGGCCCATGCGCATGCCCTTCGCCGCTTCACTCGGCGCGAAGCCGACGCCGTCATCCTCGATGATCAATACCAGGCAGTCCGCGCGTCGCGTGATGAGAACATCCACACGGGTGGCGCTGGCATGGCGCGCCACGTTATTCAGCGCCTCTTGGGCGATGCGGTAGAAAGCGATTTCTATGTTGGGGGGCAGTCGTCCGCTGATCTCCGTCATGGCGAACTGGATCTCCAGGCCTAGCTTCTCGCTCATCGTCTCGACGTGCTGGCGCAAAGCCGCCTCCAGACCGAGGTAATCCAGGCTGACTGGGCGCAGGTCCATCGCCAGGCGATGCAGGTTTTCGATGACCGTTTCCAGTACGTGGCCCATCTCGACCACCTCTGCCCGCACGTCCACGGGCTGTTCGGCTTTCTTTTCGATCAGTTGCAGCCCAACCATCAGAGTCGTCAGCGCCTGGCCAGCCTCGTCGTGAAGCTCGCGGGCTATGTAGCGGCGCTCATTTTCCTGGACTTCTACCAGGCGGTGCGAGAGACCTTGCAGGCGCTCACTGCTGGCGCGCACCTGCTCGAACAGCCAGGCGTTTTGGATGGCCATGGCGGCCTGTCCCACCAACGCCTCGGCCCATCGGACGTGCTCGGGCGTGAAATAACCTGTCTCGGTTTTCCCCAACCCAACCACGCCGATGACCTTATCGCTTGCAATCAGGGGCACGACCAACCAGCTACGGATAGGCTCCAGCCTGGGGAACACTCGCCAGTCCAGCGAGGCGGCAATTTCGGGGACTAAGAGGCTCTTACGCTCAGAGACCAGTCGCTGCAAAAAAGGGCTTGAATTAATGTCCACGACGAGGGAAAGAATTTGGTCCGGGTCGCTCAGGCGCTCGTAGCCGCGCGCCGCGCGCGTCGCCAGGCGGGTCTCGTCCTCCAATAAAGCAACGCCGGTCGTATCGGGATGGATGATAACCTCGATGTGCTCCAGGAGCGTGCCAATCACCTGGTCCAGGTCCAAAGTCTGTGTCAGGGCTCGAGCAGCGGCGCTGAGGGTTTCGGCTGCCTGGCGGGCGGTCAACTCGGCTTTATATAATTGGGCGTTGTTCAGCGCCAATGACGCCGGTGCGGCGAAAGCCATCAAGCGCTGGACGGTCTCCGGGTTGAAAAATCCCGGCTGGTCGCTGGTCAGGTTGATGACGCCTGAGACCTGCCCATTGCTGATCAGGGGCGCGGCCATGTAGGAACGCACCCATTCCATACCCGGGACGAATCGCCAGTCTGCTTGCTCGCGGGTGTCGGGGACCAGCACGGGCTGGAGCGTCGCGCAAATTTGCTGAAACAGGGGAAAGTCGTCGAGTGTATAATTTCTCTGCATTGCGGCGACGCCGCCGGGCAAGTCCTCAAAGCCGCAGAAGCCTGCGACGCGAAAAGTTTTCCCTTCGATTAGGATGATATCAGCGCCCCGAAAGGGGATGGCGCGCCGGATTTGATCCAGGACAGAGTTCAACACGTCTTCAAGCTGCAGGCTGGAGGTGAGCGTTATCACCGCCTGCACCAGGCCCTCAGCCAGCTCACGTTGCCGGTGCTCAGCCTCGCTCAAGGTGCGCAGCTCCTGGTTCTGGCGTTCTAATTGGAGTTCGGCGCGCTTGCGTTCGGTGACGTCTACCAGGCTGAGCACTACCCCTTCGATAGCGCCATCAATCCCTTTGACCGGTTGCAGGCTCCAATCCCAATAGGTCACGCCTCGCTCGGGGTATTCAGGGTACTCGAAGGGCTTCTCGAGGACGGAGAACGGTTCGCCGGTGTCCACCACCCGCTGGAAGATGGCCTGGTTCTCTTCGTGCGGGTAGAGAGCGAAGTGATTCCTGCCGCTGAAGTACTCTGCAGAATGCCCACCTGACCTGGCGTATGTATCGTTGACCCGGATGAAGTTGAATTCCCGATCCATATAGGCGATCAGGGTATCGATGCTGGAAAAATACCTTTCCAGCAGCTCGTTGGTCTGGATCAGCGCCTGCTCGGAGCGTTTGCGCTCTGCGATGTGCTCGAGCAGTGGGCGAAAGACCAGGTAGTACAGTAGCGGGTAAATCAAACCCGCCATGATCAGCGCATCCGTCAGAGTCACCAGGGCGTATGGCATCTCAGGAAGCCAGGTGAGCACGACCATGGCGAAGACTTCGCTCAGGAAAATACCTGCGATGAGAATGAATACGAGGCGCTTCGGAGAATCGCGCGAGGCGAACCAGCTTATATTTTTGTCGGAGAAGGCGCTGCCTTTATCTGTTACCCTATCCAACTGAGTATTGGTTCGTGCTTTATCGATCATATCCGGCCTCCCCACAATAATCGAACACACCCATGAAGAATCACCCCCTCGTGGGTCCCTTGCAGTGGCGGATTAATATGTATTACCATGCATGAAATGGCCTTAATGAATGCGGCGAGGTTTCTTAAATGTAGCATAATTTTTTGTAATGCTATAGTGACAAAATGCCTTATTTAGCTCTGATTTCTGGCGGGGGCGAATTCCAGTTTTTCAATTCATACACCAACCGCACAAAACAACACAGCCATGGGAAGCGGTCCATAACTGCGAGTATGGTAGCCATCTGCGACCGTCTGGCAGCCGACGCCTCTGCCGCGCCGGTCAGCATGGAGAAATCTATGAAGGGCACCAGATCTTGGTTGCAGACCGTTCCCTCCGCCGGGAGCGCTCCTGATAACAGGTAGTCGGACACTGCCTGGTCGATGCACTGCGAAAGAAATAGGGAGGCGTGTCCCCACGTCAAGCAAAATAAATTATTAGAATTTCGAAGCAATAGTAAACGTTTCCCCGGCTATTTGGCAAAAAAACCGCGATGTCATTAAAATTGGCTTACGAGATTTAACCAAAGCTCTAAAATTATGGATTCCCTTGACACCTCCTACCCAGCCAGCCTGAAGCGCCTGGCTTTGCTGGCGACGACTGCCGGCTCATTTCTGACCCCCTTCCTGAGCTCGGCTGTGAACGTCGCTTTGCCCGCCATCGCCGCGGAGTTCGCCACGAGCGCCGTGCAGTTAAGCTGGGTCGCCAGCGCCTACTGCGAGTTCAACTAAGTCGCACTCGGTAACAGCTTGACAACTTTGGGCATTAATTATGTCTAACCATATCATTCCCGATGGGTCAAAATAGTTGATGGGATTGTTGGCAGCATAAATATAATTGTGTTGTGTAGCAGGCGTTTGGAGAACTCCCGGGAATGGATCGCGGGTGGGAAAACGTCCCAGCGCCGGGTCATAATACCGCGCCCGGAGATGCACCAGCCCGGTAAGGTCCCGCCACTCACCAGTGAAGCCGTAGCTCGTTAATCCCTCTCCCTCGCTGCTGAGCGCGCTGCCATATGGCTGGTAAGCCCTCGCCAGGGTGACCACGCCGGTTGGGTCGCTGAGCTGGCGCACCGACCCTAATGCATCCCCAAGGTGATACCCCCAGCCGCTCGAGTTCTGCTCCCCAATGCGTCCGACGCCATACAGGTAGGTGTTCGTCCCGTCAGATAGCACCTGGGTCAGAGCGTTGTTGAGATCCAGGCTGTAATGGGTGGGGACGCCGTTCACCGTCTGTTGCAGGCGGTCGCCCAGGCCGTTGTATGCAAATGTAAAGGTGCTGCCGCCCTGGACCAGCGAGGTGAGCCGGTCGGCGCTGTCGTAAGTATACACCCTCCCCAGGTGGTCTTGAAGCAGATTGCCGTTGGCGTCCCAGGTCAGGGTGAGGCCGTTCACCTGGGTGAGGCGGTTGGCGATGTCGTAACTGTCCAAGCGATATGGTGTAGCCATGTGCTCTTCATCGAGGATAAAACTATTGCGCAACACATGATAAAACTTTGAAAGTGGCATTGTGTAAAAGTCGGCGTAGTTAAAAGGTTTGCAAATCCCTGAAAGGGTATAATCCTCTGGTAGCCATTGATTAACTTTTACACCAAATCGCGAACAGTTATGATCACCCCCGACAAAATCGAAGAATGGATCCAGGAGGTCGCCGGGCGCCCGGACTCGGCCGCCTCGATCAT
>DATEDC010000134.1:0-10859 GCA_035286585.1 Anaerolineales bacterium
TAAGAACAAATATTGGATCGCCGGGAAGTTAAGCTCTGCGTCCGGGCATGACCAGGTTGACGATGTCGTTCAAGAACACCGAACCAACCCAGGCGCCCACCGCTGAAGCGACCATGCCCTCAGGGCTCAAGGCTTCAAAGGCGCCCATAGTGGTAACGCCCCAACCAAAAACAACCCCGCCAACGAGACCGATCACCTTGGTATACCAGGGATTCGGGTCGGGAGGCGGGGGCCAGGGGAGAGGCCATCTCCTGGACCAGGGTGTGCCACACCAGCCTACCAGCGCCCACCAGATTAGCCTTACTTCGCCCGCCAGGCAGCCGAATCAGGGGTGAACAACGCTTCGCCGAACTCATCCACGCCGAACTGAGCGATCTTTTCCTGGGTGGGCACAGACACCAGCCAGTCGATAAAGGCATTTGCCAGGTCGGCCTGGATGTGGGCGCCTTTTTCCGGGTTGACAGCGATGACTCCATAGGGGTTGAACAAAAGCGGGTCGCCTTCCACCAGGACCAGCAGGCGGGCGCCCGCCCGGCTGCGGATCAAGAAGGTGGCCCGGTCGCTCAGCGTATAAGCCTGCTGCTCATCCGCCATGGTCAGCACCTCTCCCATGCCCTGCCCGGCGGACAGGTACCAATCCCCCCGGGGTTCGATGCCCGCCGCAGCCCAGATGGATCTTTCCTTGGCATGGGTGCCGGAATCGTCGCCGCGGGAGATGAAGGCAGCCTGGCTGAGGGCGATATTTTTAAAAGCTTCAGCCGCATCTGTCAGACCGCGGATCGCGGCGGGGTCGCCAGCGGGACCCACAATCACGAAGTCGTTGTACATCACATCTTCACGCCGCACGCCGTGGCCAGCCTGCATAAATTCATCCTCTCTGGATCGGGCGTGAACCAGCAGCACATCGGCATTGCCGTCCTCACCCAATTGGATCGCCTGCCCGGTGCCCTCTGCGATTACATCCACGCTCACCCGATACTCGCTTTCGAAGCCGGAGAGCAGGTAGGCGAGCAAGCCCGAATCTTCGGTGCTGGTGGTGGTCGCCAGGATCAGGGTTTGCCCCTGGAATGATTTCGCTGGAGCTGGAGCGGCTGGCAGCCGGGCGCAACTGCCAAGCAGGAATACCAGGAAAATTCTCAGGACAACATCGAGCACTCGATAACCTCGGACGTTGTAATCATGGTCTCAATAAACGTACTCACCGCGTACGAAGGCCGCCGTGCGCGGGTCGGCGGGGCGCTCAAAGAAGTCGTCCACGCTGGCAACCTCGATCATCTGCCCGTCTAAGAGCAACGCCACCCGATTGGCCAGCCGGCGGGCCTGGAATATGTTGTGGGTGACAAGCACTAGGGTTGCCTTCTGCTGGCGGTTGAGCGCCTGAACGGTAGCTTCGATCAAGCCGATGTTGTAGGGGTCCAGGTTGGCAGAAGGCTCATCCAGCAGCAGCACCTCTGGTTCGAGCGCCATGGCGCGGGCCAGGGCCACCCGCTGGGCTTCGCCGCCGGATAAGGTGCGGGCTGGCTGAGACGCCAGCGCGGCCAGCCCGACCACCTCCAGCGCAGCGGAGGTTTTATCGTCAGCGTTGCGCTGGCCGCGCAACCCCAGCCCGTAATGCACGTTTCCCCACACGCTGCGGTTGAGCAGCATCGGTCGCTGAAAAACAGTGGTAACCCGCCGGCGGATTTCCACCGGGACCTCCCGGACGGCGCTGAACTCGGTCTCATTGAAAAAGATCTGCCCCTCGGTGGGCGGCTCGAGGAAATTGAGCAGGCGCAGCAGCGTGCTTTTCCCGGCTCCACTGGGACCGACAATGGCAAAGGCCTCTCCCTGTTGAATATCCAGGTGGTCTACCTGCAGGACTCTGCGCCCATTGTAGGCTTTCACCAGATTACGCAGGCGGTAAATGGGAGCGTTCATTCGTCGATAGATCTCCCCTGCAGGCGCAGCATAGCCAGGTTGGCGACAAAAGTCAGCCCCAGCAGGACAAATCCAAGAGCCAGGGCGAGCTCGAAATTTCCTTTGCGCGTCTCCAGGACGATAGCAGTGGTCAGGACCCGGGTGCGACCTTCGATGTTTCCGCCCACCAGCATGACCGCCCCGACCTCGGAGATAATGCCGCCGAAACCGGCAATCAGCGAAACCAACACGCCCAAGCGCGCCTCAGACATGATTGTCAGGGCAGCCTGGCGATCCGTGGCGCCCAGCGAGCGCACCTGCAGGCGTACCTGCGGATCGACAGCCATCACGGCTGCCATACTGAACCCCGCAATCAACGGAAAAGCAATAATGCTCTGCGCCAGGATCATCGCCCCCGGGGTGAACAGGAGGGGCAAAAACGGCAGGTTCAGGCTGCTGAGCGGCCCGCTGCGGGAGAGCAGCAAGTAAACAAACAGCCCGATCACCACCGGCGGGAAACCCATGCCGGTGTACAGGGTGGCGACCAGCAGGCGGCGGCCCGGGAAACGGCGCAGCCCTAAAAAAGCGCCCACCGGGATGCCGGCGAGAGCGCTGATCAGCAGGGCAAACCCGGAAACACGCAGCGAGAGCAGGACGATTTCAAGCAGATCGTTGGACATATTTGATCACGCCCTGTCATCAACGCTGCTGGATGAAACAGGATGGTTAATGGTTAGATGACTACATGCACAGGACAACTGTATAATCTGTACCCCTACAAGTATACTTTGAATTTGCCAGTCTGTCCAGTAAAATGGTGGGAATATTGCGTCTGGCGGTGGGCTAATCCCTATAGACCCAATCCAGTCTGCCGGTGATATCCGGGTCATAACCCCCAAAGCTACGAAACACGGCTTTGCTGTCCGAGCTGCGCAACCATTCGAGGAGGCCGGCGATGGCAGGCGCTTCCAGCGAGGCCGCCGGGATGACCAGATCGTAGCGCTCGCGGGTCAGCAGGATGAAATCCAGGCCGTAGCTGCGGGCGGCGGCCTCCAGGCCCAGCCCTGCCTGCGCCTGGCCTTCGTCCACCGCGCGGGCGACCTCGAAGTGGGTCAGGTATACATCCTGGTAGCCCGAGATCGATTCTGCCTGAAGACCCAGCTTGTGCAACTGGGCATCCAACCAGACCCGGGTCCCCGAACCGGGCTGGCGGTTGGCAAAACGCAAACCCGGTTGAGCCAGGTCTGCCAGGCTGGTCAAACCAGCGGGGTTGCCGGGCGGGAGGATCAAGCCCAGGCGGCGGTGGGCCAGTGCCACCAGGGCGAGGCGCACGCCGGGCAGCAGGCGGCGCACGAAAGGCAGGTTATAGGTGTCGGTTTCGGCGTCCCACAGGTGGCAACCAGCCAGGTCCGCCTGACCTTCAGCCAGAGCGATCAGCCCCCCCAGGCTGCCGCTGAAGGTAAGCTGCAAGGCGTAACCGGGGACGAGCTCCTCGAAATGGCTCGCCAACCAGGCGAGCACCAGATCATGGCTGCCAGCAAAGCGCAGGCTGCCCGCCGGGGGCGGTTCGGGGTTATGAGCCACCACCCGCCAGCGGTCCAGCGCCTGGCGCACAGCTTGCTCGACCTCGGCAGGCGAGTAGCCGGCGGTGAGCACCTCCAGCAGGAAAGCCTCGGCGCGGTGCACCAGGGTCGCCCGGCGCAGGGGGGACTCGGCGCGAGCGGGCAAACGCCCGACCACGCGAGTGCCCTGCCCAGCCCGGCTGGTCACCAGCCCCTGGTGGGCCAGCTCCTGGTAGGCGCGCTGGACGGTGCCCAATGTGCAGCCCCAGCGGGCGGTCATCTGGCGCACGGAGGGCAGGCGGTCGCCAGGCTTAAGCTCTCCGGAAAGGATTGCCTGGCGCACTGCCTGTGCGATCTGCTGATAGAGGTAAACGCTTTCCATACCTGGAAGTATATTGTGAACCAACCAGGATAGCAAGCTGAAACAGTTGGGAAGATTGGACCGCTTTTAAAGTTCTCCCGCGTGCTGAACAGCAGGCCGTATTGCGCCGCTTGATACAAGATGAGAATCTGCGGCGTGATCTGGTAGATCTGGCCCTAATTGAGGAAAGGCGTGACGAACCGGCGCTAGCGCTACGGGATTATGTTCACCAACAATCCAATTAGAGCATATGACCTACAGCGTCCAGATCAAACGCTCTGCTGAAAAGGAATTGGACGCGCTCGAACCACGATTGCGGCAACGCATTCTTGTCCGGCTTCAGTTTGCTCCCAAGTAGGTTAAACCAAAGCCCCCGCGGTATCGATCTCCACAGGGGCCTCAGTCGGCGTGGCGGGCGCGGAGGGATTCGAACCCCCGACCTCATGGGGTGCTCCCATCAGGGTACCGGCAGTGCTCACACCCGGTTGGCTGACATTTCAAAACTAGCAGGATTGCAGGCACATTATATAGCAACTGCCTCTTCTCCACAAGTCAATTTAGCTTAAAAAATTCGGCCAGAACCTGTTCACCCTTTGGGCTACTCCAGGGTTTAACCCCAAAAATCCCCCCGTCTGCCCCTTGACTAGTACACATGTTCTATATATGATGGGTGCATACCTGCTCATTATTCCCGCCACACCCCGATGTTATGTCGCCTTCTAAGATTTCACCAGCCACCCTTGAAAAGCTCACTGATTTGCGCACCCGCTGGGAGAAACTGACCTATCGCCAGCAAGAGATCGCCCTGCTGGTGATGGGCGAAAACCTGACCAACAGGCAGATCGCCCAGCGCCTGTCGCTCAGCCGGCACACGGTAAAGGATCACCTCTCCGCCGTCTACGCCCTCCTGGAGGTGAGGGGGCGGCGAAGCCTGCGCCGCCTGATGATCTACGCCGCCAAGCACGGTGAGTTGCTCGATGAGTGACGCATTGAGTTAATCCGTGAGATGTTATATGAGCTTCTTGAAAATCACCCACCCTCTGCCGCCGGAGAAGAAAAAACGCCGCCCCCTGCGGTGTAGAACCACGATCTACTGCGATTGCGGCCAGCCCGCTGTCGTCCGCCTACGGGTCAAAGTCGGCGCGAACGGCTGCTACAGGGTGACCCTGAACCTGTGCCCCGATTGCCTGGCGTTGGAAGAAGGAGACCGCTGAAGCGCTGAGAACGCTAGGTCCGCCTACACGGCGGCCTGGCGGGCGATCTCGTCGATCAGGCCGCTGAAGATCAGCCCGTGCAGCGGGTACAGGCTGTTCCAGTAGAGCAGCCCGCTCAGCCCTTTGGGGGCGAAGAAAGCGGTCTGCTGCAGCAGGGAGTGCCCATCTTTTTGGCCGCTGACCTGGAACTGCAGCCAGGCTTTGCCGGGCAGTTTCATCTCCGCTCGCAGGCGCAGCGAGCGTCCCGACTCCAACGCCTCCACCCGCCAGAAATCGAGGGCGTCACCCACCCGCAGCTCGTCCGGGTCTCGCCGGCCGCGCCGCAGCCCGACGCCCCCGACCAGGCGGTCGATCCAGCCGCGGATTACCCAGGCCCAGTTCATATAAAACCAGCCGCGCTCGCCCCCGATCCCAGTGAAAACTTTGAAGACCGCCTCTGGCGAGGCAGGCACCAGGCGCTGGCGCTGCTCCAGGATGATGCCCTTTTGGGTGGAGAGGATAACTGGGCGGATATCCCTCTGGCTGCTGACCAGGGCATCGCTCCAGGAGGTTTCAACCTCGCTCGCTTCCAGGCGCATCAGGGCGCGCTCCACCGCGGTCAGGTAGCCCATCGGCTGGATATGCGGGAACATCTTGCGGGCTGTGGGGTCGCGCACGATGTTTTCGTTGCGCAGACCATCGATCAAAGGGCGGGCGATGGCAGCCGGGATAGGGGTGACGATACTTACCCAGTAGGAAGACAAGCGTGGGGTCAGCACGGGCAGCGGCAGCATCCAACGCTTGAGGCCGCGCACCCGGGCGTAAGTCATCATCATCTGGGCGTAGCTGACCACATCTGCGCCGCCGATTTGGATGATCTGCCCGGCGCTCTCGGGCACCTCCAGAGCGGAGACCAGGTATTCGAGCACATTTCGCAGGCCAATTGGCTGGGTGCGGGTGTACACCCAGCGCGGGCAAATAATAATCGGCACGCGCTCGGTTAGGTAGCGGATCATTTCAAAAGAAAGGCCGCCGGAGCCAACGATCACCGCGGCGCGGAACTCCGTAACCGGCACGCCGCTCTCCCGCAGAACCTCGCCGGTCTGCAGCCGGGAGCGCAGGTGCCTGGAGAGTTTGACGCCCTCCTCTGCCAGCCCGCCCAGGTAGATGATACGCTGCACGCCACAATTCCTCGCGGCCGCGCCAAAGTTCTGTGCCGCCTTTAGATCGCGCTGGTGATAATCGCCGCCTGATCCCATGCTGTGTATCAGGTAGTAAGCTGCGTGCACACCCTGCATGGCTCGCGGCAAGCTGGCAGCCTTCAGCACATCGCCGACTACCATCTGCACCTTGTCCTGCCAGAGGCGGCCTTGCAGGCGCGCGGGATCCCGCACCAGGCAGCGCACGCGGAAACCCCTTTCCAACAGGCGCCCCACCAGCCGCCCGCCGATGTAGCCGGTGGCGCCAGTGACCAGGATCAAGCGTTGGGATTCATTCATTTACTCCCCGACATTTATTCCCCGGAGGTCTGGGTAAAATACGAACCAATGCCGATAATCAGCAGCACAACAAGAACGAAGAATAACCCGCTCAAAATCCACATGCCAGCCACGCTGGACAGGATGCCCCCAAGCACCATCGCAGCCACACCACCCATGGCATAAGCAGCGTTCAGGGCGCGCCCGCGCAGGGGCTTGTGCTCATTAACCCACAACCAGAGGCCGGTCCCCATGAACAGCAGGCTGGCAAGGCGATCATTTCTTGGGCGCCGACTTGTTTCCATGGGTAAATTATACAGGGAAAGAAGGGACCAGAATAAAGGTCGCCAGCCTCATCCCTGGCTGGCTTTGATCGCCAGGCCAGCCACCACGCTGCTGAAGGTGTTCGAAGCCACGACCTTCTGCGCTCCGAAGATGCGGCCCAACATCCGGGTGAAAGCGGGGATATTCGATGAGCCGCCGGTCTTGACCACAGCGTCGATCTGGCCCGGCCGCAACCCCGAAGCCGCCAGGGTGTCCAGCAGCACCTGCTCGATCGCCTCCTGGTGTTCCTGGATATCCTGCTCGAATTGGAGGCGGGTGTACAGTTCCCATAGATCGATGCCGCCCTCTTTGAGCTCGATCACGGCAGCGCCCTGGCTGGAAAGGAGCATCTTGGCCGCCTCCACCTGGTTGTAAAACGAGAAAGCCAGGTCGTTGAAGATCAGGGATTGCAGCGTTCGCAAGCGCGCCGGAGCGACTCCCGCCTGGATCGCCTGCTCCAGGTGGTAGCGATTCTGAGGTGTGCTTAACTCGGGCAGGGCGATCCAATCCGGGATGGTGTGGAGCAGCTCGAGCAGCTCGGGCTGCTGGATGACCCGCCCAAGGCCAAAGTGCGGCAGCAGGCGCCTCTGGATGATCGCCCGGTCGAAATCGCTACCGGCGATGCCGACGCCGCCGCTGGCGTAGATCTGGCGCTGTCTCGGATCTCCCAGGCGCAGCACAGCCAGGTCCAGGGTGCCGCCGCCGAAATCGAAGATCAAGGCATTTTGCGGCTGGTGGAGCGATTTTTCGTAATACAGCGCCGCAGCCACCGGCTCGAGCTCGAAGCTCGCATCGGCAAAGCCAGCCTGTAGGGCAGCCTGGCGCAGCGTCTCCTCCGCCTGTCGGTCCAGCTCTGGCTGGTCGGAGAACTTCACCGGGCGTCCCAGGGTGACCGCGGTGATCTCCTCCCCCAGGAGCGCCTCGGCGCGTCGTTTGAGGGCCGCCAGGAAGAGCTGGAGCAGGTCCGCGACGTAGTAGTAGCGCTCGAACACCTGCGTGCCGGCGTAGCCGGCCGGACCCCCGGCCCGGCGCAGGGCGGTCTTTAAATACTGCAACAGGCGCCCCGGCTGGAGCTCATCCACGTAGACGTAAACATCGCGCACGTAGTACATGTCTGCGCCGCGATATTCGATCTCGCCCGCCTTTTTTGGCACGTAACGCCGCAGGCGACCGACATTATGGCGGTAATAGAGTTGGACCGCCTGCTGCCCGATGTAGTGCTGGTAATCACGGGTGATATACAGGATCGACTTGACGACCTCGGGCAGCACGCTATCAGCGTCTATCGGCAGAAGCTGCACCTGGTCGTCGCGATAAAGCGCCACTCCCGAATTCGAGGTGCCGAAATCCAGCCCGACCCTCAGTCCCATAACCTTCTCAACTCAACGGAGCACGCAAACCCGCAAACGCCAGCAGCTCGCCGTGAACGTCCAGGGCGCCGCTCCCGAACAGGTCCTTCACCGCGTGCAGGCTCAACTGTCCATCTCGATGCAACGCCACGCCCCAATCGTCTTCATTCACCGCCGCCGCCCCGACCACGCGCACGCCCTGCTCGCGGCGGGAGGGCGAGAAAACCGGCTGGCCTTTCGAGCGCAGCGAAGGCGCAATCTCCAGGCTCTCATCCGCCCGGTGGATGACTTTTCCGATCTGGGTCATGATCAGCAGCGAAGCCCTGGGAGGCAGAACAAGGGCTGCCACCAGGTGGTCGCTGTTCCCCAGGCGCATTACCTCCTCAACCGCAAAGGGCAGGTCTTTTGCGGACAGGCACAGCAGGTAGCCTTCGCGGCTGACCAGCGCCAGCCGGTCTGCGTTGCCGCACAAAGCCAGCTCGAAAGTCTGGTCGGGCGCAGACTTGATGCCGGTGCCGATATAGTGATTCGCCAGGATCGATTGGGCCATGGCAGCGTTGATTTTCTTCAGGCAGCCTTTGCGGCTGATTTGAACGAAGAACTGCGCCAGGGGCAGGCGTGAGACTGGCGCCAGGCAGGCCAGCATCTCGCCGAGGCGCGGCTCGACGGGGATGGGAGCCGCGGGGACCTCCTCCGGAGCACCCCGATCGGGAGATGATCCATAGAATGGGATGGAGCTCACCGGCCGCGCCGCGATCCTCCCGGAAGTGAAAATAAACAGCAGCTCTTCCAGCGAAGGTGCCGCCAGCAGGCGAGCCGGGACGCCGTCCGGGATCAGCTCTCCATCCAGCCGACCGAGAGCTGACTCACTCACCAGGTCTTCTGACGGCAGTTCCAGGCGGTAGACGCGCCCGTGGATATCATAACCCAGCACGCTGATGGTTGCCTGCGAGGTCGCAAGTTGCGCGTCCTCCAGGGCGGCAGCGGCGGCTTCTGGCAGCTCCCCGCCAAAGTGGCGCTTCAGCAGGTCAAGCTGATATTCCAGGTGGGCGATGCGGCTTTCGTATTCCTCCACGCGCTTCCCGCTCCTTAAGAGGATATTCTCCTCGAGCAGCTCCTCGTTGCGGCTGGCGAGCTCGCCCAGGCGGTTGGCGATCAGGCGCAAGATCGAGGCGGCGGAGTCCGGGCGCTCGGCGACCTCCTGGATCCATTCTTCGATTTTGTCGGGGGTGATCATGGTCGTTAGATTATACCGTAGCAACAAGTGCAGCCAGCTTCAAGCGTGCAGCTTTCCGCGGGAAAGCGAAGCAAATATGCCTCCGAAACACAAAACTGCAAAGATGGCGAAAGCCACCCGGACACTGAGGATGAACGCCGGGTAGTACTGCGGGGTGATGGGCACTCTCCCGATCACCACGGCAAAGATCAGCATAGCGATGCCCAGGCTGAACATCTGTCCGGAAAGGCGCATCGTCCCCAGGGTGGCGGAGGCCACCCCGTAGAAGCGCCGCTCGACCGAGCCCATCACGGCGTTGGTGTTGGGCGAGGAGAACAGGGCAAAGCCAAAGCCCAGCAGCATGAGTAGCGGCACGATAAGCGCCAGGGGCGTTTCCGCCCCCAGAAAAGCCAGCCCGCCCAGTCCCAAGGCGATCAGCGCCATGCCGGTCGAGGCGACCACGCGTGACTCGACCCGGTCGGAGAGGCGACCGGCAAGTGGAGAAAACATCGCCTGCATCGCCGGCTGGGCGACCAGCACCAGTCCGGCCCTATGCGGGGGCAGCCCCTGGATGTACTGCAGGTAGAGGCTGAGCAAGAAGCTGACCGCGTAGGTCGCGCTGTAGTTGATCAGGGCGGCCAGGTTGGAGAGGGCGAAAACCCGGTTTTGGCGGAACAGGCGCATGTTCAGCACCGGGCTTTCCAGGCGGCTCTCCCAGCGGATGAAGACGAGCAGCAGGAGCGATCCAGAGACGATCAACCCGGCGCCCAGCAAGGAGGGGAGCTGCGCTAGGCCATACATCACCGCCACCAGCATCAGCGCGTAGAGGAGCGAGCCAGGCAGGTCGAACTTCTCGCCGCGGGCGCCAGCCCATTCGTCTCCCAGTTTCCATAAAGTCAGCAGGATGATCGCAGCGCTCAAAAGGGCGCTGGCCAGGAAAATGCTGCGCCAGCCGAAGCTCTGGGTGAGCAGGCCCCCCAGGAACGGCCCGGAAGACAGCCCGGTGTACACCGAGGCGACGTTGATCCCCAGGGCCCGGCCGCGTTCGCCCGGAGGATAGACCGAGGTCAGGATCGCCACGCTGGTGCCGAAGATCATCGCGCTGCCGATCCCCTGGATCGCCCGCAAAGCGATCAGCCAGTTCGCCGAAGCAACCTGTAGCATTGAGATCGCTGAGACCAGGTGCAAGAGCATGCCCGCCAAAAAGATTTTCTTTTGACCGTGTATGTCGGCGAGCTTGCCGAGCGGCACCAGGAACACCGCCGCGGCGAGCAGAAAAGCGGTGGCGACCCAGCTTAACTGCACGGCGTTCATGGCGAACTCCGCGCCGATGGCGGGCAAAGCGACATTCACCGCCGAACCCAGGAAGGGGGTCAGAAATGAGCCGGCAGTCGTCGCCAGCAAAGCCAGGCGCTTCAGGCTGGCTGGGTAGGAGGCGTCAAGGGAATCCACAATTTTTGATCATTGATTGAATTTTGTA
>DATEDC010000135.1:0-5299 GCA_035286585.1 Anaerolineales bacterium
CAGGCTGAATAAAGCCTCGCTCGGACGCACCCGCCGGGCGAGGCGCTCCAGGTCAGGTTGTTCATCCCCGAGATCGAACCACTCTCGAGCCCGTTCATTTAGGTAAACAATCCGCCCGCCTGCCTGGACAATCAAGACCGCCCCGCCGTGCGCCTCCAGATTTAAGCTAATGGGCGAGGAGGTCGGGGGGCCTTCTCGCGGCTTGTTTTTAGGGAAATAACGCAGGGCAACCATCGCCAGCGCCGCCAGGCCAAGCCCTACTGCCAGGAATATCAAGCCCAGTGCAAGCGAATCTATCGAAGCCATAATTGATGGATGGGCAGCTAACTTTCGTTCCGTCGCGCTTCAGCCGCCAGCTCGGTGATCTCGCGAATATCGGCAAACTGGTATTTAGAGGGCGAAACCATGCCAACCGCCAGCTCCATGAGCGGCGAGTTCACCTCCTGCCCGTAATTATCTGTTGCAGTTATATAGCCACGTTCGCGATCGATGAAGTTATAGTGGGCGAGTACTTCCCTGGCAAAGCGCGCTTTCAAGGCCCGCCTGACGGCTTGTGCATTTTGCTCGTTCAGGATGATGATGAAACTGCCTCCACCGGCGTGACCGATAAAGTCGTTGGCTGTGCCCAGTTGATCGATCACCTCGCCCATCAGCATGGCAGTGAAGCGCAGTACATCATCGCCAGCGACAAAACCATAAACGTCATTAAAAGCCTCGAAGTGATTGATGCGCAAATCCATCAGCGCCCAGCCCGTTCCGCGAATGATGCGGCGCAGTTGTTCTTCTATCAGCCTTCCGGTTGGCAGTCCGGAACGCGGATCGGTGAGGCTCTGCTGTTCGGCGCGGGTAATGGCGCGCTTGACGCGCAGTTTCAGCTCTTCGATATCGAAGGGCTTGGTGATGTAATCGTCGGCGCCCAATTCAAGGCCCTGCAGCTTATCGCCGCGCTCATCTTTTTGCGTCAGGAAGATGATCGGCACATGGCTGGTGCGCGTGTTGGTGCGTAGAATACGGCAAACCTCGAAGCCATTGATATCCGGCAGCATGATGTCCAGCACGATCAGGTTCGGCAGGCTCTGGCGAGTTTTATCCAGAGCCACTGAACCGTGCGGGGCGATTTCCACATCATACTGGTGGCTGGTGAAGTAGATGCGGAGCATATTGGCGATATCGGTATCGTCCTCGACGATCAGTAAGCGGGCTTTACCCATAACAGCCTCCAAAAAATGTTAGTTGCCGCAGCCTGGTTCGATAGTACCTGGATCACGACCCAGTCACTGCAGCCGGTCGATTAAAGTCCCGAATACGCCACCTGGCGTATCTGGTCGATATGTTCACCGGTAACGGTCTGTTCGAACGAACGAAAACCGCTCAGGCGAAAACCGTGCTTCTCGGCAATCGCGGCAATTTCCTGAACCCGGGCGGTGGGTATCTCTCTCCCCAGGCTGTAATCTTCAAAGCGTCCCTCGAGAGCCAGAGCCATTGTCTCAGCCATACAGGCGTAGGCTTTTCCAGGCGGCAATCCAAAATCGAAGTGAAAATCCACCTGCCCGGGCAGATCTACGACGCCGCCATCGATCACCAGGACATCCTTGCGCAAGGCAGCCACCTGCCGGGAGACATCTCGGGGCATGGCGACGTCGCACACCACGCAGCCGGGCTGCAGGTGATCGGGCTGGATGATGGCATGGGGGGCGCTGGTCAGGCTTAGGATCAGGTGCGCCTGACTCAGCCCATTCAGATTCGTGCTGATTCGCAGCCGCGCCCGTGGGCTTGTCGAGAGCAACGTTCTGCTGAGCGCTTCCAGGCTTTCAACGCGGCGCCCAATAAGGATGAGCTCCTCTACCAGCGAGGCCAGAATTTCAGCCGACGCTCGCCCTATCGCGCCGGTAGCGCCCACGACAGCAGCGGTGGCCCGCTTGAGTGGGATTTCCAGGGCGCTGGCAGCCTTGAGAAGCGATTGTACTGCTACGGCCGCGGTGAATGCGTCTCCGCTGGTCACAGGTATGTCCAGGCGGCGCGCAACGGTCAAACCGGCGTCTCCCACAACGGAAGTAAAAGCGCCCAACCCCAATATTCGGGCGCCCAACTTCTCCGCAAGCCTGCCGGTTTGGACGATCTTTCGATAAACCACCTCTTGCGGCAGCCTGAGCATCTGGGCTGCGGTCAGCGGGCAAGCCAGCAACCAGCCCTTGATTTGCACCCCCGTGGAATGGGAGACCACCCCCTCGATCTCGGAGAGATATACTGGCGGGAAATAAGTGGAGAAAAAGTCGATCAGCCTCGGGCTTAATGCTTTGCCCAGCAGGGGGTATTTCCGGCTGACATCTTTTTTGGGGTCGATGGGATGGATCACAAAGGCAAAGCTGTCCATGGTCACCAACTCTCTTCAACCAGCTCGCCTTTGCGCGGATACAGGCGGGTATGGTTGTTTAAAATCATGAGCCGGTGGTGGGCGCTGTCTTCGTAGCGCACGTCCCGCTCGATGACCAGGTTATCTTCAGCGGCAAACAACACCACGTCCGATTCGATTGTCCGCGCCGGGTAAATGATTATGCCTGAGCCTATCCGGCAGTTGTGACCCACGCAGCCGCCCAACACAGGTCGATTCGAATCGACGAGCCGGGTATCCCCATCCCGGGCGCGCAGCGGCGCAGAAACGAGGTTGAAGTCAGTGAAGGTGGTTCCCGCTCCGATGAAGGTGTTGCGCCCAACCACGCACATTTGCAGGCAGGCATTTTGCGCCACCATGCTGTTGTCCATCAGAGTAGTCATAAACAGCGATGCGCGAAAAGGCAGGAACGCGCCATCGCCCACCACCGCGAGCATCAGGTGGCAACCCTGGGAGATATTGACATTGTTGCCGACAATGCAGTTTTCGATCACCGCGCCGGCGTTGATGGTCACGTTATCCCCGATGGTGGTTGGCCCATGAATGATGGCATGCGGATCGATAACGCAATTGCGCCCGATCTTTACCAGTTCCGAGCTTTGCAGGACTTGCTTCCCCTCAAATATCGCTTTGGATAGTATTTTCAGCTTATACAGCGCATCGTGCTTTAGGTGGTCTTCGAAACGTGCGCCGCGGGCGAATAGACCGAAGACAATATCGGCAATGAAGACATGCACCCAGGAATCGATGGCGATCAAGCTCCGCCTGGGCACCTGGAACACCAGGTCCCCCTGTTCGAGCGCCATATATGTGGGCACGTGGTAATAGCCGACCTCAGAAGACTGGAGGCTGATGGGTAACGGCTCGCTGAGAGGACCCACCCCGTCAGGGTAATACCAGAGTTCGGCAAGGTACAGGTCGCCGTTTGGTGTATATGAGGTTGATAAAGGCAGCACATGCTCGCGGAAGGCCGGATCGTCGCTTAAAAACGCGGCCTGGCAGGGTTTACCCAACCGCCGGGCCTGGCTTAAGAAGGCCTCGATATAGGCTTTATCGAAGAATAGATTATCGCGATACACCAGGCATTCGACTCTGGCATTCGGCAAAGCGCTGCCACAGGGCAGCTCCAGCTCGCGGTCGGTGAAAGGCGCCAGCACATCGCGCTGGTAAAGCCACAAGGGCTTGTTCTGCAGGCGCAGATCGCGAGCCCGTTCGTTGAACGGATGCATCTGCCTTGGGTCTTGAAGGATGATTTTCAGCATAGCTGCATCTCGCAATATAAAAAACTTTGCAGCGTCTGGACGAATCGAAGCGGTTCATCGAGCATGATGAAGTGCCCCGCGGTCTTGAAACGCTCGATGCGGGCGTGGGGGATGCCCTTTTGCATGGGTACCCATTGTTTGGGGTGAACCACGATATCTTTATCGCCGTACATCCCCATGGCAGGGATGTTAATTTTGCTCAAGAATGGGCGCAGGTCTGTGCGGTGAAGAGAGGCGATGCTGGTCAGGAAAGATTCCAGCGTTGTGCGAGAGAGATCGCGATTCATCATATCTGGCCAGCGTGGGTCGCGCGTGTAGTAAGGCGCCAGCAGGCGAAACCCCAATTTCAACATCCTGGGGTTATGATAAACAATGGAAGCGATCAATCTTTTTCCAAACATCTTCAATAAAAAAGAGAGCGACGAACCCGCTATTGGTGAACCAATCACGACCACCTGGCTGACGCGCTGGGGATATTGGATGGCAACCGAGAGGCCGACTGTACCTCCCATGCTGTGACCTACCATTGGGGCTTCGGCGATCCCCAGTTTTTCCATAAACTGATCCACCAGACCGACAAAGTCTTGAATGGCGTAGGAGTCGCGTTTTTTGCCCGACTCGCCAAAGCCCCAAAAGTCGAGGGCATAGGTGCGAAATCTGCAGTCCAGGTGACGCATCGTTTCTTGCCACAACCCCCAGGAGCCCAACCAGCCGTGCAGCAATATAACTGGAAGTCCATGCCCGTAAACTTCGTAATGTACAATCCCCTGGTCAGTAGTGATGGATGACACGGTTATTCGCTGTTTAAGATCTGCATTCTCCGTTGGAGGGTCAGTTCTCCAACGCATCCATTTCTGCCAGGATGCTGTAGAGCAGCTCGAGTAAGATGGTCTTCACCGATTCTTTCTCCTGCGCCACACAAGGCAGCAATTTTACTTTCGGAGATAATCGCAGCGCAATGCGCATATCGGCAATCTCCCAGGCATCGTTAAGATCTTGCTTATTGGCAGCAACCACGTACGGCGTGGGGGCGTAGGCGCGAAAGGTCTCCAGGATGCTGCGAGCTTCCCGAAAGGTTTCCGGACGCGAGCTGTCCACCATCACCACGAAACCCAGCATACCCTCTGAGAGGATTTCCCACATAAAATCAAAGCGCTTCTGACCCGGCGTTCCAAATAAATACAGCACTAAATCCTGATCCACCGTAATCCGTCCAAAGTCCATGGCTACCGTGGTGGTCGCTTTGACTCGCTCTGCGTCCGAGCTGATTTTCCTCTCCGTGGAGACGACATCTATCTCACTGACGGAACGTATGAACTCCGTTTTCCCGGCGTTGAAAGGACCTGTGACCACCATCTTTACCGTTTGCATAGCAGGTTATCCTCGCTTGGCTCTGCACCTCTGTTTTCCACGCCCAAACCGATTCGTTTCTTATAATGACCGTATCCGCCTGATCAGCCGATTGATCAGGGATATGTGTTCTTCCTTTTTTCCACTTTCGACCACCCGCTCTGAGAAGGTCCTGATCGGCGGCGCCCCCTCTGGACGAATGATTTCCACCAGCCCGGCTTGAAGCATCCCGTAGACGATGCGCCGAATTTCCAGATCGTTCAATTTGGTCGCCCGGGCGATCTGGCGCAATGTG
>DATEDC010000136.1:0-2921 GCA_035286585.1 Anaerolineales bacterium
CCGCGTCCTGTTTTCCTACCCAGGTAGCCGGCGTCGACCATCTTGCGCAGCAGGTAGGCAGGGCGGTATTTATCTTCGCCCAGGTCTCGATGGAGGATCTCCATCACGGAGAGCACCACGTCCAACCCGACCAGATCGCAGAGGGTCAGCGGGCCCATGGGGTGGTTCATGCCCAGCTTCATGACCGCGTCGATCGCCTCCGGCGTCCCGATCCCCTCTTGCAGGGCGAAGATGGCTTCATTAATCATCGGACAAAGGATGCGGTTAGAGATAAATCCCGGCGAGTCCCTGGCTTCGACCGGTTCTTTGCCCATTGACCGGCAGACCTGCAGCGTGGCGGCAGTCGTCTCGTCGCTCGTCGCCAACCCACGGATGACTTCAACCAGGCGCATCAGAGGCACCGGGTTCATGAAGTGCATGCCGATAACCTGCTCGGGGCGCCGGGTGACAGCGGAGATCTTGGTGATGCTGATGGATGAAGTGTTGGAAGCCAGGATGGCGCCTTGGGGGGCGCGTTGGTCCAGTTCGCGAAAGATCTTGAATTTCAGCTCGGGATTCTCGCTCGCCGCCTCGACCACCAGGTCCGCCCGCTCAACAGCCTCCAGGCCGATAGTGGTGGGGATATTTAACGCGGCGACCTTTTGCGCCTCGCTGATGACGCCTTTCGACACGAGTTTTTCGACTGACCTGGCGATGGCGCTCCTGGCGCGTTCCAACTGCTCTGGCACCACATCCATGAGGGTGACCTGGTAGCCGGAGGTCGCGGCGACCTGGGCGATGCCGTTTCCCATGGTCCCCGCGCCGACAACGAAGATGTGCTCGATGTCCATGATCGTTTGCTCCGTAAACCACTCTGCGCTTTTTGGGTTCAACAGGAGAGGCAACATGTTGCGTCTCTACTGCCAATTGCACCGCGCGGCTAATCCATTTCGACAGCCAGGGCTACAGCTTCCGCCCCGCCCAGGCACAGGGCGGCAACCCCGCGCTTCAAGCTGCGATCTTTGAGGGCGTGGATCAGGGTGGTCAAAACGCGCGCCCCGCTTGCTCCGATGGGATGTCCGAGGGCAATGGCGCCCCCATTGACGTTGGCTTTGCTCCAATCCCACCCCAGGTCTGCCAGAGCGTAGCCATCCGCAAGCACCTGGGCAGCGAAGGCTTCGTTCAGCTCGATCAAATCAACATCAGCCAGCTTCCAGCCAACTTTTTGCAGCAGCAGCGGGATGGCTTTTGCCGGGGCGTAAAACAGGTATTTGGGCTCTACCGCAGCCTGAGCGTAGCCGACGATGCGCGCCAAAGGCTTCTGTCCTAATTCCTCCGCTTTGGCGGCGCTGGCGACCACGACCGCTGCGGCGCCATCGTTCAAGCCTGGAGCGTTGCCTGCAGTGACTTTGCCGTCCTTGATAAAGGCCGGCTTCAGTTTTGCCAGCGCTTCCAGGGTGGTATCGCGCCGCGGCGTCTCGTCAGTGTCAAAAATGGTGACTCCACCTTTCTTGTCGGACAACTCAATGGGCACGATTTCGGCTTTGAATTTGCCGCTGTCGATGGCTCGAATTGCCTTTTGGTGGCTTGCCAGGGCGAACTCGTCCATGGCCTGGCGGGTGACCTCGTATTCATCGGCGATAAACTCAGCGGCGTTGCCCATCCCCCAATCTTCGAAAGGATCCCACAGGCCATCGTGGAGCAGCGCATCGGTGAGCTGGGCGTGACCGTAGCGCAACGAGCCTGTGCGCCCATCAACAAGGAAGGGGGCGCGGCTCATACTCTCCATCCCGCCGGAGACGAATAAGTCGCCATCACCCGCTTTTATCGCCTGGGCAGCGATCATCACGGCTTTGAGACTGGATCCGCATACTTTGTTCATCGTGGTTGCACCCACGCTGGGGGGTAAACCGGCATAGATGGCTGCCTGGCGGGCTGGCGCCTGCCCCAAACCCGCTGAGACCACATTCCCCATGAACACCTCATTGATTTCAGCCGAGTCCTTAATTCCCGCCCTCTCGACGGCGGCTTTGGCAACGATCGCTCCAAGCTGGGGAGCGGTGAGACCGCTCAGGCTGCCTTGGAATTTGCCGCTTGGCGTGCGTACCGCGCTCAGAATAACAGGGGTGGATCGGTGCTCAGACATATTGATGGCTCCTTTTTGATTGAATGCCTGTTTTCGGGATATGAATGTTTTCAGGATTGCTCTTTCCAGGCCGCTTGTATTCTTCGAAAGCTGTCTTCCAGGGTCTCTGGCAGGACGCGCGTGCCGCTTAGGGAGGACATGAAATTGGTATCTCCCAGCCAGCGCGGCACGACGTGCATGTGGACATGTCCAGTTATTCCCGCCCCCGCGGCTTCGCCGATATTCATCCCCACGTTAAAGCCCTGGGGGTGGTAGACAGCTTTTAAGATATGCATCGCCTGGTTGGCCACTTCCAGCAACTCATTCCGGGTTGGCGGATCTAATTCTGCCAGGGTGGGTACGTGCTTATAGGGCACGATCATCAAATGCCCGCTGGTGTACGGGAAGCGGTTAAGGATTAAAAAAACTCGCTCGCTACGGTGGACGATCAGGTTTTCCGGACCATCGGACCGGGATAGCTCGGTGCAGAACGCGCAAACAGTTTCTTTGTTGTGGTTTCGAATATATTCCATACGCCAGGGAGACCAAAGATAATTCATAAAAAGAAACTCGTCCTCCAATGTTACCGCGTAATCAGCGCCTGGAGACGCAATAAATCCGATGGTCTTCTTTGCCACACCCGTATGTATTTTAGCAAAGAATCTCGCGCCGCGGAATGGTTGACAGGTTGCCCGAAGGGGGGTATCCTCTTGCCGCCCTCGGTCTGCTGCCGGTGGGCTGTCACCATGAGCCAGTTGCCTTTATTTGAGCCCCCTTCCTGGACGGTCACTGAGGTCACACGCTACCTGCGCGAGCT
>DATEDC010000137.1:0-6909 GCA_035286585.1 Anaerolineales bacterium
CCTGCAGGGCACTGTCGCAGCCGAGTTCATTTTCAATGAACTGGGCTTCACCAAACTTGCCACCATCCACGACGGCAGCCTGTACGCCGATCAACTGCGCCAGGTCGTCGAGCGTCGCTTCGCCGAGCTGGGCGGCACGGTTGTAGCCCAGGAAGCGGTTTCTCCTGGCCAGACCGACATGAGCGCGAACCTGTCCGCCATCGCGGCCGCGGGACCCGAGGTGATCTACTTCCCGATCTTCATGCCCGAGGGCGCTTTCATCATCCGCCAGGCCAAACAGACCCCTGGACTGGAGAATGTTACATTGGTGGGCGCCGACGGCCTGTTCTCGCCGGAAGTGATCGAAGGAGCGGCCGAGGATGTGGAAGGTTTCCTGATCTCCAGCCCAGCCTTGGCCGGTGAGGCTTACACCGATTTCCTTGCAAGGTACGAGGCCAAGTTCGGCACCGGCCCGATCAGCATCTTCCATGCCCACGCCTACGACGCCTTCATGATCGTCAAGAACGCGATTGAGAAGGTCGCCGTGCAGGATGCCGATGGAACGCTGCACATCCCGCGCCAGGCGCTGCGCGATGCCGTGGCAGCCACCACCAACTACGAGGGCTTGATCGGCGTTCTGACCTGCAATGAACACCTAGAGCTATCCGGCACGGTAGTCAAGGAACCCGGCGACTGTGGCGCCTCCGGCGTTGGCGTCTGGCAATATCACTTCGGGGATTTCGAGATCTTTGCCAATCCGGAAGTCTTCTGGGCGCCCGGAGAGTAATCCAGTTCTATAAAAAATAAACGAGAGGGGCGAGGATGGCCTCGCCCCTCTTTCAAAAGTATCCACCAACAGGAGTGAGATATGCTTCGATACTGGCGCCAACGGATCGATTTTACCGACATCATGGTGTGGGGGATTGGTATATCCATCGGCCTGGTTGTGGTGGTCGGCACGATCGCAACCCTCCAATCAGGGAAATACTCCCCCGCAACCTGGCTGGACCTGACCGTCAAGGGGCTTGCCCTGGGCGGCGTTTACGCATTGATCGCCATGGGTTACACCCTTGTTTATGGCATCCTCAGGATGATCAATTTTGCCCACAGTGAAGTCTTCATGAGCGGACCGTTCACGGCCGTCTTTTTGGCCAATGCATTAAATCGCTCCGGCTTCCTGAATCAGCATCCGGTGATCAGCATGCTCCTGATCACGCTGCTCTCCATGGCAGTATCCATGACCATTGCTGTCCTCCTGGAGCGCATCGCTTACCGCCCTCTGCGTAACGCCCCCCGGCTGGTGCCTTTGATCACTGCCATCGGGGCCTCATTCTTCCTGCAGTATACCTTCCGTGGGCTATACGGATCTGGATTTGAGGCCTATCCGATACCAAAAGTGTTGCAAGGGAGTATCACTCTCGGTCAGGTTCGCATTTTCAACACCCAGATCGTCGTCATCCTGGGCGCCCTTTTGATGATGTTCGGCCTGTATGCCATCGTGCAATGGACCAAGATGGGCAAAGCCATGCGCGCAGTCTCGGAAGACAAAGAAGTGGCTGCCCTGATGGGTATCAATGTCGACCGAACCATTGCCCTGACCTTTGCCCTGGGGGGCGCATCCGCTGGCGCGGCCGGCATCCTGTATGCGCTGCTCTTCCCGGTGGTGAATTTCTTCATGGGTTTTTTCCCGGGGTTGAAGGCCTTCACCGCGGCCGTATTAGGGGGGATAGGCAACGTGGCCGGCGCCTTCATCGGGGCGGTCATCATCGGCATGATCGAATCGGTCGGACCGAATCTTTTCTTTGACGGTTTGGGGGTTCCCACCCCTGCCCAGATGAAAGACGCCATCGCTTTCGCCATCCTGGTATTTATCCTTATCTTCCGCCCCACAGGTATTCTCGGAGAGCGTATTGCGCAGACGAAAGCCTGAGGAGTCACAGAGATGCACACCAAACCACTTTCACCCTGGAAACATGCCCTCCAGGCCGGCCTGATCGGGGGCGCGGTTGCCGTGCTGCTGTCTCTGGTGGGCATGGTGGCGGCTTTCGGAGACCACTATATCGTCAGCGGCTGGTTCACCATGGGACAGTTGCTCTTTCTGGCGCCCATCTTCCTGCTCACCTATACCCGATTGCGCCGGATCGCTCCCCAGCCCTCTTGGATCATTGTGGCCTCGGGGCTGCTTTCCGGCCTGCTTGGCGGCGCCCTCCTGGCAGCCCTGGTGTCACTTGGGCAGGTGGTAGATCTGCGCGCCATGTTGGCTAATGCATCACCGCAGCTTTATCAAGTGCTGACGTTTGGCCAGGTGAATACGCTGGGTATTCTCAGCCTGATCCTGGTCAACCTGGTCATCGGCGGGCTCGCGGCTGTCCTGTTCCTTCTTCCTCAGAGGCTGCGCAGCGCAGTCATCCAGGCGCTGGTAATGATGGCAGTGATCGGCTTGCTGCGCGATTTAACCATGACCGTCGTTAATCAGTGGGCTTCGAAGGCAAAAGCATTTCCGGAGGGGGCTGAATGGGCCAATGTGGCGATTCAAGCCATTCAGAGATTCTTCAACCGGCAGATTTTCGCCGCCAGTGGGTTGAAACCGGTACCCGCCAGTTTGATCTTCGTGCTGGTCGGCGGGCTGCAATTCTACCGCGCCGGCCAGCCCAAGCGGTCCTTCTCAAGCGCTTTCGCCAACCAGCCCTGGAGCTGGAGACGTGCTCTGATCCTGGGTGCGATCGTTATATTCGCCCTGATCTTGCCTCCCATTGTAGGCATTCAATTGACCGACATCCTGGATAACGTCGGGCTGTACATCCTGATGGGCCTGGGTCTCAACATCGTGGTGGGCTTTGCTGGCCTGCTCGACCTGGGCTACGTCGCCTTTTACGCCATCGGCGCCTACACCATGGGGGTGCTGACCTCCCCAGAGATTGGCGGGTTCAACCTGACTTACTGGCAGGCACTGCCCTTTGCCCTGATCACCTCTGTGTTGGCTGGTTTCCTTCTAGGCCTGCCTGTCTTGAAAATGCGCGGCGATTACCTGGCTATCGTCACCCTGGGTTTCGGCGAGATCGTGCGCCTGCTGGCCCTCTCCGACTGGCTGCGCTCCTGGCTGGGCGGCACACAGGGCATCCAGCGCATCGCCCAGCCGCGCATTGGCAGCCTGGTGCTGAACACCCAACAAGAGCTGTATTATCTCTTCCTGGTGGGTATCGTCATCGTGGCTTTCATCGCCTGGCGCTTGAAAGATTCGCGCCTCGGACGGGCCTGGATGGCCCTGCGCGAGGATGAAGATGTGGCTGTGGCGATGGGCATCAACCACGTGACCACCAAATTGCTCGCCTTCGCCACCGGCGCGCTATTCTCGGGGCTGGCCGGGACGATTTTCGCCGCCAAGCTGACCTCCGTCTACCCGCACAGTATGAATTTCCTGGTCTCGATCAACGTGCTCTCGCTGATCATCATCGGCGGCATGGGCAGCATCCCGGGCGTATTCGTCGGCGCGCTGGCGCTGGTCGCTGCCCCAGACCTGCTGCGCGGGTTCGCCGAATATCGTTACCTGGTGTATGGCGCCGTCCTGGTGGCAATGATGTTGACCAGACCCGAGGGCCTGTGGCCGGAAGAACGCCGCAAGCTGGAGCTGCACGAAGAGGAAATGCCTGTTCTAGAAGAACAGTTATCAACAACCATATCTGTAACTACGGAATAGGAGGGAAACGTGGCTATACTGGTTGCCAAATCGGTCACCAAGCGTTTCGGCGGTCTGGTAGCGGTAAATCAGATCGAGCTAGAAGTGCAAGAGCACGCCATCCAGAGCATTATCGGGCCAAACGGCGCCGGTAAGACCACTTTTTTCAACTGTATTACCGGATTTTATCGGCAAGATGAAGGCGAGATTGTTCTCGATGGTCGTCCCATCACTGGCCTTTCGCCTGACCGGATCACTCGCCTGGGTGTCTCCCGTACATATCAAAACATCCGCCTGTTTAAGAATATGACCGCCGTCGAAAATATTCTGGTCGGAATGCACCCGCACTTGAAGTCAGGTCTGCTGGGCAGCATTTTGCGCGACCCCCGCACTCGAGAGGAAGAGGCGCGGGCGGTAGAGGAGGCTCGCCGGCTGTTGCGCTTTGTTGGCCTGGCAGGTCAGGGCGACCAGCTCGCTCACAACCTGCCTTATGGCGCCCAGCGCCGGCTGGAGGTCGCCCGCGCCCTGGCAAATAAACCCAAGTTGCTCCTCCTGGATGAACCGACTGCCGGCATGAACACCCACGAAACGGCGGAGATGATGCGCTTTATTCGCCACCTGCGCGATGAGTTAGGCATCACCATTCTGCTCATCGAGCACGACATGCGCGTGGTGATGGGCATCAGTGAGCATATCACTGTGATGGACTTCGGTCTAAAAATCGCCGAGGGCTTGCCCGTAGAGATCCAGCGTAACCCGCGCGTGATCGAAGCCTACCTGGGCCGCGGTGCGGCTTCCGGTTTGGGGGTCCCTGCCTCGGCGGGGTCATGAAAGATCACCGAGTTTCCGGAGCGTGCAGCCATGCCAATGCTCGAAGTCGAGGATATCCACACCTATTACGGCAACATCCATGCCCTCAAAGGCGTCTCCCTGGCCGTCGAAAAAGGGGAAATCGTCACCCTGATCGGGGCTAATGGGGCCGGTAAGTCCACCACCCTGCGCACCATCACGGGTTTGCTCAAGCCGGCCCATGGCAGGGTCGTCCTGGAAGGTGAAGACCTCGCCGCTTATAAAACCCATGAAATCGTCTATAAAGGGGTAGCCATGGTGCCCGAAGGCCGCGGCATCTTCGCTCGCATGACGGTCATGGAAAACCTGGAGATGGGTGGTTATCACCGTACCGATAAAGACCATATGCAGGAAGATCTGGGGCGTGTATTTACCCTGTTCCCGCGCTTGAAGGAGCGCCGCAGCCAGGTAGCCGGCACGCTCTCCGGCGGCGAACAGCAGATGCTCGCCACGGCGCGCGCCATGATGGCCCATCCCCGGCTGCTGCTGATGGACGAGCCTTCGATGGGCCTGGCACCCGTCCTGGTGGAGAACATTTTCGACACCATCCTGGAGATCAACCGGGAAGGCACCACCATCCTGCTCGTCGAGCAGAACGCCCAGATGGCCCTCTCGGTAGCCCACCGCGGCTATGTCATGCAGACCGGGACCATCGTTCTGCAAGACACCTCCGAAAATTTGAAGCAAAACGAGATGGTCCAAAAAGCCTACCTGGGCATCGATTAAGCTGGATCTGCCAACCGTTAAAGTGGCAGGCATGAATTCGCACGAAGAGAGCCCGGGTTCACTCCCTGCGCTCTCTTTGTCTATATCAATATGAGATGCTGATTTTAAACGCAAGCCAGGTGCGACAAGCCCTGCCGATGGAACAAACTATCGCAGCCATGAAGCGCGCCTATGCCGCCCTCTCCAGTGGGGACGCCCAGGTCCCCTTGCGGGTGCGCCTGCCCATCCCCGCTCACCAGGCGGTCAGCCTGTTTATGCCTGCATACGTCCAGGACGTAGAGGGCGGCGAGTCGCTGGCGGTGAAGGTGGTCTCGCTCTACCCCAAAAACCTGGCCCGCGGCATGCCGCTCATTCACGCCGCCGTCCTCGCCCTCGAAGCCCACAGCGGACGGCCTGTAGCCCTGCTGGAGGGCGGCGCGCTGACCGCTATCCGCACCGGGGCTGCTTCCGGCGCAGCCACCGAGCTGCTGGCGCGTCCGGACAGCCGCGTCGCAGCCGTCTTCGGCGCGGGTGTGCAAGGCCGTACCCAGCTCGAGGCGGTTTGCAGCGCGCGAGCCATCCAAACCGCCTGGGTGTATGACCCCAACCCTGAGCGGGTGGACGATTTTATCCAGGAGCTGGCAGGCGCCGGACCCATCCCCAAAGACCTGCGCCCGGCAGCCACGCCGGCTCAGGCGGTCGCCGAGGCGGACATAATCTGCACCGCCACGACCTCCTCGACGCCGGTTTTTGCCGACTCTGACCTCAAGCCTGGTGTGCACATCAACGCGGTGGGTTCCTACACACCCGAGATGCAGGAAATTCCCTCTGAAACCGTGCGGCGCGCCTACGTTGTGCTCGATTCGCGCTCCGCAGCCCTGGCTGAAACCGGCGACCTGATCCAGCCTCTCGCCCAGGGCCTCATCACCCCAGAACACATCCAGGCCGAGCTCGGCGAGCTGGTCTTGGGGCGCAAACCCGGGCGGACTGCGCCAGACCAGGTTACCTTGTTCAAGTCCGTGGGCGTCGCCGTCCAGGATGCCGTCGCCGCCCAACTGGCCCTGGAGAATGCCCGCCGCATGGGCCTCGGACAGCGGGTGGATTGGTGAGCACCTGTGCCGGCTGAGCTTCCCAGGGCGGCGGATATCGTCATCGTAGGCGGCGGGGTGATGGGCACCAGCATCGCGTACCATCTCGCCGTGCGCGGCGTTAAAAACATCCTGCTGCTCGAAAAAGAAGATTTTTTCGGGCAGGGCGCCACCGGGCGCTGTGCGGGCGGCGTGCGCTACCAGTTCGCCACCGAGGTGAACATCCGCCTCTCGCTCCTCAGCCTGCCGATGCTCGAACGCTTTGAGGACGAGATTGGGCAGACTATCGATTACCGCCAGTGCGGTTACCTCTTTCTGCTCACCAGAGCGGAAGATGTCGCTGCATTCCAGCGCAACCGCCTGCTGCAGAACAGCCTGGGTGTGCCCACCGAGTGGTGGCATGGCGACCAGATCCGCCGCCGCCTGCCGTTCATGCGCCTGGAGGACGTGGTCGCCGGGGCTTTCAACCCGAAAGACGGCATCGTCGATCCCAACAGCGTGGTCATGGGCTACATCCAGGCCGCCCGCCGCATGGGAGTTGCCGCCCTGACGGGTGTGAGCGTCACCGGGATGCACATCCGGAGCGGCAGGCTGGTGGGGGTTGAAACCAGC
>DATEDC010000138.1:0-6824 GCA_035286585.1 Anaerolineales bacterium
GGTCAGGCTGCGAATGCCGAGGCTGCGACCGGTCGTCGAATTCATCACGCTACTGCCGTTCGTGATCCCGGCGGTCGTGCTGGTGTTCGGCATTATCCGCCTCTACAGCCGGCCGCCGCTGCTGCTGACCGCCACCTACGACAGCTCGCGGGTCCTCCTCGTCTGCATGTACGCTGCGCTCTCGTTCCCCTACATGTTCCGCTCGGTCGACAACGGGCTGCGAGCGATTGACGTCCGGACGCTGACCGAGGCAGCCCAAAGCCTGGGGGCGAACTGGGTCACAATCCTCCGCGACGTCATCTTCCCCAACCTGCGGGTGGCTGTGCTCTCGGGAGCACTCCTGACCTTCGCCATCGTCATCGGTGAGCTGACAATTGCGCTTTTCATGGCCCAACATACCTTAGGGCCCTACATGGCCAACCTGACCCGGAGCAAGGTGTATGAGCCCTCGGCGATGGCGATCGTGGCCTTCGCAATCACCTGGGCAGCGATGGGGATGATCGCGTACATATCGAGAGGGAGGAAACGACAGTGAGCGGAGGTTTCCTGAGCCTGGAAGGCGTGCGCAAGGAGTTCGGCGGGGTATTGGCTGTCGACACGTTTAACCTAGAGGTGGCGTCGGGCGAGTTCGTCTCGTTCCTAGGCCCCTCCGGATGCGGGAAGACGACGACGTTGCGGATGGTGGCGGGCTTCGAGCAGCCCAGCTCCGGCACAATCCGGCTGGCGGGGAAGGACGTCACCTTCGCCAAGCCCAACGAGCGTAACATCGGCATGGTCTTCCAGAGCTATGCGCTGTTCCCGAACATGAGCGTGGCGGGCAACATCGGCTTTGGGATGAGGATCGCCAAGAAACCAGCGGCAGAAATTAAAGCCCGGGTGGGTGAGATGCTCAAGCTGATCCATATGGAAGGCTTTGGTGATCGCTACCCATACCAGCTCTCCGGCGGGCAGCAGCAACGTGTGGCCCTGGCGCGCGCCCTGGCGCTCAGCCCCCAGGTGTTGCTGCTGGACGAGCCGCTCTCGGCGCTGGATGCCAAAATTCGGGTTTCATTACGCAACGAAATTCGCTCCATCCAGCGAGAGCTTGGCATCACTACCATTTATGTCACCCACGACCAGGAAGAGGCGCTCTCGATCTCAGACCGGGTGGTGGTGATGTACCAGGGCCGCATAGAACAGGTCGGCTCACCCTTCGAAATCTACAACTTCCCCACGACCGAGTTCGTCGCCCAGTTCGTCGGCACCTTGAACTCGGTAAGTGGCGAAGTCTTTGACCCAGCCGCCAACATTATCAAAGTCGAAGGACAGCCGCTCCAAACTGCCCAAGACCTTAGCCAGATGCATGCCGGCGAGGAAGTGATGGTCGCCATCCGGCCTGAGCGGCTCAGCTTCGCCAGCGATGGGCTCAAGCCCAACCTGATCCATTGCAAAATTGACAACATCACCTTCCTGGGCTCCATCGTGCGCATCCAGGTGCTGCTGGGGGGAATCAGGCTCTACATGGATACTTTTAACAATCCTTTCCTCGAACTTCCCAGGCTTGGCGATGAGGCTCAGATCACCTGCTCGCGCGAGGCTGTTATGGTGCTGGAAACTAAAACCCAGGCCGCAGAGTAGTTTGTCTAAAAAACCTCGATTGGCGGGTTCAACTTCATCCGCCGCCGGATAGGGAAACCTCGCCTTTCACAAATCCCCACACCCCGCTCTGCCCCCAATTTCACGGGGATGGATACCCCAGCGTCAGATTCCCGGGCTCGAGCTGCATCGGAGGCGCAGCGCAAATTTCAGAGTGAACCGGGGACCCCGGCACCGGTTAAAATACGAACAGGAATTATTACTTGAACTTCCCCCAAATAAGTGGGACCATAGAATTACAGCAATATTAGAAAGGACTGAACCATGAACAAGGTAATCCTGGTGCTCTCAGACGCATTGCGCTATGACGCCGCGGTCGCGGGTATGGGCTACCTGGGGCACCTGGGCGAGACCGGGCTCGCCAGCCTGTATAAAGTGACCGGCGAGCTTCCCAGCATGTCCCGCCCGATGTACGAGACCATCCATACCGGGCTGCCAGTTATCGAGCACGGCGTGGTCTCAAACCTGGTGGTGCGGCGCTCTACCCGGCCAAATATCTTCCAGCTCGCCCACCAGGCTGGGTTGACCACTGCCGCTGCCGCCTATTACTGGTTCTCTGAGCTTTACAACCGCGCCCCATACGACCCCATCGATGACCGGGAAGTGGATGACCCCTCTCAAAACATCCAGCACGGTCGCTTCTACACCCGCGATGAATATCCCGATCCGGAGCTCTTCCACACCGCGGGCATGCTGGTGCGCAGATACCACCCGGATTACCTGCTGGTGCACCCCATGGGGATGGATTATATGGGCGAGACCTATGGCGCAGACTCGAGCCAGTACCGCAACCAGGCGATCTACCAGGATATGATGCTGGCCACCCTGGTCCAGGAATGGCTTGCAGACGATTACACCATCCTGGTTACCGGCGACCACGGCATCAACGCCGACAAGCTGCACGGCGGCACCACGCCCGAGGTTCGGGAGGTGCCCCTGTACCTGGTCAGGCCAATCATCCAGGGCAAAGGCGACACGGGAGAAATTCTCTCCCAACTGCAGATAGCCCCAACCGTGTGCAAGCTGCTGGGGGTGCCCATCCCCGAGAGCATGCAAGCGCCTCCGGTGGTTTAGACTTGAATTTTGTCCTGGTTTTATTCGTCATCATCGCGCTGACCTTCGATTTCCTAAACGGATTCCACGACAGCGCCAACGTAGTCGCTACGGCAATTGCCTCGCGGGCTATACCCCCGCGCCTGGCGTTAGGCATGTCGGCCCTGGCTAACTTCGCCGGCCCTTTCTTATTTGGGGTTGCCGTCGCCAAGACGATTGGCAATGAAGTGGTAACCGGCGAGGCGGTCACGGTCCCGGTCGCCCTGGCAGCGCTGATCTCCGCCATCGTCTGGAACGTGCTCACCTGGTGGCTGGCCATCCCTTCCAGCTCCTCCCACGCCCTGATCGGAGGCTTCGTAGGCGCCGCCATCGCGGGTTACGGGCTGCAGGCGATCCGCATGGAAGGCATGTACAAGGTATTGCTGGGCCTGTTTATTTCACCCGTCGTCGGGCTTATTTTCGGCTGGGTGGCGATGAGACAGGCTTTATTCATGGGCCAGTGGATGTCGCGGCGGGTGACCTATTTTTACCGGCGAGCCCAGTGGCTGACCACCCTGATCTTGGGATTGAGCCACGGCACCAACGACGCTCAAAAAACGATGGGCATCCTGACGATGGGCCTGGTGGCTTTTGGCGTCCTACCTGTTTTCCAGGTGCAATTCTGGGTGATCTTTGCCAGCGCCTCTGCTATTGCCCTTGGCACTGCCTTGGGCGGCTGGCGGCTGATCCGCACCATGGGTGCGGGCTTTTACCGGGTTCGTCCGCTGCACGCCTTTACCTCGCAGGTCGCCAGCTCAGTCGTTATTCTAGGGACCGCGCTGCTCGGCAGCCCGGTGAGCACCACCCAGGTGATCAGCTCGACGATCGTTGGCGCCGGGGCAGCCCAGCGCGTGCCAATGGTGCGCTGGGGGGTCGCCAACCAGATTGTGGTCGCCTGGATTTTGACCATCCCCGCGACGATCCTGATGGGCGCGCTGGTTTTTTGGATTCTGAGCCGAATTAATTTATAATGGCGCTGATGAACGGTGATTCTCTATGAAGAAAACACCCTGGTGGAAAAAAATCAACCTTAAAAATATATTCCAGCGGCGCCCCAACCGCTTTATCGAGCTGCTCATCCAGCAAGCCAAGCTCAATGAAGAGGGAATGACCGCCCTGAATTCTTTCTTCGAAAAGCCCACCCGGCGCCGCGCTGACCTGGTAGACAAGCTCGAGACCGAAGCGGATGAAATCCGGCGCATCCTGATCGACGAGTTGAACCGCACTTTTGTCACCCCGTTCGACCGGGAGGACATCCACGCTCTCTCCCGGGCGATTGACGATATGCTCGATTATGGCTACACCACCGTCGTGGAAATGTCCATTCTCGAGGTAGCGCCGAACGAGAACATGAAAGCTATCGGAGCGCTGCTGATGAAATCAGCCAGCGAGCTCCACCTGGGCGTGCAGCGGCTCGCCGACCATCCTGGAGTGGCGCAAACGCACGCCGTGCGCGTCAAGCAATTGGAAAACCAGGTAGAGCATCTCTACCGCCAGGCGCTGGCGGAGCTGTTCCACCAGCCCAAAGACGCCGAACACATCGTCGAGATGCTCAAGCTGCGCGAGACTTACCGCCACCTGAGCAACGCCGCGGATCGCGGCGACGAGGCTGCCAACATCCTGAGCGATATCGTCGTCAAAATGGGTTGAGAGAAGCCTGCGCGAGACGAAGAGGGGATCAGCGCCCCAGCAGGGCAATCAACACCAGGCCCAGAGTGATCATCACGGCGCCGCTCAGACGCACTGCCACACCCTGCTCCTTGTAGATGATAAAAGCCAGCAGCGCACCGATGACGATGCTGAACTGGCGAAAAGCGACGATATAGCTGGCGTACGGGCTTAGCTGGTACGCCCACAAGATCAACCAGTAGGCGCCAAATCCGAACAAGGCGGCGAGCACGGCGATTTTCCAGTCCTGGGAGCTGTCTTTTACAACCACGGGTCTGGACAGCTTCATAAAACCAAGATACGGAAAAAATGAGACCGCAAAATATATATAGCCATAGCGGGCTGCCGTCGCGGGCCCTTGCTGGACCACCTCGGCGGCGATTTTATCCAGGGTGGTGTAGCCAACCGTCCCCAGGGCTGCAAAAAACATCCACAAGCTAGCCCGGTTGAAATAATTGCCCAGTGAAAAATCACGGAACGAGCGCAAGGGGACGAACACACACCCCGCAGCTACCATCAGAATCCCCAACCAGCCGAATACCGTCAGCTCCCTGCCGCGCAATACATCGATGAAAGCGACAAAAATGACCGGCAGAGAGCGGGCCACCGGGTATACCACGGTGAAATCGGATTCCTCATACGCCCGAGCCAGGAAAAACAAATACAGCCCGGCGCTAAAACCAGAACCCAACACGCACCACCAGGCTGTAGGCGTCAGCGAGCGGGTCACCAGCTCGCTCCACACGGCGGGGACAAACCCCGTGACGACCATGATAACCAGCATCTTGAAGTAGAAGTCTCTTTCGGCGCGGTTGTAGCGAGCGAGAAGATTCCAGCCGGCGTGCATAAAAGTGGAGCAGATAATAATAAAGATAACGAACAGGCTCACGTCTGGGCAGCTCCTGGCGCAATTTTGCGAACCCACTGCGGCGCCGGAAATACGCAGCCCGGATGCATGCGCTCCGGGCTTTCAGATCAAATCGAGAGGCGAAATATCCTGGATCAAATTTTATCTCGGGGGTTGATAAACATCCAAATCAGCGTCTGGTGAGGTTGAAAGCCAGCCTGAGAGATCGCCCTCTCGGCGTACCCGGCCGGATAATCCAGGGATAGAGGCCGGCGCGTAGAGAGCAAGCGCCTGGCATGCAGGAGCAAAGCGGTGATCACGCCCTCTTCAGCCTGCGGCGAAGCAGCCAGCCACAGGCAATCCGCGTAGGACGGAGCAGGCTGCCAGGAAAGCACCGCCAATAAACGCCGCCCCTGGAAAGCGGACCAGTGACGGACCCACAGGCCGTTCACTGTCCGATAGATAAAACCCAAAAATCCAGGCTGCAAGGCCAGTTTCCTGAGCGAAAGATGCCAGGATATCTCCGCGGGATAAGCCTGGCGCATCCAGCTTCGCTGGAGAGGCCAATCAGCGGCGCGCCGGGGAACGAACCGGATTGACGATGTGTTTTTCTCATTCAGGAACGCTTCAGCATCCGGATAGGTGCCTTTCAGAGTCCGTCGTTCCAACTGCCAGGTCGTCCGGCGCGCTTTTTCGACGAATCCAAGAGAGCGGTATAAATCTATGGCAGCCTGGTTTTCAGCGCGCACATGCAGCCAGACCGCATCCGCGCCCCGCTGCCTGGCGTGCTGTATCGCCATTTGGGTCATTTGTACACCGATCCCCCGGCGGCGGAATTCTGGATGAACGGCTACGTTAGCTATCAGGTACAGGCGCTTACCTTGAAAGATATGCGGGATCAGGGTCAGATTGCCCACAATCCGACCGGCTTCTTCCCAGACATATCCCGAAAGCGGCATAGCGGTCTTCTCTGCAACCATGCTTGCCCAGCGCAAATACGCCGGATTGCGGGCTGCCGAGCGCATTTGCTGTAAATATCGTTGACCTTCCTGATCCAAAGTATCCAAAAAACACTGCTCGACCAGGTCGGCAACCTGGGTCAGGTCGCGGTTGACGTCGAACGGCCGCAAGTGCTCCGCAGAAAGATTCGATGAAAACGTCTTGGTGATCGTAGACATCCGGCTTCCCTCAGCCACCAGGAAGTATTGATCAGGCTCCAGGGCAATAGCTGAATTTTACCCCAATATCTTGTCCTTGCGCCTGCGGGCGGGAGGCTGTACAATGCACCAACAACATCTCAGTTAGCTCGGGATCCGCTCAGGGAGGCTCCACGAATGGCTGAGAGGAGGGCGTTTCCTTCACTGCATTCAGGACATGCTTTGCCCGCAGTCGAAGCCTGAGTGAACGCCTTCCGATGACACGCGATAACAACTGGTCACTCCGGATTGAAGAGCGCATTGGCGCTGAGGAGTTACTCAGAATGAGAATTTGCGATGAGCCTTGATTTCCAGCAGGTCCGCGAACAGGTGAAAAAATTGGGCGAAGAGGCGCCCGCCAGAGCGCGACGCCGGGACGAGCTGCA
>DATEDC010000139.1:0-11976 GCA_035286585.1 Anaerolineales bacterium
TCGCCGATGACGCTAACCACGCCTTCTGAAATCAGGATTCCCAGGTGGTGACGGACATTGGCAGGAGTGACCTGCAGGGCACGGCTGAGTTCCGCGACGGAGGCTACCTGTTTGCTTCTCAGGTGATCCAGAATGAGCCGCCGGGTGCTTTTCATAGCCCGATTATACCCCAAGAAACTATTTTCGCAAATATATATTTACTTTTATCCGGGTTGACAGACCCCCGGATGAGGGTATAATACTGTAGAGAGGCCGCCGCTGCGTGCTCCGGGAGATCCTGAGACCGGCGCGGTGGGCATGAGCATGAGTATGGAAAACCTGCTGACCTGGGAGGATTCCTACACCATCGCCTTGATGCTGAAACGGCAGCACCCGCAGGCGCGTCTCGAAGAGGTCTCGCTCGGCATGATCTACCGCTGGACGGTCGATTTGCCTGAATTTGGCGATGACCCCATGCTGGCGAATGATGCGATATTAATGTCGATCTACCAAGAATGGTTTGAGGAGGTAAATCCCCCATGAGTGACGAACTCAATTCACCTGGTTATGATGTTCCACCGGAAATGCAAGGACAGGTGGCCATCACCACCCTGGATAAAATTTATAACTGGGGCAGGCGCTCGTCGCTATGGCCGCTGATGTTCGGCCTGGCCTGCTGTGGGATAGAGATGATCTGCACGGCAGCCAGCAGGTTTGATTTTGCGCGCTTCGGGATGGAAATCATGCGCCCCAGCCCACGCCAATCGGATGTGATGATCGTATCTGGCACGGTGACAAAAAAAATGATCCCCCAGATCGTGCGCCTGTATAACCAGATGCCTGAGCCGAAATACGTGGTAGCCATGGGCGCCTGCGCTTCGGGCGGTGGGCCTTTTAAAGAGGGTTACAACGTTGTCTCCGGTGTGGATAAATATGTCCCGGTAGACGTGTATGTCCCTGGCTGCCCGCCCACGCCACAGGCATTATTGCATGGTCTGATCACCTTACAGAAGAAGATCGACAAGCAATCCATTAAGGAAGTGCGCTGGTATCAGAAGGATGCCATTGAAGCGATCCCGGTTCCCGTTTTGGGCCCGGACATTATGGATCCGCGCCAGTACGCCCTGATTAAGGAAACCAGCATGGCAAAAATGGAAGATGAAGCCAGCCGCGCAGTTCCCGCAGAAGAAGCGGCTGGATAGGGAGGCATGGGATGAGCGAACAAGCCATGGTGATTGAAAACACCCTCGAAGCCCGTTTCCCAGGCATAGTATCTCGAGATGAGCGCAAAGGATATGAAGGCTACATAGTCCAGACTGATAAACTGGTCGCAGTCGCCACCAGGCTGCGGGATGAATTCGGCTATGACTATCTTTCCTCGGTCACCGGCGTGGATTACCTGCCTGAAGACAAGATGGAGGTGGTGTATCACCTGTATAAATCCACGGGTGGTCCCGGGTTAGTGCTCAAAGCTCAGACCTCGCGCGAGGCGGCCTCAGTGCCCTCGTTGATGCCGGTCTATCCGGGCGCAGATTTCCAGGAACGCGAAGCCTGGGATTTGTTTGGGATACATTTCGAGGGGCATCCCGATCTCCGGCGCATCTTGATGTGGGAAGGATTTCACGGGCATCCCATGCGCAAGGATTGGCGAGAGGCTTATTACGAGGAGGAGGGCAAGCCTTTCAAGAGCCGCTGGCCGGATGGGCACGTATGGCGCGCCGAGGATAAAAATCCATTTAATAAGAATGTGGATTACCCGTCTGGATTCGACCCCGAATCCTGGGTGCCAGAGAGCGATGTCAGTCTTTACGCTGGGATGGGCAAAGTGGTCAAATCGGGCAATGTGTCCGACCTGAAAACAGATCAGGTGGTGGTAAATATGGGCCCGCAGCATCCTTCCACCCACGGCGTTTTTCGCATGGTTGTCACCCTGGAAGGAGAGACCATACTGGCCTTGAAGCCGGTGATGGGTTATTTGCACCGCAACCACGAGAAGATTGGCGAGCGAAATACCTTTCTCCATAATATGCCTTTCACCGACCGGCTGGACTACCTGAGCTCGATGAGCAATAATTTTGGTTACGCCCTGGCGGTGGAAAAGTTGATGGGCATAAAACCACCGGAACGCGCCGAATACTTGCGGGTGATCATGGCGGAATTGACCCGAATCAGCAACCATGTTTGGGCGATTGGGTTCTTGCTGAACGATTTAGGCGCCTACTTCACGCCGATGCTGTATGCCGTTGAGGAGCGCGAGCTGATCCTGGATGTTTTCGAGGCAGTCAGTGGCTCGCGGATGATGTGCAATTACTTTCGCTTCGGCGGTGTAGCCCGCGATTTACCGGAAGGCGTGCACGAGAAGATCCGCAAGCTGGTGTACGATCGCCTGCCGCGTAAGATCGACGAAATTGACCTGTATCTGACCAACAACGAAATTGTGCGTTCCAGGTGCGAGGGCGTGGGCGTATTGACGCCCGAGCAAGCCATCGCCTATTCTGCCTCCGGGCCGCTGCTGCGGGCTTCCGGTGTGCCGTATGATGTCCGCCGGGCGGACCCCTACAGCATTTACGATCGTTTCGATTTCGAGGTGGCAGTGCACTACCACGGCGATATCTACGACCGCTACATGATTCGCCTGGATGAAATCCGCCAAAGCCTGCGCATCCTGCAGCAGGCAGTGCGCGATATACCTGAAGGCCCGACCCAGGAAGGCAAGCCTCAGTACCAGGTGCGTGTGCCCCCCGGCGAAGCCTACGGCAGGGTCGAAGGTCCAAAGGGTGAGCTGGGGTATTATGTGGTTTCGAATGGGAAACCCAACCCCTGGCGCTACCACGTCCGCGCGCCCTCATTTATCAACCTCACCCCGCTGGAGATCATGTGTGTTGGCAATAAAGTCGCCGATTCGGTGGCGGTGCTTGGATCCATCGACATCGTACTGGGCGAAACCGATCGCTAAAAACCGGGCCGCGAACAATGACAGTGGGCGAGTCTTATCAGCGTGGATAATATCGGATCACTACTCTAGATCAACGACTGGGAGCTTGGTTTATGAACGGAATGGGAATATTGAAGGGCATGGGCGTGACCCTGAAGCGGTTTTGGGAGACATATTGGGACGACATTGTATGGTGGCTGCGCAGGGATAAGCGCTATGAAAGCGAAGATGGCATCAGCCATAGGATGAGCACCAACACCCGGGGTATCTTCACCATCCAATACCCTGAGGAAAAACTCCCCGTACCCGAAGAATTTCGCTTCATCCCTTTCCTGCTTTATGAAGAAGATGAAAATGGGGAGCAGCACGACCGCTGCACTTCGTGCGGTATCTGTGCGAAAGTCTGCCCGCCACAATGCATCTGGATCGTGCGCACGAACGATCCCAACACGGGCCGCCCGATACCGGAGCCGGAAGAATTTTATATCGACGTGGATATCTGCATGAACTGCGGTTTCTGCGCCGAATACTGCCCTTTCGACGCCATCAAGATGGATCACGATTACGAGCTGTCGGTTTACGACCGTCACCAGCACAATATTTACGACAAGGAGAAGCTTTCCAAGCCGGTTTCGTATTACGCCTCGATCCGCCCGACGAACTACGAGCGTGAGGAAAGGGCGCGCGCGGAAGCCGAGGCGGCAAAAGCGGCCCGCAAAGCCCAACACAACTAGCTGTTCTGGCGAAGCGCTGTCATTCGATCAAGACAGCCAGTGTATGATGAAGAAATAGCATGGTCGAACTGCAGATAGAATTGTTGTTCCCCCCGAGAGCTATCATCGGCTTACGTGATTTGCGCGGCGAGACCTGGCAGGCGCTGGTCGATAAGACGGTCAGCCAGAGCGCGGATGTCACGGAGCAAGCCTCTTTTGTATTAATGATAGCGCGGCTGGCAGGCTGTGTGACCTGCCATTCGGGCTCGCATAGGGCGCTGCGAGGCTGCCAGACATGCGCTCAGCAGGCAGTACGGCGCTACAATGGCAGCGACCAGGAACTGCTGGAGCTGTTCGATGAGGCTTGCAGGGAAGTTCAGCAATACCTGTCAGCGAACGAATTACCGTTTTAACGAAGGCTGGGGTGTCGACCCCAGCGGTTGGTGTGGATATTTTGGAAGGATAGGGTGACAAAGATGAAGGTAACAAAAGAAGCAGTAATGGTGGCATTAAGCCAGGTGCAAGAACCAGAGCTGCATAAAGACCTGGTGAGCTTAAATATGATCCGGGATTTATCGATCGATGAGGATCGGGTTCGTTTTACCGTTATGCTGACCACTCCAGCTTGCCCACTCCGCTCGCAAATTGAGCGTGAATCGCGCCAGGCTGTGGAAAACATACCCGGCGTGCGCATGGTAGAAGTGAAACTGGACGCCAATGTGCCAGCGGATGGCCGCTCGCGGGGCTTGCTGGCGCTGCCGATCCGCAACGCCATCGCGATTGCATCAGGAAAAGGCGGGGTAGGTAAAAGCACCGTGGCAGTAAATGTGGCGGTTGTCCTGGCCCAAACGGGGGCGCGAGTGGGCTTGCTGGATGCGGATATCTATGGACCGAACATCCCGACCATGATGGGGGTGGGGCATCTGCCGGCAGCGCGGGCAGGCAAACTGGTGCCGGCGTTGGCGTACGGCGTCAAGATCATGTCGATTGGTTTCTTGGTGAAACCAGAGCAGCCCTTAATCTGGCGCGGCCCCATGCTGCATTCGGCAATCCACCAGTTTCTCACCGATGTTGATTGGGGCGAGCTCGATTACCTGGTGGTAGATCTGCCGCCGGGGACCGGCGATGCAGGCTTGAGCCTGGCTCAAAAACTGCCATTAAGCGGCGGCGTGATTGTAACTTTGCCTCAACAGGTCTCCCTGGACGACGCCCGCCGGGGACTGGAAATGTTCCGTCAACTGGAAGTCCCGATTTTTGGCGTGGTGGAAAATATGAGCTATCTCGAGCTGCCCGATGGCACGCGCATGGATATCTTCGGCTCTGGCGGCGGCGAACGCCTGGCTGCTGAGGCGGGCGTGCCGTTCATCGGGGCGATTCCCATGGATCCATCGGTTAGAGTCGGCGGCGACAACGGCAAACCGATAACGGTCACCGACCCGGATTCGAAAGTGGCCCAGGCTTTGCGGCAGGTGACCATGGACCTGGCAGCCAAGATCAGCGTAGCGGCGGTTACCCAGGGCAACTTCATCCCCATCAACTTGATCGGATAGGCGGACATAATCGAAATGCTATCCGCCTGACCGCTGCCTGTGGCTCCGCGCCTCAGGGAGGTATGGTAAATCTAATGACACCCATTGTTGTTGGTATTCGTTTTCAAAAGACTGGAAAAATTTATCATTTCGATGCAAGCAACCAGGCCGATCTGCTAGTGGGCGACTTTGCGGTAGTCGACACCAGCCGCGGGCGCCAGCTTGGCGAGGTGGTGCAGATATTTAGAGATTCAGACGCCTCCCCGAATGGGGGTTCTTTGAAGTCCATCAGCCGGCGGGCAACGCCTCGGGATCTGATCATGCGGCAGATCTGGCAGAAGAAGGAAGTTGAAGCCATGATTAACTGCCGGGCCAAGGCGGCTGAACTGAAGGTGGAGGGGGTAAAGATCGTCGCTGCGGAGTTCACTTACGATGGCTCGCGGCTCTCGTTTCTTTACAACAGTGAAGCCGAAGAAAAAGTGGATCTGAAGAAACTGCGCAATGCGATGCAGCGCCTGTACACCCGAACAAAAGTGGAGATGCGCCAGATAGGCCCGAGGGATATGGCGAAAATTCTTGGCGGTATGGGGGCCTGCGGGCTGGAAAATCGCTGCTGCACCATGTTCCTGACCGAGTTCAGCCCGATCTCGATCAAGATGGCGAAAGAGCAGGGTATTTCGCTTACACCTTCTGAAATTACCGGCATGTGCGGCAGATTGCGCTGCTGCCTGATCTACGAGTATGAGCAGTACGTTGAGGCTCGCAAGCAGCTCCCAAAGCGCAACAAGCGGGTAGTCACCCCCGAGGGAGAGGGGAAGGTCGTTGATGTATACCCGCTTAAGCAAGCAGTATTGGTCGAGCTGGAAGCTGGCAGGATGCAGGAATTCGCTCACGAGCAAATCCAGCCCTGGGATGAGCTCGAAGCGCTGCGCAAGAAATCCCAGGAACCGTGCGCCAAACACCCGGAGGGGGGCTGTAGCTGCGGGAGATCATGAGCAAATGCAGATGCGAAGAGTCAGCAACAGCGAACTGCTGGTAAGGGAGGCTCGTACGGAGATTGAAGATGGCTGAGACCGAGAAACCCGTGGCTGATGCCTGGGAGACTCCCCAAAACATTCTGGTGATTTTGGCGCACCCAGATGACCCAGAATTTTTTTGTGGCGCGAGCGTCGCCCGCTGGACCGCATGCGGACACGTGGTGAGCTACTGCTTGCTAACCTGCGGGGATAAAGGGAGCCAGGACCGCAGTGTTGAATCTGAGGAGCTGTGCCAATTGCGGCAGAGGGAACAACAGGCTGCTGCGAAAATATTGGGCGTAGAGCGGGTTTGCTTCCTGAATCATCCGGATGGTTATCTGGTGCCAGACCTGGCGCTGCGGCGGGATATCACCCGGGTGATCCGCCAGGAACGTCCAGATGTGCTCGTCACCTGCGACCCAACCACCCTGTATATTGGGGAAAACCGATTGAACCATCCGGATCATCGAGCCGCGGGACAGGCTACGCTCGATGCGGTCTATCCGGCGGCGCGAGATCATTTGAACTTTATCGAGCTCTGGCGGGATGAAAAGCTGGAACCGCATAAAGTGCGGGAAGTGTGGGTGGCGGGAGCGCTGAACCCAAATATCGCCCTGGATGTGACGGCTACCTGGGAAATAAAGCTTCGGGCGCTCCGTGAGCACCGTAGTCAGATTGGCGACCCACAGCAATTTGAAGAACGGATGCGCAGCCGGCATACGTCAGATAGCACGCCCGAAAATCCCCGTTATGAAGAGAAATTTCTACGCCTGATCTTATCTTGAGTGCTCTGGCAATCCCGGCTTGAAAAAACCTGCCGGGCAGCGATCCTACGTGCTGAAAACTCGTACTGCTTGACTTATACCTGAAGCGGGGGTATAATATCGCATTAATCCGAATAATCATATTAATCAGTATATTTAAGATTGATAAGGTCAACCATGCAGCATGTAAACTTAGCCTCGGAATTCCTTCAATACTTGGCAACAAAAGCCAGAGATGGAAACGGACAGACTCGCCTGCCATCACTGCATGAGCTGAGCGCTGAGCTGGGGATCAGCGTCGCCCGTTTGCGCGAGCAGTTAGAGGTCGCCAGGGCGCTGGGATTCGTGGAAGCCCGGCCGCGCACGGGTATCCGCCGCCTGCCTTACAGTTTTTTGCCAGCCGTCCGGCTGAGCCTGGCGTATGCTGTAGAAATCGACCGCAAGCAGTTCGAAGCCTTCTCGGAGCTCCGCAACCACATCGAAGCTGCATACTGGTATGAGGCAGTTGGCAAACTGCTGCCCCAAGACCTGGAGGACCTGCAACTTCTGATGGACAGCGCCTGGGATAAACTGCGCAGCCTGCAGGTCAGGATACCGCACGATGAGCACCGCCAGCTCCACCTGGGTATTTTCAAACGACTGGATAATCCCTTTGTGATTGGCTTATTGGAAGCATACTGGGAGTCTTATGAAGCCGTAGGGCTGAACGTTTACGCCGATTACGATTACCTTCAGCGAGTGTGGAAATACCACCAGCAAATGGTGGATGCAATTTGCGCTGGCGATCTGCAGGCCGGCTACCAGGCGCTGGTAGAGCATAAAGATTTACTCTACCACCGACCCGTGGGTACAATGATGAATCCCGGTAAGTAAAATTTTTATGGGTAGACCTTTTTTGATTTTTGTAAAGGAGCAGGAATGACTGCACTAGAAACACTAACACTGGAAGAAACCCGAGCTGAAGCCATACCAGGCGTGAACAATTTTTCGATTACGGTGGCGACAGTAAACGGTTCTGGCAGCCAGACCTCCAACCTCACGCTTTTGCGGGCGATTTTCAAGATGGGTGTCCCGGTTTCAGGAAAAAACCTGTTTCCGTCGAACATCCAGGGTCAGCCCACCTGGTATACGATCAGGGTGAACCAGGAGGGATATTTAGCCAGGCGTGAGGACCACGAGATCGTCGTGGCAATGAACGTCCAGACCTTTAGCCGGGATCTGGCGCGTGTGCTGCCTGGCGGCGTTTTCTTCTACGCTGACGATATCAAGCTGGCGATCAACCGGGACGATATTGTCACTTATCCAATGCCGGTTAAGGAGCTCACCCGCCAATCGGGCGCTCCTTCTAAACTGCGTGACTACGTGGCAAACATGGTCTATGTCGGCGTGCTTTCCCAGATATTGAACATCGACCTGGATAAAATTTACCAGGCGCTCAACTTTCACTTCAAAGGCAAGACCAAGCCGATCGACCTGAACTTCGGCGTGGTCCAGAGCGCAGCGGATTGGGCTGCCGAGAATCTGGTTAAACAGGACACTTACCGGGTTGAACCAATGGACGCCACCAAAGACTTCATCATGGCGGATGGCAATACGGCTGCAGCTTTGGGCGCGATCTACGGCGGCGTCCAATTTGGTTCCTGGTATCCCATCACGCCGGCTTCGAGCCTGGCTGAGGCGCTTCAGATGTACCTGCCCATTCTGCGCAAAGACCCGGATAGCGGAAAGAACACCTTTGCGGTTGTCCAGGCAGAGGATGAGCTGGCGGCGATCGGCATGGCGATCGGCGCCGGTTGGGCCGGGCTGCGGGCGATGACTTCCACTTCCGGCCCAGGGTTGAGCCTGATGACGGAATACGCTGGCTTGGGATACTTTGCCGAAGTGCCCGTGGTTGTCTGGGACATACAGCGGGTGGGTCCAAGCACCGGCTTGCCCACTCGCACCGCCCAAGGTGACCTGACTTTTGTATATTTCATGGGGCACGGCGATACGCAGCAGGTGATCTTGCTGCCGGGTTCTGTGAACGAATGCTTCGAGTTCGGCTGGTGGGCATTCGACATCGCCGAACGACTGCAAACCCCGGTTTTCGTGCTCTCAGACCTGGACCTGGGGATGAACCAGTGGATGACCACGCCCTTTGAGTACCCGAACCAACCCATTGATCGGGGAAAAATTCTAACCGAGGAAGACCTGGAGCGGCTGAACGAGGAGTGGGCGCGTTATAAAGACGTGGATGGCGACGGCATTCCCTACCGCACGATCCCCGGAAACCGCCATCCGAGGGCGGCTTACTTTACGCGCGGCACGGGTCACACAGAGGATGCCCGCTACAGCGAGGACAACCAGGTGTGGCATGATATGCTGGAGCGGTTGAAGAAGAAGTACAAGACCGCCCGGCAGCATGTACCTGGCCCGGTTTTTGATACGATGGAAGGGGCTCAAATTGGCATTATCGGCTTCGGCTCCACAGAGCCGGGAATCAGCGAGGCCCGCCATCAGCTCGCCCAGCTTGGCTTGATAACGGATTTCATGCGCATTCGCGCGGTGCCCTTCACAGCCGAGGTGGGAGATTTCATCCGCCAACACCAACGCTGTTATGTCGTCGAGATGAATAGAGATGGGCAAATACACCAGTTATTGACCCTGGAATATCCGGACCTGGCGACTAAACTGATATCGTTGGCGTATACCGATGGGCTGCCTCTGACTGCCCGGCATGTACGTCGAGCGATCCTTGCCAAGGAGGACAAATTCGATGCATGAACAAACAACTTCAACTCAACCACGGGTGCAGGTAAACATGGTGGGTTTAAGCAAGGCCGATTACCGCGGCAATCCAAGCACCTTGTGCCAGGGCTGCGGGCATAATTCTATCTCCAGCCAGATTATCGCTGCCTGTTACGAAATGAATCTGGTCCCCGAGGATGTGGTCAAATTCAGCGGGATAGGCTGTTCCAGTAAAAGCCCCACCTATTTCATGGATCGTTCCTTCGGGTTTAATGGCTTACACGGGCGGATGCCCTCCCTAGCGACCGGAGCGCTGTTTGGGGACCATACCCTAAAAGGGCTGGGTGTGAGCGGCGATGGCGACACAGCCAGCATTGGCATGGGGCAGTTCAAGCATGTGGTCCGCCGCAATATGCGCCTGGTGTACATTGTTGAGAACAATGGCGTATATGGCCTGACCAAAGGCCAGTTTTCGGCGACTGCAGAAGCTGGCCTGACGTTGAAAAACCAGGGCACAAATCCTTATATGCCGGTGGATATCGCCTGGGAAGCCCTGATCGGTCATGCTACCTTCGTGGCGCGTTCATTTGCCGGAGATCCAAAGCAGGCGAAGGAGCTGATCAAGGCAGCCCTCAGCCACAATGGAGTGGCGGTGCTGGATATTATCAGCCCGTGTGTGACCTTCAACAACGAAGATACGGCAACGCATTCATACGCCTGGGGCAAAGACCACGAAGTGGCGCTCCATGAGCTGGCATATGTGCCGCCGGCGGAAGAAATCATGGTGGAGTACGAGCAGGGACAGGATCTCGAGGTGACGATGCACGACGGATCGACGGTCATCTTGAGAAAACTCGAACGGGATTACGACCCTACGGACCGGGCTGAAGCCATTCGCGTGCTGGAAGAAGCCAACACCTGCAACTGCCTGATCACGGGCCTGATCTACATCGACACCTCACAGCCATCAATGACGAATATCTATAACTTACCGGATACACCCCTCAACCGGCTGCCGGAATATCGTATCCGCCCTGGTCCGGAGACGATGCAACGGGTGAATGACCTGATGTTTTAGGCCGGCTGGCGGTATTTACTCCAATAGCGCTGAACGCCGTAGGTCGACATCCAGGAAGGATTGGCGGTTTCATATGCCTGGATGGTGGCCTGGTCAACACCTTCGCGGGTTGATCGCTGCCGGGTCCAATCCAGAAAGCGGGTATTGAGCTCCTCGAAGGCGGGGTTTTGGGGGAGAAGATTTTCCATCCAATCGCAGACCTCATCCAGAGCTCGTTGAACGGCAGCCAGATGCCACACCGCGTCGGTATGGATCCCGAAATGCGTCGGGGCGATGCGGGTAAAAGATTCCTGCCTCAGGCGCTCCAAGCTAAGATACCATCTTTCGAGGTGGAACTCGGGGGGTGGCATAGGCAGGCGGATATGGCGGACGCCACCCAGTCGCACGCCGCCGATGTCGCCGCTGAAAAGCACGTCTTCGTGCAGGTAAGCGAAATGATGATCGGCGTGACCTGGGGTATCGATGGCGCGAAAGCGCAGGTCGTCGATCTCTACCACCTCGCCATCGGAGAGCACCGAGAGCTGCTCGTCAGGAACTGGCAGGAATTCCCCCCACAGCGTATCCATCATATCCCCGTAGATGCGAGCAGCGCTGGAGAGCAGCTTCTCCGGGTTGAGCAGGTGCGGCGCTCCCACCGAGTGCACGTGCACGCGAGCGCCTTGCCGGGCAAGCCACCCGGCTGCCCCGGCGTGGTCCAGGTGAATATGGGTGAGAAGCAGGTCGGTGATATCCGCCGGCGAATAACCATGCTGCTCCAAACCAGATCGTAGAGCGGGCACTGTCGAGCCAGGCCCACATTCGACGAGGACGGCACCGCTGCGGTGGGGCAGCAGGTAAGCGGCGATCGTGCCAGGAAGCCCCATGAAATTCAGATCCAATGTGTGGATAATATTTTCTGGCATTAAATTCCCTCAGCGAGCGGGGACGCCCCTGGCGAAGTATAACCGAAAATCCCGCCTCCAGTGTGCTGCCCCACCCATGGTACTATCGGATTAGAGAATCTTTATCAATTCTTAATATTGGCTTAATGAATACTCCCTGGTGCAATCGTGGAAATATTGATATCTTATCTCCAATCCATCTATCCTACCCTAAATGGAGTAGCCAACCTGGTGAGATAAGGTAATAGGCAAAATGGAGGTTTGGGGCGGCCCAAGTGTATAAAAAATACACAAAGTCATCCCACTTAGGTGACATTCTCACTTGACTTTCGGAACTTTTCGTGCTATTTTGTG
>DATEDC010000140.1:0-3977 GCA_035286585.1 Anaerolineales bacterium
GGTCGACCAGCTTCAGGAAGGTGTGATACGGGTCCAGGCTGGAGACCACCACCCTGGCATAGATCTCCTCTCCATCCGACAACGCCACGCCAGCGGCTTTACCATCCTTAACGATCACCTGGCTCACCTGCGTTGAGCTGCGGATGTGGACGCCCAGGCTGCGGGCTGCGCTGGCGATGGTCCCTGCAATGCCGCCCGTGCCGCCTTTGGCAAAACCCCAGGCCCGAAAAGCGCCGTCGATCTCCCCCATGTAATGGTGCAGCAACACGTAAGCTGTGCCCGGCGAGCGCGGACCCAGGAATGTGCCGATGATGCAGCTGGCCGAGAGCGTGCCCAGCAGCGGCTCCGATTCGAACCAGCGGAGGAGAAAATCGGCGGATGACATGGTCATCAGGCGCACCAGGGTGTTGAACTGCTCGGCGGGTAAGCCCAGGAAGTGCTGCGCCATCCCCAACAGGCCACGCAGCTCTTTAGGGTGCAGGCTGCTGGGTTGCGGAGGGATGACGCCTAAGATGTACTTGACCGCCTTGGCCATGAAGTACATTTCGCGGCTGTAGTCCTCGTAAGCGTCGGCATCGCGCCGGGAGAACATGGCTATATTTCGGTAGGTCTCAAAGTGATCTGGCCCGCGGTAAAGGTAGCGCCCATCCGGCAGGGGGGTCAGGGTGCTCTCGAGAGGCAGGATCATCAAGCCGTGACGGGTCAGGTTCAGGTCGCGGATGATCTCGGGCCTGAACAGGCTGACCACGTAGGAGAACACGGTGAACTTGAAGCCGGGGAAGATTTCCTCGGTCACGCTGGCGCCGCCTAGCACATGGCGTTTTTCGAGCAGCAATACTTTCTTTCCGGCCCGAGCCAGGTAGGCGGCGTTGACCAGCCCGTTATGCCCGCCGCCGATCACGATAATGTCGTATTCTTTACGGGTAGCGGCATGCATTTCTAGGCTCGCTTTCTGGGCGGGTTGTAGAAGGGCAGCGCCACCAGGGTCGCCTGGGCTTTTTGGCGGGTGTATTCAACGGTCACTTCCACGCTTACCCTGGCGCCGTAGCTGGCGTGCTGGCTTTTAATCGAAGCGATGCCGAGGTATTTTTTCAGCAGGGGTGAGAAGGCGTGACTGGTCATCTGCCCGATCTGCTCTCCGCCCTGGTAAACCGGCGCGGCGACCCGGGAAGCTCGCCCAGCCAGGCGGGGAGTCAGGTCGAATTGCGCATAGATATTTTCCAGCGAGTTCCAATCCACTTCTACGCCCACCAGCCGCCAGGTGAAGCCGCGGGCCAGTTCCGCCTGAAGAGAGCGTTTACCCACGAAGCTTTTCTTTTTCATGTCCACCGCCCAGCCCAGGCCGATCTCGAATGGGGAGGATTTCTGCTCTTCGATCAGTGCGTGACGGGTCGAGATGTAATCGACCTGGATCATCACCAGCCCGGCTTCGATGCGAGCCAGGTCCAGCGCCAGCATACCGGCGGGCGTGATCCCGTAGCCCTCGCCGTGCTCGATGAGAGCGTCCCATAATATCAGAGCGCCCTCGGGTGCGACCCATAATTCATAGCCCAGGTCGCCGGTGTAGCCGGTGCGGCTGACATACAGTGGGAGATCTCCCAGGCACGCCGGGGCGGCGCGGTAGAATTTCAAACCCTGCAGGTCGATCCCCTGTATAACCTGTTGAAGGATTACCCGGGCGTTGGGACCTTGCAGCGCCAGCGCAGCCAGCTCAGCCGAGACATCTTGGATTTCCACCTGCATGCCCCAGGCGCAGTCCTGGAACCAGGCCAGGTTGGGGTCGGCTGAGGTGACCCGGAAACGATCGGTCGCCAGGCGGGTGACGGTGCCGTCGTCGATCACCTTGCCATCGTCGTCGCACCAGGGCGTGTAGAGCACCTGACCGACCGCGCAGCGGTTTGCGTCGCGGGTGATGATGCGATCCAGCAGGCGTTCGGCGTCGGGACCGCGGATCTCATACTTGAACAGGGGCGAGACGTCGATCAGGGCTGCCGAAGAGCGAATGGCGTAGTATTCGCGGTCGTGCAGCGGCTCGTAAAGCGAAGCCGCCAGGTAGCCAGACCAATCGCGCCACTCGTGGCTTTCCATCAAGGCAGACGTGCGCGGGTGGAAAGGACTTGGGATGGGCATGCAGAGATCCTCGGTGGAGTTATTTTTAGTTTATCATTGTGCGCCAGCACAAGCAGGGGCTAATTATACTCAATGACGAACAGGTCGATCACGCTTAATCATTTTTAATCTGCCACCCATCTTTGCATAGTATCATATTTAGATCATATTCGTCCTAATCTTATTCTTCTTGGTGCCATGATAGGAATTTTGTTCAGGAGGCTATTTACCCAGGTAAGCGGGAATTTTCGCTTGAGAACGCGGTGCCGCTTGATACTGCTGATGGCGGTGGTAGCTTTGCTGGGAGTCTGGTCGGCTTCACCCGCCTTGGCGGCCTCTAGCTCGCAGGCGCGGGATCACCGCCTCATCCTCAACCCCATCAGCATCGCCCCTGGGCCCGAAATGTCATTGCCCGAGCCGGACGATGGCTCGCTGCCGGGTTCGATGTCACATGATGAAACCTTAGGGCTGCTGCTCCCCGACCTGCGCACCTTGCCGCCATACGACCTGGAGATCGTTACCCTGCCGGATGGCTCGCGTGAGCTTCGCCTGTCGAATACGATCTGGAACAGCGGCGCGGGGCCGCTCGAACTGGAAGGTGAATTCAACTCGGAGACGCGGAAGACGAGAGTCGTACAGCACGTTTTTGGGCAGGCTGATACCCAGTTCGATCGCCTGGTAGGCGAGTTTATCTGGCACGCGGGGCACGATCACTGGCACTTCGAGGAATTTTCCATCTACGAGCTGTGGACATTATCGCCATCTGGCGGGCTGGATGAGCTGGTCAGCAGCAGCGGCAAACTGTCGTACTGCGTGATCGATACGGATATCATTGACAGCGAGCACGAGGGCTTTTCTCCGCTCAAGCGCTATCGTGGATGCGGGCACACGCTGCAGGGGTTGTCGGTGGGCTGGGGGGATACGTATAAATCCTTTCTGGATGGCCAGTCCATCCAGTTGGGGGCGGTCAGGGATGGCTATTACGCGCTCAAATCGACTGCCAACCCGGAGGGCATCCTGCTGGAAGCCAATTATCAGAATAATACAGCGCTTATCTATCTGGATATTCGCGGCGAAGAGGTCGAGCTGCTCGACCTAGACGAATATTTCGAACGGCGCTGCCAGGAGAGTGAAGGGTTGATCGCGCCTGAGGTTTTCTGCGAGGTCTGATATCCCAGCTTTTGTTAAGGCGAACGCGCTGATCTGCCCGATTTTATTGTCGGGTGCATCCCATACCGACAAAGGAGGCGAACGATGAATATCTTTCAACAATACCTGGTGGAAGAATTCGCCGAGGACTATCAAGAGGGTCATCTTTCCAGGCGAGAAGCGCTGAAGCTGATCGCAGGCGTCACCGGCAGTCTGCTGCTGGCAAACACGATCCTGGCAGGATGTGCGCCGCCCGAAAAGACATCCATCGCTACGGTGACGAACACACCCGGGACTGGCGCGCAGCCTGAGGCGACTGCGACATCCCCCGCCGCCGAGGCGCAGGCTGAAAGTTCAACCGAGTCTGCGCTGACCGAGGCCACCCCAACAGGGGCAATCACCGGACAGGACATCCAGTTCTCCGGTGTGGATGCCACCCTGCTTGGCTATCTGGCCAACCCGGCTGGTGAGGGGCCCTTTCCTGTTGTGCTCGTCTGCCATGAGAATCGTGGCCTGACCGAGCACATCAAGGATGTCACCCGCCGCCTGGCGCAAGCAGGGTACATCGCCCTGGCTGTCGATTTGCTCTCCCGGCAGGGAGGCACCAGCTCGCTCGATACTGGAGACGTTCCGGGCATACTGGGCAATATCTCCCCTGAACAGTTCGTGTCCGACTTCCTCAGCGGATGGGAATATTTGAAAACCCTGCCTGATACTCA
>DATEDC010000141.1:0-8334 GCA_035286585.1 Anaerolineales bacterium
CCCAGGCTGTTCAGCCCCTGCTGCCGCCGCCCGATCTGGCGTGCCAGCAGCGCCAGCCCGCCCATGATGGCTGCCCGCACGACGGCGGCACCCGCCCCCACCAGCAGGGTGTACAGGGCGATGGCCACCGCGCTCAAGACCGCCGCCAGGTAGCGCCGCCCTTTTCCCAGCAGGCGGATGAAGACCACCGTGAACAGCCCGCTCAAGATAGTGATGTTGAATCCGCTGATAGCGATAATATGGGCGGTGCCGGTATCGGCGAAAGCCCGCTGCACCTCCTGCGGGATGCCGGTCTCGACCCCCAGCAGAATACCTGCCAGCAGGGAGGCTTCCGGGTCCGGGTACAGGCGATGGACCAGCTCCAGGGCGCGCTCGCGCAGGTCGTATATCCTGCGCAGTATTGGGTTCCCCTCGCCTGTGGCCAGCCGTTCCGCGCTTGCCGAAGGCATGTAAGCGTAAATCCCCTGCCGGGCCAGGTAATCCCGGTAAGAAAAGCTCTCGAACTCCGGCGGAGTCTCGAGCCAGCCCTCCAGGAGCAGCCGGTCGCCGTAGCGCCAGTCGACCGCTGCGGAGAGGCGCGCCAACAGCAGGCCGTGGACAGGTTCGAACAGCTCCTCGCCCTCCGGGCGCAGGCGCTCGACTTCGAGGCGCAGGTTGGTGTAGCGGTCGCGCTGGTCGGGAGGCGCCACCACGACCGCCTCGACGAATAGACGCTCCGCCTTGCCGTTGTAGCTGGCGATCATCCCCGGGGCGTTCAAATCGGGAAGCCCGAGCTGAAAGCGTGCCCCGCCCAAGGCAAACGCGGCCAGGATCGCCCACCAGAGGAGCGGGGGCTGCAGCTTGGAGAGTGGGGCGCCTACCAGCCCGGCAACCAGGCGGCTCCAACCAGAGGAGCCAGTAAAAAGGCGCCGCCAGAATCGCCGGAGCAGGGGAGCGGCCAGAGCCAAGCCCGCCAGGCCTAGCCAGGTGACCGCGGGCAGCCCCAGGTACTCGGACAGCGCGATGCCGGTTAGGAACGCCAGTGATAGCCAGAGCAGTGGCATGTGTCAGGCGGCTGCGAACCTTGCAGAAAACGCCGCTCTAGAATAATACTCTGGTGCAGCCTGCTAGCAAACCACCGAATACAAGCATGACCAGCAACCAGAGAAGGGCGATGATCAATGCCGCCGGAATCGAAGCCAGAGTGATCTTAATCATGAAGCCAACCATCGCGATGAAGGGCATGTTGATATCTTCAATTTTCACATGCCGATATGTCGTCCTAGAGGCATTGAGCTGCTCATTGATTGCTTTAAGATAATTGATTATCATAGCGTTTTGATCTCGAATTAGATCAAGCGGCTGGGGTTCAGACTGATCGCTCATATAGTCCCTCCGTATATGCCGGGATAGCTTATTGATGCAAATTTATCCATGTAATGATCAGTTTATAAGAAAAACCGGGATCACGCAAGCGAGGGCTAGCAGGTGGATATTCTTGGGGGAAGATTCTCTGCCCGCGCTTCAAACGGGGGAAATTTGCAATTCCCATTCTATAGTGTTTAAAGTTCAATTAAGCCATTCATTTCAGTCGAAACTATATCGCTCCATCGGCGTCTATTAATATAAACCAGGTAGAGATACCCAACCATCAGGGGTAATGCGTGTAGGGTTTCAACTGTCTTTTATGCAAGTAACATCTTGCGAGGCTTAGACGTTTAAACTGATTAAGCCCATCACGAGGCGAGGAGGTAACTATGAGCACATCCGTTGAAGCACGTTGCCTGGTCTACGATTTTGCCAGCGAGCTGGTCCAGGTTGAGCCGGACCCGTCTAAATGGGCGCCGCACCTGATGGTGCTGCTCAAACGCCTGGAAGACGAGGCCGGGAGACTCGACCGTGCCGCAGCTTTCAAACACACTTATGCGGCTTTGTGCGCCGGACTGAGCGAGCGCCTGGAAACCGGCGGATAGCCGGTTAAAAACACCGGGACAGCCGTTTTGCTGCCCCGATTTCAGCGCCCGCTTTACGCCGGGCGTTTATTTTTTTATATCCGCTCAAGCCTTCGACTGCGGGGCCGGCGCCCCTCCGCTCAGGCATTCGATTGCGGGGCTTGCACCCCTGCGCTCAGGCAGGCGTAAAGCTTATCCCTTCAAAGCGCCAGCCATCAGGCCGCGCAGGAAATAGCGCCCCAGGAGCACGTACACCAGCAGAGTGGGCAGGGCGGCCAGGAGAGAGCCAGCCATCTGGACGTTCCAGGCAATAATTTGGCTGCCAGCCATGTTCTGCAAGGCCACCGTCACCGGCCAATTCACCGAGCCAGTCAGCGAGACGGCGAAGAGGAAGTCATTCCAGGCGGAGGTGAACTGCCAGATCAGCACGACCACAAACGCCGGCGCCGAGATCGGCAGAAAGATATGGCGGTAAGTGCCCAGCAGGGCTGCGCCATCGATGCGCGCCGCCTCGACCAGCTCCTTGGGGACCGTCATGTAGTAGCCGTAAAAGGTCAGCGTGGTGATGGGGATGCCATAGATCACGTGCACCAGCACCAACCCGGGGATCGAGCCAGCCAGCCCAATATTGCGCATGAAGACCACCAGCGGGATCAGGATGCTCTGGTAAGGGATGAACATCCCGAACAGCAGCAGCGGGAAGATGATCTGCGATCCCGGAAAACGCCAGCGGGAGAGCACGAAGCCGTTGATCGAGCCCACGATGGAAGAGATGATCGCGGCCGGGACGACCATGGAAAAGCTGTTCTTCAGGTGAGGCAGCAGCTTCTCGAAGGCGGCAAAATAATTGTCAAAGTGAATGCCGCGCGGCAGGTTCCACATGGTCTGCAAGCTGACTTCCTCGAAGCTCTTGAAACCGGTCACCAGCATGACGTATAGCGGCACTAAATAGAACACGGTCATGAATAGGAGGGGGACAAAGAGCAGGTACTTGACCCGGAAACCACCCCCATTGCGGAATAGCGAAACCCGGCTGCTCATATTTCCCTCTCGCTGCGTAGTGAATAGTACAGGTAGGGGATGATCAGCGCCGCCACGCTGACGAGCAGCAAAATGCCGATCGAGGCGCCGCGCCCGTAGAACAACCCGTCAAAGGTAGTTTGCCACATGTAGATGGCCGGCACGTCCAGGGGAAGCTGTTTGCCAGCTACGGCGATGATCAGGTCGAACACCTTGAGCGAGATATGACCCAGGATGATCACCGCGCTGAGGGTGACCGGCCATAACAAGGGCAGAATGATGCGCCAGTAGATCTGCAGCTCGCTGGCGCCGTCCACCCGGGCGGCCTCGCGCAGCTCTTCAGAGATCGAGCGCAGCCCGCCCAGGTAAAGCGCCATGGTATAGCCAGACATCTGCCAGATCGCCGCCAGGGCGATGGCGGCAATGCCCCAGTTGGGGGTTAGATGCCATTGGCTGATCAGGAAATCCAGCCTTAATTGAGCGAAGATGAGATTGAAGCCGCTGATGCGGTCGCCCGCTGCCGGATTCATCATCCAGCGCCACACCACACCGGTGACGATGAATGAGATCGCCATCGGAAACAGGAACAGGCTGCGGAAGAAAGCCTCGCCCGGTAGGCGCTGATCCAGCAGGATCGCCAGGCCCAGGCCGAGCAGCAGTGAGCCCAGCACGAAGACCAGGGTAAAAATGACTGTATTGCGCACATCGATGAGGAAACGGGGATCCTGGAACAAACCCAGGTAGTTCTTCAAGCCCACAAAGGTGTAATCGGGCGTCAGGCCTTTCCACTGGCTGAAGGAGACGCGCACCGACCAGGCGATGAAGCCGTACACAAAAATACCCACGGCGACGATGGAGGGCAGGACCAGGGCAAATCCGAGAAGGTTATCTTTGCGGTTGGACATGATTTATTTATGCAGTTGAGGCGGCGCCGCTTCCAGTCTAGCGGATCCATCCAAAAGAGTGGTCTGCGGCGTGGGCCGCAGGCCACTCTTTCACACAAACGTTATTGGCAGGGGCCGGAAGCCTGGCAAGCCGCGACCAGGGCGGCCTGGAAGGTCCCGACGTTCTTGTCTTGCAGGAACAGGCCCAGGGCAGTGTCGATCTCGCTCTTCCAGGAGTCGTTGGCGACTACGCCGTGGGTCAGGCTGCCGACCACGCGGTTGCTTGCCCAGTCATCCATGGCCGACTGCAGGTATTCCCCATAAAGGCTGCGGTCGCCATCACTACGGGCCGGGATGGAGCCTTTGACAGGGTTGAAGGCGTCCTGGCCTTCCTTGGAGCCGGCGACGATCAGCCAGGCGATGGCCGCATCACGATGGGGCGCGCCGACCGCCAGCACGAAGCTGTCGGACAGGAACTGGAAGTTGCCGCCGGTGCCGGGCACAGCGGCCCACTCGTAATCCGTTCGCGGGGTCTTCCCCAGCTCGCGGAAGAAGCCCTCCGCCCAGTCGCCCATCACGTTGAAGGCTGCCTTGCCATCAACCACCAGTTGAGCGGCGTCCTGCCAGCTCAGCGAAGCGGCGTCTGGGTTGGTGTAGCTGAGCACTTTGACGAAGTCCTCCAGCCCCTTAGTGACCGCGGCGTTGCCCCAGTCGGTGGAGCCATCCCACAGGCCGTTATAAGCATCCGCTCCCAGGCTGGCGAGCAGGGCGGTTTCGAGCAGGTGCATGGCGGTCCACTGCTCGCCCATCGCCAGCGGGGTGACGCCGGCCGCCTGCAGGGTATCCATGGCGGCAAACCACTCGTCCAGGCTGGTGGGCATGGAAACGTTGTTGGCTTGCAGGAGCGTGGGATTGGCCCACAGCACGTTGGCGCGGTGGATATTGACCGGCACGGAGTAGATATTGCCATCCTGCGAGATGAGCGGGATCAGCGTCTCGGGCATGACCTCCAGCCAGCCCTGCTCCGCGTACAGGTCGTTGAGCGGCTCGAGCTTCTGATCCTTGACGTAGGTGCCAATCAGCTCCTGGCCGGCGTGCCCCTGCCAGCTATCGGGCGGGTCGCCGGATTGCAGGCGGGTGGCCAATACAGCCCGGGCATTGGTGCCGGCTCCGCCAGCAACGGCGGAGTTGACGAACTCGACATTCGGATACTTTTGATTGAACACGACAATCATGGCGTTCAGGCCAGCGGCTTCACCGCCGCCCGTCCACCAGGAGAAAACCTCGACCTGATCGGCCATGGGCTCCTCGCCCGAGGGCGCCTGGGTTTCAGTGGGAGCTACAGCCTGCGGCTGGCAGGCGCTGAGGACCAGTGACATCATAACCAGGATGGCGATCAAAACCATCAATAGGTTTTTGCGATTCATTTCTTCACTCCTTGTAAAAAATATTGAGTAACCTAACCCAATTTGGTACGGTTAAAATTTTCCTGATCATTGACTGTACGCACCTCCTCATTTATATCTCTCACCGCATCAGTATATTTTACATCAGATTGGACATGAAAATACCCCCAAACCTGACACCTGGCGCTCCAGAGCGGGCAGGTTGTCACTCGATTTTGGCAAAGTTTGGCGGTATGATGGATGTGGAAAGAGTAGATCAGGGCGGGAAATACGCCTCCGTCCTGAGCCATAGCGCCTGATTTCTGGAGGTAACCATGCAAGACCTGACCGAGCACATCCTTGAGCTCGTCCGCTTAGCCGCCACCGACCTGCCGCAGGACGTGGAAATCGCCCTGCGCCGGGCGGTGCAGGCAGAAGCGCCGGGCTCGGCGGCGCGCAGCGCCCTGGAAAGCATTTTGGGAAATGTCGAGCTGGCGCGGCGGAATTCCACCCCTATCTGCCAGGACACCGGCACGCCGATTTTCTACGTATACTACCCGGAAGGCTGGAGCACGCGGGCGCTGCGCCAGCAAATCGAAGCCGCTGTGGCGCAAGCCACAAAGCGAGCCTACCTGCGCCCCAACTCGGTGGACTCGCTGACCGGGGCAAACAGCGGGAACAACCTGGGGGGTGAATACTTCCCCACGGTGCACTTTCATGAAATCGAAGGCAATGCCCTGTCCATCGAGCTGATGCTCAAAGGCGGCGGCTGCGAGAACGTAGGGGCGCAGTATTCGCTGCCCAACGCCCAGCTCGGCGCCGGGCGCGACATGGCCGGCGTGCGCAAAGTCGTGCTGGATGCGGTGCATAAAGCTCAGGGCAAAGGCTGCGCTCCGGGGATCCTGGGCGTGGCGATCGGCGGCGACCGCGGCTCGTCCTATTACGCCTCCAAGGAGACCCTCTTCCGCCAGCTCGAGGAGGCTAACCCGAACCCCGAGCTGAGGGCGCTGGAGGAGCGCCTGACCGGGGAAGCCAACCAGCTCGGCATCGGCCCGATGGGCTTTGGCGGCGCCACCACCGTGCTGGGGACCCGGATCACCAGCCTGAACCGCCTGCCCGCCAGCTACTTCGTCTCGGTTTCGTATATGTGCTGGGCTTACCGCCGTCGGCGCATGACCTGGCAGGACGGTGTTGCCAGCTATCAATAGCACTGGGAGGTTACCTTGCGCAAGATCAATATCCCTATCAGCGATGAGACTATCCACAGCCTGAAAGTGGGCGAGCCGGTGGCGCTATCCGGTGTGATGATCACCGGGCGTGACGCGGCCCACAAGTGGATGGTGGAAACCTTCATCCACAAGACGCGCCCGCCTCAGGGCGACGACCTGGAGGTGTACGCCGCAATCAAGCCTCTGCTGGACGGCGGCGTGATCTACCACTGCGGCCCGGTGGTCGCCGGGCTAGACACCCGCGAGTACCACTTCGTTGCTGCCGGGCCTACCACCAGCACACGCGAGGAGCCCTACCAGGGCGAGGTGATGCACCACTTCAAAGTGAAAGGCGTGATTGGCAAGGGCGGTATGGGACCCAAGACGCTGGCTGCCTGCCAGGAAATGCCCGGCGTCTATTTCCACGCCGTGGGCGGCGCGGCTTCGCTGATCGCTCAGACGGTCAGGCAGGTGCTGGGCGTGCATAAGCTCGAATTCGGCGTACCGGAGGCCATGTGGGTGATCCTGGTGGAAGATTTCCCCGCCGTGGTAACCATGGATTCCCACGGTGAGAGCCAGCACGCGGCCGTGGAAGCCCGCTCCAGAGCAAGGCTGGAGGAGCTGCTGGCGAAGCCTTAAGACCGCCGCCAGGCCAGCAGTACCCAGGGGTGCATGGCGAACAAGCCTGCCAGGGCTGGCCCACCCAGCCCGTTCTGAAAGTCCACCAGCACGCTGCTCAGCCCGATGATGGCGTAGCTGAATACCGCCAGGCGGGTAAAGCGCCCATCTCCATGGGCGCCTTCGCCCGGCTGGTGGTTTCCCAAATATAAAAACAAAACGAAGGTGACGAAGATCGTCAGCCACCAGCCCCAGTAGTTCTGCAGGGGCACGCCGAAGTACGCCCCGGGCTGGTCCCACACCCAGTGACCGCCCGCAACCATCATCGGGTCCATCGCCAGGTCCCAGGCGGTCATCACCAGGGCGACCAGGCCAGCCAGCTTCAGCCGTCCCCAGCGATTCTCCCAGCCTGCCGGCGCCAGCCGCCGGGCGATCACATAGGAGGGATAGGTCATCATGAACCAGGCGACCGGGATGAGGTAAGGCACCAGGCCGAGGAACATGGGACCCAGCTTGTCGGTGTAATGATAAGCGCCGTAAACCCAGCCGGTAGCCACCCCCACGCTTTCGAACAGCAGACTGACCGCGAAAGTCAAGATGAGCATTAGCAGGGCGGAGCGCCAGCCCAGGAACTGCCCGGCGTGCAGCAGGGCGAAGGTAAAAGATAACAACGAGACCAGCGGGGTGAAGAACGGCTGGTAAGCCCGCCCAAAGAAGCCACCGATGACGGTGTATGCAGTCAGCAGTGCGTAGAGGAGCAGGATGGCGAGGGTGAGCTGGCGCAGGCGCATGACGGCGGACCTCCGGGAGGGTTGGGGTTGGATTGGGGAAGTATATCACTGGGTGGCGGTAACGACCCCCCTCACACTCCCTTCACCCGCGGCCAGGCGTGCAGTGCGAATGCGAGCACGCCCCCCGCCTCGGCCAGCCGGCCGGAGAAAGCCAGCCAGGCGCTTGCTGAGCTGAACGGCGCCAAGGCGAGCAGCCAGACGCCCACGTTGACCAGGACGAAGGCTGCCCAGGCCAGGTTTTCGTCCCCGCGCACCGGCGGGCTGGGGAAGCGGGGCAGAATCCAGAAAGCCATCCCCATCGCTAATTGGGCTGTCCAGCCGAACAGGACGAACTCGATGTGGGCGGGCAGCAGCCTCCAGAGCAATGGGTGCAGGGGGATGCCCTTGTGGAACAGCAGCAGGCTGCCGAAGGTGAACCCTAGGGCAAGGTACGCCAGGGAGAAGCGGATCAGCCAGACGCTCAGCCGCGGCACTTCAGCGCTCCTTCACCCGCCCCC
>DATEDC010000142.1:0-10369 GCA_035286585.1 Anaerolineales bacterium
GCCGCAGGCTTCAGGCGGGGGAACGAACACTTCATTCGGTGCGCCAGGGGTGTTGTAGGCTTCACCCAGAACGATCGTACCGGGAAAGGGGGGGATGCCCGCCAGGTCGAAGTCATTACGCACCCAATCCGTCGCGGAATCGGTATCAAAGCCATCCGGAATGCGCGAAGCGCCGCCGGGGGCGAAGCTGCTGAGGCCGTCGTAGTTCGGGCCGAGGGCTGGGACACCGTAGGTGTTATCGCCCGCGGTGCCATCATTCACGGCGACTGAATCTACAATTAAATCCCAAGGCGTGACATCGAAGACGCCGTCATTGTTGGTGTCGAGATCATCATTGAGTGCGCCCGTGAAGTTCAGAACGAGCAGGAGGGATATCGTCCCATTTTCCAGCGCATTCGCCGGCAGATTGACGAGGAAAAAGCCATTGGCATCCGTGGTACCCAGGCTGATGACCTCATCTACAACGCCTGCGCCACTGCCATCCCCTTCAATCTCAAGCACGGTATAAGTCGAGTAGCCGGTATTGGGCGTGCCAAAGATCTCGACATACTCAACATCTGTGCCCGTAGTGCTGGCAGAGAACTCGTTGATCTTCGGTTCTGCGGTTGTTGTACCGTCACAATCTGCGGTATGGGCACCCAAACCACTAAACGTATTGTTTGCAAAGACAACCCATTCCGTAGAAGCGTCAAAGGCATCGTTGGGATTGGTGTCGCCAGCGCAGACGGTTTCAGCCCGGCGCAAGGTGTCATCCTGACCCCCACCAGCCCATTCAGAGCCGGGGTCAACACCAACTTGTCCAAAAGAATCGATGACGGCACTACCCTTTTTGAGAAGGACAGCATCATCGCCGTTATACCAACTAGTTGTCGTTGTAACTTGATCTGCTTGAGCAAGAATAGCCGGGTCGGCACTGGCATTAGTAACTACAAAAACATCGCCATTTGCAACGACACCATTCAGGTTTATCGTCAGTCCAGCGGTTGTAGCCCCGTTGAAATACATTTCGACGCTATAAGCGCCCGTAGCAAGGTCGATTGCGGTACCGGTTCCATTGTAGATTTCAAGGGCTTTGTTAAAACTCGAGCCTTCTATATATTCCGAAAAGAAAAGCTCCGTTGGCGTTGCCGCCTGTGTGCTCTGCATGGGCACACCCATAAACATTAAAGCCATTATCGTGATTAAAGAAAACACTTTGAAGATACTTTTATTCATACTATTCTCCTATAGATAAGAAACCCATTCGTTCATTTTGCGTGGCCTACGAAGTGCGGGCAGCTTATACTTCGCTTCTACAACGCTCCTACTCAGAGCGAACAGAACTAAGCCCTCGGCTAGCCCAAGGGCTTAGTTCTGCAACAGAGGTCGTCAGCTACTAGGTTACGGCAAATGACTGCCAAACTCACCGTAGAGCCAGTTAAGATCATCAGCCTTGTCGACGCGGTACACACCGCCGGTGCCCGCGCAGTTCCCATTGAGGCCAAAGGATGTCACGCCGCCAATCACATTGGTTCTGTCAATGAAATTGGGACCGCCGGAGTCGCCAAAGCAGGTACCGCCAGTCGAGTGGTTGTTCGACAACATCAAAGAGAAATCGCCGACAATGCCGCCATTGATCTGGATCAGGTGCGGCCTGGCCAGCATGCGAACCCGGGCAGATTGGACGAAAACCGGATTGATTTGCTGGAGGCCGTAGCCAACCGCCGTAAAAGTGACGTCTTGCAGGCCGCGGCGCGTTTTCAATGTGTTCAGTTGGTTCAACTGGGGCAGTACGCCGTAGTCAGCCATGGGGAAGGGCTCATCCAGGACCACCACGCCCAGGTCGAAGAGGTAGAAGGCGTTGGGATTATATTGCGGGTGCGTGTACGGCGTCCCACCCACGTCACCATTGAACGGATAGCCGTTGCCGGGGATGCCTGATTCGACGTCGGCGTCAAACCAGATCTCGATGTGCGCCGCAGGGGCCTCCGTGCAGTGGCCCGCGGTGAGGAATAGAGTGGGGGAAAGCAGCGTGCCGCTGCAGCGCCAAAGCGGCGTGCCATCGGCAAGCTGGGCTACCATCAGCCCCACGTAGGGGTGGCCCTCGCCATCCAACTCTCCATCGGTGATGGCGCTGGCAAAACCAACCACGCCAAGCACTAAGATCAGCGTAAGCAGGACAGCAATTGTTACCTTTTTCATCTCAATCTCCTTTTTTATTATGGGTAAATTTTTTGCCATACCGCCCGGGCAGTCGCCCGAGCGGTATGCATATTCCTTTCGTGATCTTTCTACTTCAAATCCTCTCCAGCCAGTTCTCCTAAGGCCGGTCGATCCCAAAGTTCGGCGAGGTCCAGCTTTCCCAGTGAGCCGGGTTGCTATCATCGCCATTGGCTTTGAGCACAGATACGACCGCGTAATAGGTGCCATCCGGCAGCGTATAGGTCCTGCTGCCGGCGAAGGTGGTGCCATCGAACGGGAAGGCGAAGAAGCTGGTCGTGGTGCTATTGCGACCCACATATACTTCGTCGTAAGCGCGGTGCCAGGCTTTGTTCGAGCCGGCGGCGAACAACTCCACGCGGAACTTCGCCACCTGGTGATCGAGATGCACCAGGAAGAACGGAATGTTGAAGGCATCCGCCATCGTGTAGGTGGCGCCAGCGGGGAAGACCGAGTAAGAACCGGTGCCAAAGCAGTCATTGCCGCGCAACAAAGCCGGCGGCGTGCACGAGTTGAGCTTGCCCAGGAACGGGAAGCCCCCGGTGAATACCTGGATGCCCTGGTAGTCGCCCACGAAGCCGGCGAACGGCACCCGGTAGACCTGACCGCCGCCCTGCGGGGTGAAGACGATGTAGCCGCCGTACTGCCCGTTGACCGGGCCTGTTGCGGGATTAATCGTCGCCTCGACACTGGTTGTACCTCCCGCCGGCACCATGACGCTCGGCGCACTGAAACTGACGCTCGCGTTCGACAAGAAGAACGAGGGGGTAATCACCCCACCGGTGGATAGGGCGTTGACGAAGGACAGGTCGTAGGCGATGTCTGTGAAACCGTTGTTCTCGATTATCAGTGTCTCCGTGATCACCCCAAACTGTGACTCACCCGCGGCGATCTTTCCTGGCTCGATCTTGGTGGTCGCCAGGATGGCGTCGTCGATGTCGAGCATGCCCGCGCCCTGGCGGTGGACGTTATCCAGGAAACCCAGCCCGGGGTTGCCCCACCATGGTTTCGGATCCGCGCTGTTCATCAGGATGCCGCGCACCGCCTGGGAGGGGGTGTTCGGCCAGGCCTGCAACAGCAGGGCGACCGCGCCAGCCACGTGCGGTGAGGACATCGAGGTGCCGCTGATCGTGGCGAAACCACCTTGTTCAAGCGGGTAGGTCGAGCGGATCAGACCACCCGGAGCGCCGATGTCCGGCTTGAGTGCCAGATCGGGCGAGAGGCCGTAGGAGCTGAACGAGGAGATCAGGCCGCCCGTCGGGTTGAGGAAAGTGCCGGTCTGATCGCTCCAGTTCAGTGTCTGGGGTGCTGTGGCAATTGCGTTGTTGATCGCCACGCCTTCCGCATCGGAAATCGCCACCACCGGGATCGTGATTGGCGGGGAGCCGGCAACGGTCGGGCTGAAGCGTCCCGCTACGTTGTTGTATAGCACAACAGCCGCGGCGCCAGCATTTTGGGCGTTCAGCGACTTTTCGTGGAAAGTGCACGTCCCCCGGCGAATCAAAACGGCCTGGCCGGCAAACTGCCCGGGCGTGAAGGGACTGACGCCGCCTACGCTACATGCATCCGCGGCTGAGGCTGGCGTGCCGCTCTTCCCCATCGGCAGGCTCCCGGAGGTTGGGGCGGGGGGCGCCGCAGCCGCGTTCCCATACCCTGCGGTGATATTCGCCGGCGTTACAGTGAAAGTCGCCAATTGGACGTGGCTGTTATCGAACGAAGCCACGCCGATGACCTTCTTGCCCAGGCCGGGCGAGCCGGATGAGTACACGCCGTTAGCGCCGCTGTTGCCAATCGAGGCCACCACCACCATGCCCATATTCACCAGGCGGTCACTGGCGGCGGCGGTAGGGTACTGGGGCCACTGGAAGGCAGAGCCGATGCTCATATTGAGCACATCCATGCCATCCGCCAGGGCCATCTCCATAGCCGCGATCATGATGTCGGCGGTGGTAGAGCCATCGCAGCCGAAGACGCGGTACGCGCCGAAGCTCACCTCAGGCGCCACGCCCACCACCGCGCCATTGGCGCCGACGATGCCGGAGACGTGCGTGCCGTGCCCATTGCAGTCATCCGGATCGGGATCGGGCGAGGGGAGCGGGTTGTAGCTAAGAGCGCCCGGGTTGGCATTGAAAGCATCGCCAACGAAGTCCCAGCCGGTGAACACGCGGCAACCGGGTCCAAAACAGCCCCCCAGGTCGGGGTGATCGTAGTCGACCCCGGTGTCCATCACCGCCACTTTTACCCCTGCGCCGGTGTAGCCCAGTTCGCTCTGAGCGATATCCGCGCCGGTCATTGCCAGGGCAGTAGCCAGTTCAGGATCGGCTACCGTGGTCTCCGGGATATCGATAACAGCCACCGGATAGATCGCCTGCACACCCGGGAGACGCGCCAGTTTGCTTAGCTGAGAAGAGCCGATCTCGATCGAGAGGCCGTTCCAGAGCGTATCGAAAGCGTAGCGCTCGCTGTAGATCAAGCCAGCGCGCTGGGCAGCCCCTCGGAAATTGGCCTTGTCCCGCTGGGTGAGCAGCAGGCTGCCGCCATCAGCGAGGGGCGGGCTGTTGAATTCTACGAACCAAAACGGCGTGGCCTCAGCCACCATCTCGCCGGTTTCGGCAGACGGAGGGGGGGTGAGCGGCTCAAGCGGCCCTTCCACCGCCAAAGCGGGGACGGCAAAAGCGCTGAGCAGCAGTGCCAACAGGATTAGGATTGTCAACGTGCGTTTCATCTGAGAATATCCTCCAGGATAAATAATTGGTTTTATCGTAGTGAAAAGATGGATAGGGGGTGGTTTTGGGTCATTCGCTCCTTTCCTTTTCAGATGTGTAGAACCATGCTTGCCTGGTCTGATTAGCCACCGTTTTGCTTAGCGCCCAACCAGTCGCAACCCCTGGGGTCGTGGGCGCGGGTAGCCCGAATTTGTTCATACGTTCACAAGGCGAAATCCTTGCAAATGTGAAAGGTAAATTTATTATATCCAAATTTAGCGAATCCCAAATACCACATTCGAGGTAAAGACTGTCAGGAATTGGTCAGTAAGCTGCACTCGAGGCTGTTTATGGCGGGCAGGTTCACGGGTTATCCTCCGCCTGGAGGCTGTGGATGACCTGGGCTGCGAGCTGCTGGAGGGTTTCCACTTCTTTCGAATCGGTGTGGCTGGCGCGCCAGTAAATTTCGAGCAGCTCGAGGGGAGACAGGCTGCCCAGCGCCTGGTCATCCGGCAGGCGGATGCGGGATTCCATTTGAGGCCGCCTGACCAGGTGAAACTCGAACGCCGCTGCGGCGTGCTCGCGCAGGGCGCTCTCGTCGATCAGCGCTTCCCAATCGCGCGGGTATTCGAGCACCAGGCGCACGATGGCGCCTTCCAGGCGGGCTGGGGGCGGCAAGGCATTCAACAGTTGGGAACTGATATCCCCCTGGCTTTCCAGGCGCAGGGTGCGGTCCACAAAGGGGCGGATGCCTGCCAGCTTGCGCCAGTCGACTTCCGTATGGCCGCGCTCGACGTGGGCGATCACAAAGTATTTGTCGTCCTCGGCCTCCCCGAAGTCCACCCGCTCGATGGAACCGGGGTAGATCACCGGCGGGTGGGCGTTTGGGTTGAGATTCTGGGGCTTGTGGATATGCCCCAGGGCGACGTAATCCACGCGGGGATCGCGCACCAGCGAGCCAGACAGCACCAGGTCGCCGCCGAGCATGACCGTGCGCTCGCCGCCGTAGACAGCTCCCTGGACGGAGGCGTGGGCGGTGAGCAGGATGGGCAAAGAAGCATCCGCCTCTTCCAGCCAGCCGTGCACCAGCTCGGTCAGGCGAATTTCCAGCTCTTCGTACACTTTGGCAGGGTCGACGGCAGCCAAGCCAAGGGTCGCCATCAACCCCGAGCGGGAAATCCAGGGTAGGGCCAGCACCTGTAGAGGGATGCCTTCCAGGTCTGGCGGGCCAAGGAAGGCGGGCTTATCCAGCACGCGCACATGGGGCACCTCCAGGGTGTCGAAGGTCTCCAGGGCGTGGGCGCGCCCCAGGGCAGGGGAGAGATCGTGGTTGCCCACCAGCAGCAGGGTGGGGATGCCTGCCCGCGAAAGGCGCATCAGGCGCCGCCCCCACTCGCGCTGAAAAGTGGGCGCCGGGTTGCGGTCCTTATAGGCGTCCCCGGCGAAGAGAACCAGGTCCACCCGCTCATCAATAGCCGTGTCGATTATGGTATCCAGGGATTTCAGGAAATCGATCACCCGCATGGGCAGGCCGCTGTTCGGGTCATGCCGCCCGTAGTTGGCCATGTCGATGTGGGCGTCTGCAAAGTGAAGAATAGTGGGCATGTTCAGCCGCCTCCGGCGCCCAGCCGGTTGAGCTGCTCCCAGCCAGGCCCAAAATTGGGGTTGAGGCGGACCGATTCGCGCAGGTCGTCGATAGCCCCCTGCAGGTCGCCGAGGGCTTCACGCGCCAGGGCCCGCCAGTAGAAGCTCTCCTCCAAAACCGGTTCGCTGATCGTCTCCAGCAGGGTGGTATTGGCCAGGTTGATCACGTCCTGGTAGCGGCCGGTGTAATAATACGCCCAGTACGGCCAGGTCTGGTACCACATCATCCGGTAGGGGCGCAGGTCGCCCTCGGCCAGGTTGGCGTAGACCGTGGAAAAAGCGTAATCGAATGCGTATGTAGCATCGGCGTATTCCTGCAGGTTGACGTGGCTGGCGCCCACGTTAAACCAGGCGAAGAACAGGTTGGTGCCGGTCAGGGCCTGGGTCTCGAGACGGGCCACTTCCAGGGCGCGGAGGGTAGCCCAGGTTGGGTCGGCGTAGGGACCGAGCAGGGCGAGCACCTGCTCGCGCTGCTCGACCGGGTAGACCACCAGGAAAGTGTAATTGAACGAGCGCCAGCCTTCCAGGAACACCGGGTAGGGGAACTCGTGATTCTCGCCCTCCTTGATGTAAGTGTCCTGCACGATCAAGACCTGTTTGGCGTCGTCGTAGCCAGTGACGAACTGGTAATGACCCAGCCAGCCGACTTTGCCGGTGTAATCACGTTCGTAGTAGCCTTTCTCCGCGACCACCGGGAAACCCGCCGCCACCATGCGCTTGAGCAAATCGATATCCCCGCCGAAGCGCACCAGCGCCTCCAGGTCATCGGTCTGGGTTTCGACGAAGTCCTCCATCTCGTAGGGCATGACGTTTTTGTCATCGTCGTTGGGCTTGACATAGCGCCCGACCACATCCCGGTTCCCCTGCCAGCCCCAGAAAGTGAGCGCCATGGACAGGTTGGCTGGACCGCAGTAGTTCCAGCGGTTGTGCTGGTCTTCGTATTTGACGCCGCTCAAGACGACGCGCTCGGGCAGCGGCGTGGGGGTGATGGTGGGGGTCGGCGAAGGCAACGGCGTCTCGGTGGGGCCGGGCAGGGTAGGAGTGGGCGTGGCGGTTTGCGTCGGCGGCAGGGTGGGTGTGGGAGTGAGCTGGGACCCCTCCTGGGGCAGGAAGAGCGCCTCTTCGGGGGGATTGAGGGCGTATTTGACCCGCGTGCGCAGCTCGTCGAGGCGCCAGGCCAGGCGCTCGTGCACAGGCGGTAAATTGTAAACCAAGAAGCCCATCAGGCAAGCAGCCGATAAGATCAGCGTGGCGAAAGCCGTCCGGCGGTTGCGCATGCCCGTGATTATAACATCATGATGAATGGTAGAATTGTCTTGGTAGTTGGATTCAAAATCAGGAATTACTGTCCATGAACAAAGCCATCAGCCATGATCGACAAGAAGAAACTCTGCAAGCCAAGGCGCGCTGGTTTCAAAATTTGCCGATGAAAGACCGGGCAGATTTGTTGTGCCAATTTACAGATATAATTCTCGAGGTCAATCCAAAGATTGTCGAGCGGAAAAATGCTCAACCGGTTGCGGGACGTATTCGCATCGTTTCAAAAGCATGAAGTTCGGTATATCGTCATCGGGGGAATTGCGGCGGTATTGCATGGAGTTCCTCGCGCTACTTTTGATTTAGACATCCTTATTGATGCGACCCCAGATAACGCACGAAAGTTGTTAGATTCTCTCCTTGAAGCCAATCTTGGGACGGCAGCTTTAATCTCTGCTGAGGAATTGCTCGCCCACGAGATCACGATTTTTCAAGATCGTGTTCGAATAGACATTCAAACGATCACACCAGGACTCAGGTTTGAAGATGCCTGGCGCAACCGGGCGACCATGGAATATCAAGGCCAGGTTTTCTATGTGGTGTCTAAGCTGGACCTAATTGCTTCTAAACAAGCAGCGGGAAGAGAAATTGACTTAGAAGACATTCGCTTACTGACCTTAGATGAAGAGGATGCCGAATGATTGGACAATTGCCATAACTTTTCTGTAGGTGTGGATGAAAGTTTCGAGAACTTCGAAATCTACCCCCTTTGTTACTCACCCAATCGTTGCTTCAAAGATCATCAACGCCAGAGGGCAGGAAAGTGGTGTTCGAATATAGTGTCCATCGTTGGGCGAGCATAAAACTTCTCGACGAGGGACGATAGTGGCTCTGAGTACCATGCGAACTAAGCGATCACATCCACTCAACCTTCTAGCCAAGAATGGGAACCAAGGCACACACAGCGTGCCACTGACAATCGCGTGCCTCAACACAACGGGACCTGTATTAGAACTTGGCTGTGGGATTTATTCGACGACACTACTTCATTCGATTTGCGGGAAACATGAGCGCAAGGTTCATTCCGTAGACCATGACGAGCGTTGGCTGGCTAAATTCTCGTCCTTAAAAACCGACTGGCATACATTTGAGCATGTTCCAGGCCCTTCATCTAATCTTTATCTGAACGAGTTTTTGTACCGATTCATTCCCACCAGAACTCGGAGGATTGACCTGCTGTGGGATCAAATTGGCACAGGTGAACAATGGGGACTTGTGTTCGTTGACCATCTCCCCTTAGCCCGAAGGGTCAAGGAAATCAGCAGGTTGCGTTCATCTGCGAACGTTTTTGTTATCCACAATACAGATCGAATCGGCAACTTCCTCTTTAGTTTCTGGCAATATCTCGACTCCTTCCCTTATATCTATGAGTTCCCCGCTACTCCAGGGACTGTGGTGTGCAGCGACACTGTAAATGTTAGAGCTTTCTTCGAATAAAGATTACGACCACAGAGCAGTTGATGTAGCAGTATCCCTGGTCGAGGGCTAAATCCAGCCACAATCCGTTTTCGCATACTCAGACCCGCATTCAGGGCACCTGGGCGCCGCGGCTGCGCAGCGCTTCCACCGCCAGGCTGAAGTTGGGGTTCAGGCTGGCGGCTTTGCTCAGGTCCTTGAGCGCGCCTTCGGAGTCGCCCAGACCCTCTTTAGCCAGGCCGCGCCAGTAAAAGGTCTCCTCCAGCACGGGCTGGCTGAGAAAAGAGAGCGTGGTGTTCGCCAGGGAGATGACGTCCTGGTAGCGCCCCGTATGATAGTAAGCGGCGTAAGGGCCGCTTTGGTACCACAGGGTGCGCCAGGGGCGCTCCTCCTCCGGCAGCCCGGCGTACACAGCGAAGGCCTGGTCGTAAGCCTGGGCTGCGGCGGGATAGTCCTCCAGGGCGACCAGGTTGGTGCCGCGAGCGAACCAGGCGAAGAACAGGTCGCGGCCGCTCAAAACGGCGATCTCCTCCAGCGCCCTTTGGGCGGCCTGTTGGTAGTTGTACTGCGGATCGGCATGCGGGCCGAGCACCCTCAGCGCTTCGGCCTCGCGCTCGGGCGGGTAGATTAGAAGGTAGGTATAGTTAAAATCGCGCCACCAGCGCCCGGCCACCTGCTCGTAGGGCAGGGGGAAATCGGCCATGATATAGGAATCCTGGGCGATGAAGCGGCCGCGCCCCTCGTCGTAGCCATTGATCACCTCGTAGTGGCCCATCCAGGCCTCCTTGGGCGGCTGGAAGCCCTTCTCGATGATCACCGGAAAGCCGGCGGCGACCAGGCGCTTTATAAGGTCGATCTCGCCGCCGACCCGCACCAGGGCTTTCAACCCGGTGAAGCGCTCCACGAAGACGACCATCTCCTCGGGCGAGACGTTCTTGTCGTCCACCCTGGCGAAATTGGGGCGCAGGAAGAGGCGCGTATCGCGCTGGTCGCCCTGCCAGCCCCAGAAAGAGAGCGCCATCGCCAGGGTGGCTGGCCCGCAGTTGTTCATCTGCTGGTATTCGTGGACCAGTCCGTTCAGGATCACT
>DATEDC010000143.1:0-8736 GCA_035286585.1 Anaerolineales bacterium
CTTTGTTCCAAAACGAACGAATTTTTATCAATAGCCTACTTGACACCCGTTCCACATGCACGTATAATCTCGGAGCCTGCCCAATGGGCAGGCATTCGTGTGAGTGTCACACATTTCTATCGGAGCTCAAGGTATTATTAATTCAAAGGAAGTATCATTATGCCACCTCAACCAAAAAGAAAACTCTCCAAGGGACGTCGTGATCGACGCAGAGCCCACGACGCGCTAGAGGCGCGCAATCTGGTACAGTGCTCAAATTGCGGTGAAATGCGGCTGCCGCACACTGTTTGCCCCAACTGTGGGCACTATAAGGGCCGTGAAGTTATCAGCACAGAAGAGAAGTAGATTTCTACACGCATAGAGGCTGATTGTTGCTGGGGTTCGCATTGGGTGCCAGAAATTTGACCCGATGCGAACCCCTTGGTTAATACAGGTGCTCTATGGATCATCCATCTGAGAAAATAGCTTTTGTTTTTCCTGGGCAGGGCTCTCAGTCCGTAGGCATGGGCAAAGAGCTTGCCGAAGCCTTTCCGATAGCGAAGGAAACCTTTCAGGCAGCCGACGAGCGATTAGGATTTTCCCTTTCGTCACTAGCTTGGTGTGGCCCCGAGAATCAGCTTGATGACACGATCAACACGCAACCTGCTTTGCTCGTACATTCTCTGGCTGCCCTAAAGGTTCTCCAGAGTAACTACCCCGCCATACAGCCCGCCTACGTTGCCGGGCATTCGATGGGCCAGCTCAGCGCCCTCTACACCTCAAGAGCGCTCGATCAGGACAGCGTGCTCGACCTGACTCTGGCGCGCGGCAGATTGATGAAACACGCTGGCAGCTCAAATCCAGGCGGGATGGCTGCTATCCTCGGATTGGATATCCCTACCCTCGAGCAGCTATGCGCTGAAGCGAGCCTCTCGACGGAGGTCGTTCAAGTTGCGAATGATAATTGTCCGGGGCAGGTGGTCATTTCGGGCGCCAGACCTGCCTTGGAGCGGGCGATGCAGTTGGCTAAAGAAGCCAATGCTCGCCGGGTTATCGCCTTGGCGGTGAGTATTGCCGCCCATTCACCGCTCATGCAGCCAGCGCAGGCTGAATTCAATCAGGCAGTCAATACAGCCTCGATAAAAGACCCTGCTGTTCCCGTGGTGGGCAACGTGTCTGCCTTACCTATGAGAACTGCCTCCCAGCTCCGAGAAGATTTGCAAGCTCAACTGACATCTAGAGTTCGCTGGACTGAAACGATAGAGTTTATGGTTAACGATGGTGTAACCACCTTCATCGAAATTGGAAGCGGTTCCGTATTAAGCGGTCTGATCAAGCGAATTTCGCCTCAGGTCCGTTGTATCAACCTGGGCAGCCCACAGGATTATGGGAACATTAGAACCGGATGATATGCCCCGCGGTATAATACTTCGAGCCGATGTACGTATTTTGCTCTTTATTTTCAAAACTCAGGAGATCGCATGCCAGAAAGAGCAAGCCAATCTCTACAGGGGCGAGTCGCCATCGTAACCGGGGCGTCACGTGGGATCGGTCGAGCTATCGCCCTCGAACTCGCACGGCGAGGTGCAGCGATTAGCGTCAATTACCTCTCCTCCAAACAAGCCGCCGATGAAGTCGTCGCCCAGATCGGCTCAGAAGGGGGGCGCGCCCAGGCTTTTATGGCGGATGTTTCGAATTTTACCCAGGCTCAGGAATTGGTCAAAGCAACCATCGAGACATTCGGCGGTTTGGACATCCTGGTTAATAACGCCGGCATCACTCGCGATACGCTGATTATGTTGATGTCTGAAGAAGACTGGGATATGGTTCATAACACCAATCTCAAATCCACATTCAACTGCTCGAAACCCGCCGTTCGGCACATGATGCGCAAGCGCTACGGTCGGATCATCAATATCACCTCCGTCGCCGGGCAAATTGGCAACCCCGGACAGACAAATTATTCGGCCTCCAAAGCCGGGCAGATCGGTTTCACCAAAGCCCTGGCACGCGAGGTCGCTTCGCGCAATATCACTGTCAACGGGATTGCTGCCGGCTATATCGACACGGATATTTGGAATTCCGTACCCGAAGAAGCTCGCCAGGCAGCCTTAGCCGTCATTCCGCTAGGCAGAAAAGGTAATCCGGATGAGATCGCTTATGCGGTTGCTTTTTTAGCCTCAGAGCAGGCTGCATATATCACCGGTCAAATACTGGGTGTTGATGGCGGTATGGCTATGATGTGAAAGAGAGGCAGCATGTCGGAAGGAAAAACAACCATTGCGCCTGATGTCTTAACGTCGATCGCCCGCCTGACCACGCTACAGGTGGAGGGTGTCAGCCGGTTGTGTCTGGAGCCAGCCGGAGTCAGCCGATTGTTTCGCCGCGGCTTCCGGGATGGAATAAGAATTGAAGTTGAAGATGATACCGTCTACGTGGATGTAAATGTGATCTTAAAGAACGACGTAAATATTCGCGAGGTCAGCCGTAACATCCAAGGACAAATTGCCCGCGCCCTCTCAGAAATGGTAGGCATGCGAGTTGGGCAGGTAAACATCCATATTGAAGATATCGATTATTCAGGTGAGCCAGAGGTCTAGTTACTCATGAAACCGCGCACCAAGGCGCGCAGTGTAGCTTTACAAGCTTTATTCGAAATCGATGTTGTCGGTCACCCGCCGGCCGAAGTCTGGCAGGAGCGTGTACAGGAATCTGATCTGGACAACAATCTGGCTGAGTTTTCCCGCCAGATCGTCGAGGGAGTCTGGCCTTTAACCTCAATCTTAGACCAGTTCATCGCCCAACACGCCCCAGAATGGCCGCTGGATCAGGTAGCCATCATCGACCGTAATATCCTACGCATCGCGTTATGGGAAATTGTCGTCTATGGGGAGACCCCGATCAAAGTAGCCATCAATGAAGCTGTTGAGCTGGCGAAAATATTCGGCTCCGATAGCTCACCCCGTTTCGTCAACGGCGTCTTGGGGAGTCTGGCAAACCGACACAATGAAATTCAACAATCGTTCAAGCGCATCCTGAATAAATAAAGTGCAGAGATAATATTTTCGGTTAGAGAGCTTATTTTGCGATGGATATTTTCGGCATCGGCCCACTGGAAATTCTCTTTATCCTGGTTATTGCCTTGATCGTGATGGGTCCTCGGGATATGGCCAAAGCAGGTCGGACAATCGGACGGATTTTACGCCGGATTGTCACCTCCTCAACTTGGACAACCATCCAGGACGCCTCACGCGAAATCCGCTACCTGCCCAACAAGTTGATGCGGGAGGCCGGTTTAGAGGAGCTGAAGAACCAACTGCCCAATGCCCAATCCATTGGAAATAGCCTGGGTTACGCCGAGGCGCATAAAGAAGCGCAGAAAATTACCCGTAAATTATCAGCCTGGACAACTCCGCCCAGTCAGGAACCGGAAACTAATGCCACTGCATCGGAAGAAGAACCAGTTGCTTCACCTCCGCCAGAATCCGAGGCGGATGACCAATCGGTTGACCGTCCTGAATCCTTGTCCGAGCAAAGCTGAGTAATGCGTAAAGCCTTACGCCTTTTCTGGAGAATAATAACTTCCCCGTTCAGATTAGTACGCTGGCTTATCCGCAAGATATTTTCCTGGCTCGAAGGTTTATTTGAGAACATAAGCAGTTTTTTCGCTGAAGAACCCGAAGACGAGCCGCTCCCCGATACTTTTGCGAAAACGATCCAGAACCCCGCAGGGTTGCTTGAGCATCTGGACGCACTAAGAAAACATCTGCTGCGTGGTGTTTTTGCGTTAATTTTAACCACTACTCTGTCATTCATCTATGTGCGCCAGATCATGGAGTGGCTGGCGAGCCCGTTAGCCGAGGGGTTGGAGGCATTGCGGGCTATCGAGGTCACCGAAAATATCGGCACAGTGATGCGCGTCTCTCTGTTGTCTGGATTTGCCCTGGCGTTTCCGTACATAGCACTTGAGCTCTGGCTGTTCATCGGCCCAGGGGTAAGCCGCCGCTCGCGCCTGCTTGGCTTGCTGGCGATTCCGGTAGCCACCCTGTTCTTCTTAACCGGGATGGCATTCGCATACTTCAATATGCTACCGGTCGCCTTGGATTTTTTGTTTAATTTTATGGGACTGACCACCGAAGCTCGCCCGGCATCTTATTTCAATTTTGTCACCAGCATCATGTTCTGGATTGGGGTGGCGTTTGAATTCCCGCTCGTGATCTTTATCCTCGCTCGCCTGGGACTGGTAAAAGGCAAGTCCCTGGCAAGCCAGTGGCGCTTGGCATTGGTCATCATCGCGGTGCTGGCGGCTGCTATAACCCCGACCATCGATCCGGTCAATATGGCGTTAGTGATGGGTCCAATGATCGTGCTGTTTTTTCTTGGCGTAGGATTGGCATTTATCGCCAGACCCGGCGAAGCCTGACAGGCTCCTTGAATTATGAGTCTGCCATACGAATGGCTTACGAACATAGCTATAAGCATTCAATCAAGCAGGTGCAATAGAGCAAGAAGGCTGTAGATGAAATCGCTTAGCAAACAAGTAAAGGAGGCGTTCTATGAATGAGCGTGTCGCAATCATCGGGGTGGGATGGTCAGGATATCGACCCGTATCACCGGAGCTTTCATATAAGGAAATGACCTATGCGGCAGCGGTTAAAGCTTACGCCGATGCAGGCGTAGACCCGCGCAAAGATATCCAATCCTTCGTCACTGTGGCGGAGGATTTCCACGAAGGAACGAGCATTTTTGATGAATACACCCCCGATCAGCTCGGTGCGGCCTTGAAACCGATGCACACTATAACCGGGGATGGGTTGCATGGGCTGGCGACCGCCTTTATGATGGTGAAAACCGGGCAGTTCGACATTGTCGCCCTTGAAGGGCACAGCAAGGCTTCCAATATCCTCACACTGCCCGAAGTCAACGCTTACGCACAAGATCCGGTCTTGAACCGACCTCTGCGCCTCAATACCCATTTTGTCGCTGGTATGGAGATGAACCGCTTCCTGTTTGAGACCGGCACCACCATTGAACAATGCGCCGCCGTCGTGCAGAAGAACCGTCGTAATGCACTGCGCAATCCCAAGGCGGCTTTTGGCGCAGACTTGACCTTGGAGGAAATCCTTTCAGGACCAGCTCTCTCCTGGCCGTTGGGTAAAAGGGACATGGCCGAGCAAGCTGATGGCGCGGTAGTCATGGTGTTGGCTTCCGAATCCGTCGCCCGCCAACTGAGCGATAAGCCAGTGTGGATCCTTGGCATAGGTTGGTGTAATGACTCACCTTCTCTGGAAAGTCGGGATTGGGGAGTACTCCCCTACATTCAGAAAGCGGCACAAATGGCGTATCGCCAGGCAGGATTTCGCAATCCTCAAGGAATCGTAGATTTTGCCGAGATCGACGATACTTATAGCTATAAAGAGCTCCAATCTCTTGAGGCGCTTGGCTTTTGCCAGCCCGGGGAAGCAGGTGTTCTAACCGATGATGGCGCTACTGACATTGAAGGGGACCTACCGGTAAATGCCTCCGGAGGCAGCCTGGGTATGGGTCACTTGTTGGATGCGACTGGCCTGGTCCGGGCGCTTGAAGTTGTGCTGCAACTGCGCGGCGAAGCCGGTCTTTACCAGTTGGAGGATGTCAATATTGGCCTGGCGCAATCCTGGCGGGGTGTGCCCACCACATCTGGAGCAGTCGCCGTGTTGGCGAACTGAACAAGGAGACTGGCATGACTATGCGAAAAGTAGCAGTTGTCGGAGCGGGAATGACCCGGTTTGTCCGCCGGGCTCTGGAAACACCCAAGGAATTAGCCTGGCAAGCCAGCCGCATGGCGCTCGAATCCTGCGAACTGACCCTGGAGGATGTTGAGGCTGTTTGTTTGGGCACAGCCCCGGATTCTTTTGACGGCATCCACATGAACGGCGAGTATCTGTCGGATGGTGCTGGCGCCTGGCGCAAGCCGTACATGCGCTCCTATGTGGGTGGCGGTACGGGAGTGTTCGTGCCTATTCAAGGATGGTATCATGTGGCTTCAGGACTGTTCGATATTGTCCTCGTTGTTGCAGAAGAGAAGATGTCCAGTTACTACCCACATGCTCAGGCAGCCTTTATCACCATATTTGACCATACCACCGAGCGCCCACTAAAACCAAATTTGCTGTGGATATTTGCGCTGGAAATGAACCGCTACATGACCATGTACGGCATATCCAAAGCGGATATCGCCCGCGTTTCGGTTCAGCACAAGCGTAACGCCGCGCATCACCCCTGCGCCTTGCTCGGCGACGCGAATATCACCGTCGAAGATGTGCTGAACTCCGAAGTGCTCGCCTGGCCTGTGCAGCGCTACGATGTAAGCCCGGTGAGCGATGGCGCTGTAGCGGTCGTGCTGGCTGCTGAGCACGTTGCCAAGCGGCTTACGGATAAGCCGGTCTGGATTGAAGGTGTGGGTTGGAATTTGGATACCGCCCATTGGACGAATCGCGATCTGGTCTATCCACGCTATGTTGAATATGCAGCTCGCATGGCGTACGAGATGGCAGGGATCAGAGAGCCAAAAAAGGAAATCCACATTGCCGAACCCTACGATCCCTTTGATTACAAAGCCCTTCACCACCTGGAAGGACTTCAGTTAGCCGAGCGGGGGCAGGCGCCTCAACTCTATATCGATGGCACCGCGGCTCTTGATGGGAACATGCCGGTCTGTCCCTCCGGCGGGCTGCTCGGTGTTGGAAATCCTATTGCCGCTGCCGGGCTGATGAAGATCGCTGAGCTTTTCTGGCAGTTGCGCGGGGAAGCTGGTGGTCGCCAGGTTCCCGGTCAACCACGTCGCGGTATCGCTCAAGCCTGGGGAGACTTGATGCAGGTCGGAACCGTCGTGATCATGGGTCGCTAATCCACTGGAGAAATGACATGACTGCAAAAATCAAATCATTTCCGGGCACTTCGCTCAGCGAAGAAGATTTTGACCAGGGAAAAATTCTGTTCAACTTCGATGAACTCAACGGTAAATTCGCCTGGGATACTGGCATAGCCATCGGTCGCTATCTCGCCAGCCTTAAAGATGGCGTCATTCTTGGCGCACGTTGTGGGACATGCAGGAAAATTGTCGTGCCGCCACGGGTGGTCTGCGAATGGTGTTTCCGCCCCATGCAGGAGTATGTCCCCCTGCAGGATACCGGGACGGTGAACACATTCTCTTTGTGTTATGTAACCTGGGATATGCAAAGGGTGAAGAACCCCGAGATCCCTGCTGTTATCGAAATTGATGGCGCTTCCCCACTCCACGGCATAATGCACCTGCTCGGTGAAGTTGATCCTCAAAAGATTCACATCGGGATGCGGGTCAAAGCTGTTTGGAAAAATGCCAGGGAGCGCGGAGGGGCGATTACGGATATCCTGTATTTCAAGCCTCTGGAGGAGGTGTGATATGTCTCTGCTCGAACGCGACCCAAACGCTCCCCAGGCATGGTACGGCGACCTGCCGGTCAGTTCCCGCTACACCTTTGGATTAGCGGGTGAGCGGTTCTTCCGCACGATTAAAGAAGAGGGGCGGATTATGGGCTCTCATTGTAAAAAATGCAACCATACTCATGTGCCAGCAGCACAGTTCTGTGAAATGTGCCTGAATGAGTTATCAGACTGGGTGGATGTAGGCACGGTTGGGGAGCTGCACACCTTCACAGTGCTCTATGAAGCTTATGATGGCGCCAGGTTGGAACAACCGGAAATCGTGGCTTTCGTCGGATTTGGAGATGGAGGCCTGGTCCACCGCTTGCAGGAGATCGATCCCGAAGACATTTATTTTGGGATGCCAGTCGAGGCCGTATTCAAACCTAAGGATCAACGCGTGGGGTCGATCCTGGATATAGCGTATTTCAGACCCGTAAGCTGACAATCTGCCGCATCGCATGGTAAACAATAGCCGGCAACCCTGGCACAGAGGTTGCATGACGCCCATATAATAATGTCTCCACCCTCTAAAGTAACACCGGCCGGAAATAACTCCAATCCATCGCTCGGTAAGCTTGTCGCCATTTACCGCAGGCGCAGGCTTGGCTGGGCGGCTTTCTGCAGCCTCGTTTTAATGGGCATAGCCGTTGTATTGGCTCCGTTGTTCTATGGTTTTTACAGGCATTATTATGGCTACACGCAGCACGGCCCTGTAGCTGCGGCCGCCTGGAGCCGAACCTGGTATTTAATTGCACTGCTTGGGTTGGTCATCTTCAGCATATTTATCTTGAATATTCTTAAAAAGTCCCGCCAATTCGTTGCCCTGCACACGAAAGGCATCCGCATCCGCGCGAGCGATACGATCAGCATCCCGTGGGAGCGCATTCGGGGTTTATCTTATTCCACTGTTCAACCCAAGTTCATGAATTATCACCTGAAACCCTGCACTCGGGCTCTATTATTCCTGGATAATGGAGCGTTCATCCGGCTGGACCAACACATCCAGGAATTCGGCTCTCTGGTAGACAGGATCAGAAAAAGCCTTAATCCTATCCTTAATGCTCGTATCAAGGAGAATTTCAACCGCGGAGAATGGGTGAGTTTCGGCTCTATCATGGTGAACCAGGCTGGCTTGAGAATTGATAATCTGTACACAGCCTGGCAGGATATACACAAAATTTCGATAACATCAGGATTCCTGGTAGTAGAATTAGCCAACCAAACCGAGATCAGAATACCAGTCGTCAAGATATCCAATCTTGAGCTGATGCTGCAGATCGTTCAGGCAGGGGTATACGCGTAAAATCGAAT
>DATEDC010000144.1:0-16735 GCA_035286585.1 Anaerolineales bacterium
GGCTCAGCTCCGAGGTGCTGCCGACCTCACCTCCGGGGGGAGCCGCCCGGCCAACGAGGACCGATTTTGCGCAGCCGAAGGTGGGCAGATCCAGCAGCACGCCAAGGTGGCAGGCCAGCCCAAAGCGGCGCGGATGGGCGAGGCCATGTCCATCCACTATTAATACGTCCGGCAGGGCGCTCAGTCGCGCCAAAGCCTCCAGGATCGCCGGCGCTTCGCGAAAGGAGAGCAACCCGGGCACGTAAGGGTACGAAATGAGCATTTGAACGGCGGCCTGCTCGCGGAGCTCCTGGGTTTTGAAGCCAAGCACGACCACAGCCGCTCGCGCCTGGCCGCCCCGGTAACCGGCGTCGACGCCGGCTACGGTCTTAATCTCGCCCAATTCGAGCGGCTGGAGGATTACTTTATCCCGGAGTCGATCCTGGAGCAGGCGCGCCTCACCCGGGGAGAGGTCCCAGGGATGGGCGTGGTGCAGCATGAGCGGCATAGCGTTAGCGGAGGCTATGGCGTAATTACCGCGCCCATCTATCCCACTGTGGAAGTTCGGCGGCTAGCGAGCAAAGTACTCCAACAAGGGCGCGATGTGAAGCACACCGTCATAGGGCACGCCAGCAAAGCCTTTCTTGAGCACGCCCTTCTCTCCGTCCGGATCGCCGAGGCAGGTGACGATGATATCGGCGGCGCTCAAGTCTTCCTTCTCAGTGTAAACGTTGGTCGTGGCGACGACGCGCATGCCGGCGGCTTCGGCCGCCAGGACGCCGTTGCGCGAATCTTCGATGACGATGACCTGCTCGGGCTCGAGGCCGGACTTTTGCAGACCGAGGTTGTAAATTTCCGGATCGGGCTTCTTTTTGCTGACCACATCGCCGGCGAGGACGAAATTGAAGTGGATGTCCGCCAGAATTTTATAGGCGATGGCGTGGGCGGCGCGTTCGTTGGAGGTGGTGCACACGCCCAGGATCAGGCCGAGGTCCATCGCCTCGTGCATAAAGCGCCTGACGCCCGGGCGCAGGGGGAGATTTCCGCTTTCGATCAGCTCGATAAAGATGGCCGTTTTGCGTTTGTGCATAGCCTTGATAAGCTCCTCTTCCTCCCCGGGCTTGACTTCGACGCCGAAGCCCTTGGTATGCAGGTGGTGCTTCATGCGCTCTTTGCCGCCGGCGACCTGCAGCAGCTCGTGGTAGTAATCCACCCCCCACTCGAAGTCGTAGCCGAACTCCTTGAATGTCTCGTTGAAGGAGACCCGGTGACCGTCCCGCTCGGTGTCGATGATCACACCATCCTGGTCGAAGAAGACCGCTTTGATTTGATTCATAAAGTCCTCCTAACTGGAAAAAGACCTTTTCCACCACAAAGACACCAAGGCACGGAGTTTTCTAAATGTTATCGAAAAGTCCCATGATTCGGATCGAATGCTCTTGGTGGCTTTGTGCCTTCGTGGTTCATCTCTGGTTTTCTAGTCCGCTATCCATGCTTGTAGATCTAACGGTGAACAAATCCTACCAGGTCTGAGAGTCTTTGTGAGAAAAACTCACGAATGACGCCCACAACCATGCGGTTCTCTGCTGCGTTGCCAATCGTCACTCTGAACCAGCCTTCGCTGCCGTACTTGGGCGATTCGGGGCGCAGGATGATGCCCCGCTCCTGGGCATAGGCGACCATGTCCTTGCCTTTCTTGCCCGCCGCTCCGCCGTCGAAGAGAATGTAGTTGGCATGGGAATGGAAAATGGTCAAACCGGGGATATCGCTGAGCGACTCCTCGATAAAGTCGATCTCGCGGTTGTTAAACATGACCCGCTCGGCCAGCCCCTCGGTATCATCAAATGCCGCCAGGGCAGCCCACATGGGGATGGTGCCCACATTCCAGGGGAGCAAAGCCGCCGAGATTTGCCCGATAACGTCCTCATGCCCCAGGGCATAACCAAAGCGCAAGCCAGCCAGGCCGTAAGCTTTGGAAAGCGTGCGGGTGACCAGCACGTTTTTGTATTTTTTGGTCAGTTCGACCTGTGACATCTGCAAGCCGGCGTATTCGATGTATGCCTCATCGATCACAAAGGGCAGGCCTGTCTCGGCTATGCGCACAAAATCCGCGGCGGCCATGAAATTGCCGGTGGGGTTGTTCGGGTTGGCGATCACGATGATCTTGGTCCTCTCCGTCACCGCGTTCAGGATAGCCAGCGGGTCGTAAGCCAGCTCTTTGCGCTCACTATACACCATCGGCACCGAGACCAGCACCCCGCCCAGGATATCGCAGCGCAGCTTGTAGATGCCGAAGCAAGGGGTGTGCTGGATGACCTCCTCGCCCGGCTGCAGGAAACAGCGGAAGATATTATCGAAGACCTCGCTGGAGCCGTTGCCCAGCATGACATTACCCGGCCCCTCCAGGCCGTTGATCTCGGCGACCTTAGAGCGCACCACCAGCCCCTGGTCGGGATAGCGGTTCGCCATGGCGCCATATTTCATGATCGCCTCCAGCACCTTTTCCGAAGGCGGGATGGGGTTTTCGTTGGACATCATGCGGTGCAGCTCCGGCTGGCGCCAGGCCAGCTCGATGTGACCGGAGATGTACATCGGTATGCCCTTGACCCAGGGGACGTAGTAATCTTCAACGTTTTTCATGCTTTGCTCCTGTGGTTGTGTTTATGCCTTGCCGGCGCAGCCGAGCATATCCATCCAGTGTGCCACCACCTTACGGATGGCGTCGCTGACCGCAGCATCGATTTTGCCGGGGTCGTACTCGGCGCGCTTTTCGCTGATGTAATTGTAGGTCGTGTCGATCAGGGTGTGCTTGAGCTCGGTGGAGACGTTGAACTTGGCGCCGCCCATCTCGATCAGGCGCTGTATGTAATCCTCCGGCAGACCGGTGCCGCCGTGGACCACCAGGGGGGTCTTGACCCCGCCGCCGTTGAGCATCTGGTTGATCTTGCCCAGGCGCTCGAAATCGACCTTAGGGTTTTTGGTCTTGTAGACGCCGTGCGCCGTGCCGATGGCAGGCGCAAAGATATCCACGCCGGTGCGCTCGACAAACTCGATGGATTGGGCGGGGTTAGCCAGCTGTGCTTCGTCTTCGGCAACTTTGACCTGGTCCTCCACCCCCGACACCGTGCCCAGCTCGCCTTCCACAGATATATTCCCCACCGAGTGGCAGTACTCCACCACCTCCCTGGTCTGGCGGATATTCTCCTCGAAGGTCTGCTTGGAAGCGTCGATCATGATGTTGGTGTAGCCCGAGTCGGCGCACTGCTTGCAGTAATCGATATCCGTGCAGTGATCCAGGTGCATGCAGATGGGGATGGGCGCAGACTCGGCCAGCTTGCGGTAGATGGCGACCAACACCTCCCGGTTCAAGAATTTGGACGGCTTCACCGAGGTCTGGACGATCACGGGCGCCTTTTTGTCGATGGCAGCCTGAACCACCGCCTCAAACTGGATGAGATTGGTAACGTTGAAAGCGCCGATGGCGTATTTGCCTTCAGCGGCCTCAAGCATGATCTCTTTTGCATTGACAATAGACATGCCACGCCTCCTGTTAATGAATATATAAACTGCTATGGTAACTTCAGATCAACACAGATGAACGCGGATAACCAAGCTGTATTAACGCACCCCAATCCTCAGGCGATCTGAAATATATGCCTCCAGGCCAGAAAAGCCCTTTGAGAAAGCCTGAATCGTGCTGACTGTAGACGGGTGGTCATTGAACTGCTCCACATCCAGGCCATTCGGATCATAGGCCTGGAGGCAATAGGGTATTTTAAGGAGTTTCTCGAGCACCTCCCGAGGCACTTGCGCTTCAATTTCAGGTTCAAAGTTCAGCTCATCGCCGAACTCGAACAGCGGCTCCAATACGTAGGGCGGGCAAGTGTAAACGATTTCCCCACCGGCAATTTTTTCCACGTCCCAAAAACGGCGCTTGCCAGCCATCACAGGTCCGGCGCGCAGGGAACAGGCCAGCATTTTACTGGCATAACCTCCCTCGTTCAGCAACCGGTAGGCTCGCCGGAAGACGGCAATCCCAAACCAATGTTTATCCTGCCGCGAAAGGCGAATATTCCGGCGAGCGGCCTGCACGTCCAGGGTTTCTTGTTCGGTTAACCGCCCCATCATCAGGGTAATCACTGCCCGCCAGCGGGATAAATCGACGCCCCGAGCAGAGGCCTCCTGAATACCTTCCATGCTGGCATTGGCAGACGCCATGATTTGCGGCAGAGTAAAGCACACCGTGGTATTGGTCGAGATGCCCTTGGATGCCAGGGCGCGGATCACCTCGATGCCCTGCATACTCGCCGGCACCTTGACCATCACATTCGGACTGAGAGCGCTCAGCTCTTCAGCAGCGGGAATCATCCGTTCGGTTTCGCTGACCAGGCGCGGGTCCAATTGCCCGGAAATCCAGCCGAAACGACCCCCCGAAGCCTCGAAAATGGGCAGGTACATCTCTGCGCCGCGGCGGACCACCTCTTTGTAGGTCAGCCAGGTCAGCTCTTCCACAGTAAGATCCGGGTTGTTAAAGATCAATGTATCGATCCAGTCATTCCAGAACTGCGGATCGCTTTTCACCGCCTGCAAGGAGAGAGGCGGATTGGTCGTGCAGCCGCGAAAAACGCTTCGGGCAGGATCCTCTGCGACATACAGGCGCTCGAGCTGCTCTTCGAGCACAGGCCTCTTGCCCGGCGCGGCTCTCTCGAGCATCTGCTCAACCCACTGGCGATACACCAGCGGCGACGAATCCCACCAGATTTCCACATCCGGGTGGGTTCTTGCCAGGCGTTCTATAGGGCTCTCAACCATTAAGCTACCTCCTTTATGATCGAACAGTCATTGCGACTGCCGACGATTAGTGCATTCCGCTCGGACTTCGACTACAGCCGCTTGCAGCGCCCTCCGCTCAGCCACTCGCGGAGCCTCCCTGAGTGGAGGCGGAGCGAAGCGGAGACGAAGTCGAAGGGGGAGCGCATGTCATTTCATTAAGCTCTGATCCGCTCTCCTCTTGGATCCCACAACGGAGCCTGGACCACCAGCGCTGCGATCCATTCTCCAAAGAATTCGATCTCCATTTCGGCGCCCGGCTGGCTGAATTCGACGGGCAGATAGGCGTAGACAATGCTCTCGCCCACGGAATACCCATAGCCGCCGGAGGCGACCCAACTGATAATCTCACCCCCGCCCACCGGGCGAATAGGCTCTTTGCCCAGGGCGATCACGCGTGAATCAGCCAGGGCCAGGCAGCACAACTTGCGTTTGAGACCTGCCTGCTTCTGATTTACCAGGGCTTCGCGCCCGATGAAATCGCCCTTATCCAGCTTCACGGCGAACCCCAACCCGGCTTCATAGGGGGTGTAATCCGGGCTGATCTCGCCGCTCCAGTAGCGGTAGCCCTTTTCCAGGCGGAGCGAATCGATCGCCCGGTATCCACCCGCCACCATGCCCTCCGGCAGTCCCGCCTCCCAAAGGCTATCCCACAGGCGCAGGCCGGATTCCATCGAGCAATAAAACTCCCAGCCCAGCTCGCCCACGTAGGTAACCCGGGAGGCAAGGACCGGCACCTCCCCGATTTCAATGCGCCGGGCGGTCATATATGGGAACGCGGGATTAGAAACATCCGCCCGGGTAACTTTTTGCAAAATCCGGCGCGCTTTGGGCCCCCACATCCCGATGCAGGCATACGCCGAGCTGACATCTTCGATGGTCACCGAGCCATCTTCGGGCATATTGAGCGAAAACCAGGAGAGATCGTGCTGACCGAAAGCCGTACCGGTGATAATGAAAAAACGGTATTCTTCCAGGCGAGTGACGGTGAAGTCGCACTCGATGCCGCCGCGCTTATTGAGCGCCTGGGTGTAAACCACGCTGCCGACCGGCTGGTCGATGTCGTTGGCGCACAGGTAGTTCAAGAAAGCCAACGCCCCCGGGCCGCGCACCTCGAACTTGTTGAAAGAGGTCTCGTCGAACAGGCCGGCGTTCTGGCGCGTCATCAGGTGCTCGTAGCCGATAGCGCGCGACCAGTTGTGCCGCGACCAGCCGAGTGGCTCATGCCCATGCCTGGCGAGGGCTTCATAGGGCTTGAACCAGTTGGGGCGCTCCCATCCGGTCTTCTCGCCAAATACGGCGCCCAGGTCGCGCAGGCGGTAATAGGTGGGCGAGAGGCGCAACATCCGCCCGGAGATGCGCTCCTCGTTGGGATAGTGGATATCGTAATACTGGGAATAGGTTTCAATCGTGCGCCTCACCGTGTAATCCTGGCTGGCGTAGTTCGAACCGAAGCGGCGCACATCCAGGCGCCACAGGTCCCATTCGGGATGCCCTTCGATAATCCACTCCGCCATTACCTTGCCGATGCCGCCAGCGCCAGCCAGCCCATGGGCGCAGAAGGCGCAAGCCACCCAGAAGCCCTTCACAGACGTTGGACCCAAGAGGAACTCGCCATCTGGGGTAAAGCCTTCTGGCCCGTTGAGGAGCTGGATAATTTCGGCGCTTTCGACCGCCGGGACCCGCTTGATCGAATTTTCCATCAGCGGGGTAAAGCGCTCCCAATCCGGCGGCAAAAGCTGGTATTTGAAGTCGCGGGGGATGCCGTTCAAGCCAAACGGAGCGGGGTCGCGCTCATAGCCGCCGGTGACCAGACCGCCGACCTCTTCGCGCCAGTATACCAGCAGGTCGGGATCGCGCAGGGTGGGAAAATCGTGCGCGACTCCATCAATGGGCTTGGTAATTATATACAGGTGGGCCATCGGCACCACGGGCAGGTTCAAGCCGACCAGCCTGCCGACCTCCGCGCCCCATTGACCGGCAGCATTTACCACGACCTCGGTTTTAATCACGCCGCGATTGGTGACCACCTCGCTCACGCGGCCGTTCTTGAGGCGGATGGCTTCCACGTTGGTCTCGTTAATAATCTGCGCGCCGCGGCTCTTGGCTCCAGCCGCCAGGGCGTTGGTCAGACCGGTGGGATCGATCATCCCGTCGGAAGGCGTGTACGCGGCGCCCAAGACTCCGTCCAAAGACATGATGGGGAATAGCTCGCAGGCTTCCCTGGGCGAAATCAGCTCCATCGCCATGCCGAAGGAGCGCGCCATCCCCACCAGGCGCTTGAGATCTTCCATGCGTTCCGCCGAAGAGGCCAGGCGAATGCCGCCCACCTCCCGCCAGCCGGTATCGATACCAGTCTCATCCTTAAGCTTCCGGTAGAGGTCGGTGCTGTAGTACATCATGCGGGTCAGGTTGGCGTCGGAACGCAGTTGACCTACCAGACCGGCCGAGTGCCAGGTTGACCCAGCGGTCAGCTCATGCCGCTCCAACAGGATGACATCTTTCCAGCCCATTTTGGTCAGGTGGTAGGCAATACTGCAACCGCCAACCCCACCGCCGATGATGACAACCCGGGCATGGGAGGGTAAATCCGCCATTTGCATTCTCCTTGGTTTGGGTCGCTTTATGCTCTAATAATAGACAACCATTCAGACCAGCGAGGATCGGTCAAATTGTTGTTCAAGCGGTCGAAATGTTTATCGGCGTAGCCGCGGAAATCAAATTCCAGGTCTGAAATGCCCATCTGCACCAAACCCCACATCGATTCACGATAATCCGAAAAGATGCGCATGATCTTGAGATGCGCCCAGCGCTTCTCGGTCACCTCGCCAAAATAGAATTCCAGGAGCCTGCGATCCTCGTGGTCTGTAAATTCGTGATTGACGGATAGATTCGCCAGATCGAAGAAAAGGTCTCCCATACCGGCATACTCCCAGTCCAGGATGAAGATGCGCCCATTTTCGATGAGGAAATTTTCATTCAAAAGATCATTGTGGCACGGTCGATACGGCGCAGGGTGGCTGGCAAAAGCGGCATCCGCTTCATAAAGGCGTTCCAGCAGCCAGTCGAAATTATCTGGGAAGGGCACATGGTGCTGCCTGGCGATCCGGGAGTAATTTTCCACGATGCGGGGGACGATAAACTCCCCTGGAATGGAGGGTAAGGCGTGAAATTTTTTGAGCATATCGGCGATGGCGCTCAAATACTGGGGTTGTTTCAATTCCGGCGGCGGAAGCGGCTTTCCATTGACGAAACGAGTCACCAGGCACCCTTCCGGGCGGATGAAATAATGCACTTCTGGCGCGATGCCCAGCTCCCCCGCGGCCAGGTTGGCGGCGTATTCACGCTCCCTATCTATGCCCAGCAGATCGGTGTTTTTACCGACGATCCGCAGCACATACGCCTGGTCGCCAAGGTCAATGCGGTAGTTCTGGTTTGTTATACCTCCAGCGAGGGGGGTGACGTTAAGATCCCTCGCCTCCTTCCAGGAAGGGACCCGAGCGATGGCTTCCTCCACGGTGAGCGCCATAGTTCACCTCTACGCAGAAGAATGGTCCTGTTAACTTGGGCGGGTTAGTTGCCAAGCTGAATCCAGTCGCGCCATTGCTGCGACGATATCAAAAGAAGAAATGACGCCCAGGGGCATCGAATCGGGATGCTCAGGATCGACCACCACCAGGCGATGATGGTGATTTTCGATCATCATCTGTGCAGCTTCCTGCAGGGTTGCGGTCATATGAATGGTCATTGCGGGATGCATCACTTCGGAGACGACCCGATCGCCACAATCCTCCAGCTCGCAGTACTCCAGCAAGTCCAGACCGCTGACCACCCCCAGCGGCGCGCCGCTTGCATTGACCACGAGCACAGAACGCCAACCTGCCTGTGTCATCGCACGAGCAACGGCGCTGACAGGGGTTTTATCCCGGCAGACCAGGATGGCATCCGACATGACGTCGGCGACGGCGCCTCTCCCCAGCGGGGCGCTCTCAGCCAGCCCGGCGATCAAGTCGGACACGGAGATCACGCCCACCGACTTGCCCTGATGAGTAACCAGCAAGCGGCGGATGACTTTCGTGCGCATGATGCGGGAGGCCTCGCTGACCGGGGCATCGGCATCGATCATATCCACCGGTGAAGACATCAGCTCGCCGGCGGTCATCCTGCGCATGACCGCCAGGCTCTCGGGATCAGCCGATAACCACTCGCCAGCCAGGAGATCGAAATCGGTGATCACGCCCAGGGGTCGACCATCCCGATCAGCAACGATCAATCCGTGAACGTGATGCTGGTTCAGCATCACTGCGACCTGACCCAGGGTGGCGTCTGGCCTGCAGGTGATGATTCCCGGATGCATGTAATGGCGCACAAGCTTGTTCATTGGGGCACTCCTAATGCACCTCGTCTACATCTTTGTACCATTTCACTCGATCACCGACGCGCGAGCGCAAGCGCCAGGCCAGGCTCTTCGGTTCTGATTCGATGCGCCTCAGAGCCGTGTCGATCCGAGAAGCAACCCTCTCCTTTTCGTCGCCGTTGAGCTGGGGGTAACCCTGGGCCAGTTGGCGCACTTTCTCCAGATTCATGGTGGCCGTTCGCCACAAGCCCCAATCTTTGGCGCATAATTGGGCAACCAGGGCGATATTGATCGTTTCCATATCCCTGTCGCCAAGCGAATGCTCGAGCAAGAGCATGATCGTATCGATCACGTCTTTCTCGTTGATCTTGACGATCTGCATCTTTTCTAACAGCATCTCGGCCAAGGGGATGGTGGGGGCATCCACTTCCAGGCGCGCAATCCAGCTAATCACGTGGCAGAAATCGAGCTTGTCATAGAAGATGTCAACGTGTAAGCCGTTGTCTGGGTTGTTAAAGATCGAGCGGTCACCTTCGCTGACGATGAAGACCTCTTGATCTTCCACATAGCCGAGAGCGCTCATCAACCCTTTGATCTCCCTGGCTTGCTTGCGATAGGCAGCAAAGTCGATATCCGTGTAAGCCCGCCCCATGGCTTGCTGCAGATATCCGTACTTTGAGCAATGCATCTGGAAAGCGAGCGAGCCGATAACCCTGAGAGACAATCCGGCGGCAATGTTGGCTGCGATGATGCGCTTGAGCTCATTTTCGAAGCGCTCACGTTCCGTTTTGTCCTGCTCGCCCATCCCGATGGAACCGCCTGGCATGCTGTACTCCTATAGAAGATTATAACTGATAAAACACAATCAAGCAAATTAAATCATTAACCATCAATTTCCTTCAATAAACCTTCCACCAGCCTCATCAGGGCTGCCTGGTGACGCTCCTGCTCCAACCAACGGATGGTGTTGACGCAGTGCTGGATATAGACCAGGTATTCGACAGGATCTATGGCTTTGCTAGCGTAATCCCGCAAAGCCCAGTTGAGCACGTAGAGATTGCCAGCCTGGATCATGGTCGGCAGGCAGCTCAACTCCGCTCGGGTGAGCACCCCGACTCCCTCCCTCCTCGAGAGGGCGGATTGGTAACTCTCCAGGAACAGCCTGGCCCCCTCCAAACGGAGAACACCATCAGCTTCTTTCCAGGAGGCGAAAAAATAAAACAGCGCCAGCCCGATATCGAAACTGCGCAGGTCAATTTTCGACCAGTCGAAATCGAACAGCGCGCTCACCTGGCTATCGATGAATTGTAAATTTCCTGGATGATAGTCGCAGTGGATAACGATCTGCGGGCAATCGTAGTCTTGATATTCTTGTAATGCCGAGATCGTCCGATCAATATGCGCCAGAATGCAGAATGCGTTTACCTGGAGATAATTCTCAATATGCGAGTCTTTACCCAGGCTCAGGCTGGCCTCGAGATTGCCAGGCATGGCTGCCAGCAGGTTGAATATCTTGGGCTCCGATTTGCGACCCTGAGGCCTCAGATCGCTCACCGCCTGGTGGAACTGCGCCAGGACGGTCGCGGCGTTAGCGATCTCCTGCCGGCTGCAACGCGGATCGATCCAGGTATAGCGGTCCTCGCCGCTCAAGAATTCAAAAATGGCGTAATAATCCGCAGTTATTCCGTCAGCCGGGCGATGGCGCACATATGTTTCTCCGCTCAAGGCGGGGATGAACGGCGCAACCCATTTGAAATTTTTTGCCAGCAAGTGCTTGATGATGGAATGCTCGAATTTGATTTCATCTTCAAGAATCCCCCTTTTATATCTGCGCAGAAAGTATCTCCTGTGCACCCCGTTCGTCTCGATCTCCAGCGCATAACTGGTATTGACAAACCCCCTCTCATTCCGCTCGAAGCTGACCAGACGCCCGAGCCGGTAATATTTCAATATCGCCTGGATCTCGCTCTCAACCGGGGTGACCATCACAGACATCTATGCTCGTATTGTAGCGGAAAACGCAAAAACTTGCAAATCTGAGCAAATATCGTTATAATGTTTTGTGAATCCGTCAATTTTCGTCACGCAAATTATGGTTCCTGATTAGAGCCGCCATAATGGGTAAAACCCTCATTCCTGCTCAAAGGCGCGAACGGATCCAGGCTTATCTGGCAACCCACAAGATCGTTGCCACCAGCGAGCTGTGTGAGCTACTGGAGGTATCCGAAGCGACGGTCCGCCGCGACCTGGAGTGGATGGAAAACCAGGGGGTCATCGAACGCACCCACGGTGGGGCGATTTTCAACGAGCGAGTCAACCTGGAGCAGGAATACCAGCAGCGCGCCCAGCGCTTCCCCAACGCCAAGCGCCGTATCGGCGCCCTGGCAGCGAGCCTGATCGAAGACGGCGACATCGTTTTTGTCAACAGCGGCACCACGACCACCCAGCTCATCCGCCAGATGCGCAGCGACGCGGACGTCACCGTGATCACCAACAACCTGATCGCCGCTCTAGAAGTAGGCGAGGTGGATTTTGAGCTGCTGCTGCTCGGCGGCAGCTACCAATCCCGGTCGAGCTCAGTCGCCGGTCGATTTGCGATCAACAATCTGTCCCAGATATATGCCACCAAAGCATTTATCGGCGTGGATGGCATCAGTTTAAAACACGGCTACACGGTGCCATCCAACGCCGAGGCTGAGGTGGTGCACCTGATGCTCGAGCGGACTCAAGGGCAGATCTTTGTCATTTCAGATCACAGCAAGTGGGGCGTGGTCTCGAATTTTGAGATCGCTCCCATCCAGCGGATCAAGAAGTTGATCACCGATGAAGGCCTGGAGGCCAGCGCCCGCGCTTCGCTGGAAGCCCGCTCAGTTGAAATTATGATCGCGGAGGGCGTCCCAGTAGAGTCCTGATGGGTTTCGTGAAAAAAAGCCTCGCTACATGAGTACGAAACCCATCTTCTTTTACCCTGGATGGAGGCTCACGGATGTCATTTTTGTTTCGCAAACCTAAGAAAAGGCTTACTCGCCTTTTTTTCGCCACCGATATTCACGGCTCGGAACGCACCTACCGCAAGTTTATCAACGCCGGAAAATTCTATAACGTAAATATCCTGGTCATGGGAGGCGATATCACTGGTAAGCTGTTAATCCCCATCATTAAAGAACAGAACGGGCGCTACCGGGCAACCGTGCAAGACAACCTGGAGCGGCCAAGCACTGAAGGTGAGCTCAAGGAGCTGCTCGACCGGTTGGGAACGCTCGGTTTCTATCACAAAGTCATGGAAGAAGATGAATACCAGGCGCTTCAAAATAATCCGGGCGAGGTGGAAAGGCTGTTTCACACCCTGGCGCAAGAAAGGCTGGTCGCCTGGGTAGAGCTGGCTGAAACGCGCCTGGCAGGCACCGGGATTAAGTGTTTCGTTACCGGGGGAAACGATGACGACCCTGAAGTGTTAAGCGCAATCAAGAGAGAAGGAGCAATATCGTTCATCGCCTGTGAAGGCGAGTTGGTCAACGTCGATGAGGATCACACTATGGTCAGCGTCGGTTATAGCACGCCGACACCCTGGAACACGCCGCGCGAGATCAGCGACGAGAATTTGGGACAATTCATCGAAAAGATGGTCGCCAATGTGCCCGACATGTCCAAGACCATCTTTAACTTCCACGACCCCCCTTCCGAATCCACCCTGGACACCTGCCCCATGCTGGATTGGAACACAGATCCTCCCACCCCGATTGTGAAAGCCGGACAAATTGTCATGCACGCGGCGGGCAGCAAATCGGTGCGCAAAGCAATCGAAACTCACCAGCCGATGCTCGGTTTGCATGGGCACATCCACGAATCGCAAGGGGTGGCTAAAATCGGTCGGACGACATGCATCAACCCGGGCAGTGAATACGGCGAAGGTATTCTACGAGGCTGCATTGTAACTTTTGGAGATGGAGAGGTGGAAGGCTTTCAAATGACAAGCGGGTAAAGAACAGTATCACCCCGCGGCGAAAGGAGGTGAATATCGAGGCTTAGCGAAACAATTGTCCGCTTAATTTGGAGCAAGTTGTACGCTGGAGACTTGAAAGGGAAGTTAAGCTTTCTTTGGCAAAATCAATGGAGGAACACGATGGCTACCGCAACAGCAACACCTGAAGTCTTTACCCGCAAAGCTTCCGGGCTCGTGCGCGTGATGTCACCCTACTCTGCGTTCATCTACAACATCCTCACCATGGGGTTGATATTCCCATGGACTTACCTGTGGGCTCCCGGCGCGCTCCCCGGAGGCAACCTGTTCTGGGGCATCATACTGGCGATGATCCTCGAGCTGCCCCTGGCCTTTGCGTACGTCTGGCTGGCGACGGCAATGCCACGCACCGGCGGAGATTACGTCTTCCAAAGCCGCGTCTTTGGCGGGGCGTTTGGCTACACCGTGCTGATGTCCGGCTTCGTGATCTGGATTTTACAGTGGGAAGCCCTCTCCGGCTGGCTGATGGCAAACGTGGGCATTGCCCCGCTGTTTATCGGTCTCGGAGCCACCCTTAACCTGCCTTCACTGACGGGCATCGGCGTTTGGGCCGCCTCTGCCTGGGGCACGATCATCATCAGCATCGCCAATGCCGGGCTGGCATACTGGCTGCTGATCAGCGGCTTCAAGAACTACGTCAAGTTCCAGTATGTCATGTGGTACGGCATCCTGATTGCGTTCTTGGTGATGCTGGGCGCGCTGCTTACAGTTACCCCGGATACCTTCCCAGCTCGCATCGACGCCTTTGCTGATAAGGCCTTTGGGACGCAAAACTTCTTCGCCACCGCCATCGCAGCAGCCAGGGACGCCGGGGCCGACCTGACCCCGCCGTTCAACCTGCTCAGCACGATCCTGATCGCCCCAATCGCCTGGACCTCGCTCCAATGGGCTACCTACAGCGTGGAGCAAAACGGTGAGATTAAGAACGCCCGCTCATTCAGGGCGCAGACATTCGTGCTGGTGGGCTCGATGATCCTGACCGGTATCTTGTTGGCCGTCTTGGGCTGGGCTTTCGAGCGCGCCATTGGGACCGAGTTTCTGTATACCGCCGGAGCAGGCTACTGGCTCGGCGTTGCGGAGGCAAAATTCCAAACCGCATTCCTATGGCCCAACATTGTGGCGATCGCAATAGCCGCCACGCCGCTGGTCGTGCTGCTGATCGGCTTTGGCTATATCCTGAACTCGTTCCAAATCGTTTGCAACTGTATGATCGGCATGACCCGCGTGATGGTCGCCATGTCACTCGACCGCCTGCTGCCCGAGTGGTTCAGCAAGGTCGATGAGAAACGGCACACGCCGGTCAACGCCCACCTGGCATACTTCCTGGGGGCGATACCGGTCATCCTGGTCTATAACCTGTGGGGCAGTTGGACCGCGCTGACGCTCGGAGTGACTTTCGCCTGCGGCTATGTCTTCGTATTATCCAGCCTGGCTGCCGCCTTGCTGCCCTACCGGGCAAAGGAGATCTACGAAGCCTCACCGGGCGCGAAGTATAAATTGGGGGACATCCCCTGGGTCACGATCCTGGGCGCCCTGGGATTCATCCTGGGGGGCGCCATGGTCTTGATGTTCATGTTCTATCCTGCCCTCGGATTGACCAGCACCCTGGCGTATACCGTCGTATTTGGTGTGCTCATCGTATCAGCGTTAATGTACTACATAGCAAAATACGTTCAAAAACAGCGCGGCATTGACGTCGGTTTCGCCTTCAAAGAAATACCGCCTGAATAAGATCAGGTAAATCCGAACCTGTGTGGTCGGTGTGCGGCTGAGGAATGTACGCCGACCACAAACTTTCTCAACAGACCAGGGTATTTATGATCGATCAAGCCAGAGTCGTCGTCATTGGAGGGGGTATCTTCGGGGTCAGCATCGCTTACCACCTGGCAAAGCAGGGCTGGAGCGACCTGGCGCTGCTGGAAAAGCTGGATATCGCCAGCGGAGAGACAGGGCACGCCGCAGGGCTGGTGACCCAGTTCGCCACCTCCCCAACCCTGATGCAATTCCGCAAGTACAGCATCGAGCTGTACAAGGGGCTTGGGCTGTTCAAAACGGTCGGCAGCCTGCGGGTGGCTTCCAGCTCGGAGCAGCTTAAAGAGCTGCAGCGCAGCGTCAGCCGGGCGCGCGCCATCGGTCTGCAGGTTGAGATCATCTCGCCGGCCGAGACGGTGAAGATCATGCCTCAGCTCAGCGAAAAGGATCTCTACGGAGCCATTTACCTGCCCGGCGACGGGCACTTGGACCCATACCTGACCACCACCAGCATGGCCCGGCTGGTCAGGGAGATGGGCGCAAGGGTGATAAGCGGCACGCGGGTGACGGGCATCCAGCTCTCCCCCCGCGGGGAGATCCAGGCGGTCGTCACCGAGCAGGGGAGGATCAAAAGCGAGATCGTGATCAACGCCGCCGGGCTGTGGGCGCCGCGCGTGGCTGCCATGGCGGGCATCCAGTTCCCCACCACGCCGGTCGACCACCAGCACATCGCCCTGAAAGCCGTCCCGGGCAGGGCTTTCCCCCACAACACGCCCTGCCTGCGCGATCCCGACAACCTGGTTTACATGCGCGAAGAAGCCGGCGGGCTGGTGATCGGCGGCTACGAGCTCAATCCCCTGGCGCGCTGGATCGATGGCGTGCCATGGGACCACGGCGGGAGCGCCTTGCCGGCAGATTTCGAGCGCTTCGAGCCACTGATGGAGGGGGCCATCCGGCGCATTCCCTTCCTGGAGCGGGCAGAGATCGTCACGCTGGTCTGTCATCCGGGCGCTTACACGCCCGACTGCCAGCCCATCATCGGCCCGATGCCCGGGGCGCGCGGCCTCTGGATGGCAGCCGGGATGTCGCTCTCCGGGTTCGGGGCGGCCGGTGGGGTGGGCAAGGCGTTGAGTGAATGGATCATCCACGGCGAGCCCTCCCTGGACTTATATTCTTTTCGCGCTACCCGGTTTGGGGATTATTTCGCCAGCCCTTATTACGCCGCCGAGCGGACGCGGGAGAGCGTCAAGTATTACTACAAGCTGAAATTCCCACACGATGAAAACGAATGGGCACGCCCTCACCGCCTGAGCCCGGTGCATTCGCGGCTGCAGGAACTGGGGGCGGTCTTGGGAGAAAAATACGGCTGGGAGCGGGTCAACTATTTCCGCCCCGGCAAACCCTGGGCTCGCGCCGGGGCCGACCAGCGCGGATGGGGCTGGGGCAAGCCGCCCTTCTTCGAGCGCGTGGCGCAAGAACACCAGGCAGCGCGCCAGCGGGCGGCGCTGTTCGACCTGAGCTCATTCGGGAAAATCGAGGTCAGCGGCGCGGGCGCCCTGAGGCTGCTGCAGCGGCTGGCGGATAACGACCTGGATAAGCCGGTCGGCAGCGCGGTGTACACCCAATTCCTCAACAGCCGGGGCGGGATCGAAGCCGACCTGACCATCACCCGCCTGGGTGTAGATCGCTTTCGGGTGATCACCGGTTCTTCCTTTATATCCAACGATCTGGGCTGGATCAAAATGCACATCCAGGCGGAGGATGAACCCGTTCAGGTCAGAGATGTCACCACGGAG
>DATEDC010000145.1:0-4493 GCA_035286585.1 Anaerolineales bacterium
AAATCGGCGCCCGGGCGCACCAGGTTGATCGTCTCCGGGGGCAGATCGTCGCCCAGCATATCGCGGCCGTTGTTGGTCGCCCACAGCTCGTCGCTGCCCGGGCGGAAGGTGATCCCCACCGCGTTGCGCAGCCCAAAAGAGAAAATCTCCATCCCGCTGCCGTCCGGGTTGTTGCGCAGGATTGCCGCCCTGCGGGGGTCGCTCTCTGCGCAAACGTTGCAGGAGGAGCCCACCGAGACGAACATGCTCACTCCGTCGGGGCTGAACAGCACGGTGCGCGTGTTGTGACCGCCGCCCGGCAAGTCGCCCACCACCACCTGCGGGTTGACCAGGCGCCCCTGGGCGTCGCTCTCGCTGAAACGCAGGATGCGGGTGGTCTCCGCCACGTACAGCGAGCCATCCTGGTAGAAAGCCAGGCTGCTGGGGCTTTCCAAGCCGTCGGCGACGACCTCCACGCCGTCCGCCTGCCCATCCTCATCCCGGTCGGGCAGGCGGATAACCCGCCCGGCGCCGCGCTCGGCAGCGTACAGCTCGCCATCCGGACCGATCGCCAGCATGCGCGGCGAGCGGATGCCGTCGGCGTACAGGCTGATGCCAAACCCCGGCGGCAGGGCGATCGGGTTGGGGGGCGGGACTATCCCGGGCAGGCTCAGCGCCTCGGCGGTGCGCCTCAGGGGGATGGTGGTCGGGGCTGGCGAGTCGCTGAGCAGGCTGGGGCCTCCAATCCGCAGGGTGCAGCCGACCAGAGGCAGCGTGAAGGTGGCTAAGATTACCAATACGTATCTCATCTATTAATAACTCCGCCGTGGCTACGCACGTAAGAGACGCAGGATGCCTCTTCAACTGCGTTGCGGGAGCTCTCTTCGACTGCGCTTCTCTCCGCTCAGAGAGGCCGATTTCTTTTGTTCGCAACATATTGATTACACACCCAGTGACTTTTTCCTATGGAACAGCTTGGGCAAAGACCCGCTCGAACTCCGCCAGGAAAAGCGCCGCGATCTCCGGATTGTGGATCACCAGTGTGTTTTCGTCGTTGCGCGTCTCGGCGCTGCGGCTGAAATTATACGAGCCGGTCACCACAATCGCCCCATCGATTACGATCAGCTTGTGGTGCAAGCGGTTCGGATTGCCATCCAGGCGCACATCCAGGCCCGCCTGGAGCAGGTTTTCGTATTCACCGCCCGTGTTCGCACTCGCCTGACCGGCATCCAGCACGCCCTGCACGCTCACGCCCGCCCGGTGGCGAGCGATGAACACCTCGGCGATATCATCTGCGGTGAAAGAAAAAGCCAGGAAGTACAGGCTTTGCTGCGCCCCGGCAATCAGCTCGACCAGGCGGGAGGCGGTCTCATCCTCGGGGGAGAAATACACCTCCAGCAAGGTGCCGTCCACGGATAAGGTCTGATAGGGGGTATCGGCAGGCGAGCGAGGTCCGAAGGCGTCCCCCACGAACATCTCTTCGAACTCCCGGGTGTAATTCTCCGCCAGTTGAGTGGAGCGCACCCGCACCAGGTTGTTGTTGTTACGATAAGTGTCGTTGACCGTAAAGTTCATCGAGCCGGTCCAGACTTCCTGGCGGTCGATCACGACGAACTTATTGTGCATCAGGCCCTCGCGCCGGTCGCCCAGCAGCGGTAATCCGGCCTCGACCAGCTCCTGGATTTCAGGCGTGTCGTGGTAGTCGCTGTCGATCACCATGCGCACGCTCACCCCGCGGCGCTGGGCGGCGATCAGCGCGTCCCGCAGGCTCCACAGGTCCAGATCGTAGGCGGCGATATCCACGCTCAGCCGGGCGTTGGCGATCGCCTCCGCCAGGTAGGCATCCGGCCCGCCGCGCAGGCTGCGCGCGTTAGGGCCGGCAGGGTCGCTGAAATACACCTCGATCCAGCCAATCTCCCCTGCCGGGGTGGGTGCCGGTGGCGGCGGGTTTGAGGGGGCAACCTCCCGGTAGAGCGCCAGCAATATGACAGCGACCAGCAGGATGAGGGTCACTGCCCCGGTTTTATTTTTGCGGGAACGCATCCAGGGAATTATAAACCGGACTCTGGCGATTTCCAGGTTGGGTGTGAGTAACGCTATGCTTTTTCAACCGGGAACTGGATCTCGGTCACGGTATCGGGGTCGTTCTGATCGCCGTTTTTCGCTTCGCGCAGGTACACTTCGCGACCCGGGCCGACGACGTGGTAGCCATTCTCGCCCACCCACTTCAGCAGAGCGTCGTAAGCCGCCCCGATATTAACAAAGGGGCCGTGATGCACGGCGCAAGCCATCGTCTCCGCGCCGTCCAGCAGGCGCACCTTCACCCGCTCCGTCTCGGGCACATCGCGTTCGATCGGCTCGCAAACCTCGATGTCCCAATCCCGCTCCTTGTACTCATCGTCATGGTACAGGCTCAGGCATGGTCCTGCTGGCTGAACGCGGTGCAAAGCCAGGTAACCGTCCAGCTCGTGCCACAGCCGTCCCTGGTCGGGCGGCGTGGGGACGACGCCGCGCAGCGCGGCGACCCTGAGCGGCTCGACTTTCTTGATAATAACGTCGTAATTTGACATGACATCCTCCTGTTCGATCTGTCTCAGCCGGGCTTCGACCCGCCCAAGGCGCTCGCTCTCCTCCTGGACCCGCTGCCTGATCTCAGCCTGGCGCAGCTTGAGCATGCCGCGCATTTGCTCGGCGCTCAGGTCACCGGCCAGGAGCTGGCGGATCTCCTCCAGCGAGAAGCCCAGGTCTTTGAGCGCCAGGATGCGGTTCAGGCGCGGCAGTTGGGCGTAAGAGTAGAAGCGATAGCCAGTGAATTTATCCACGCTGGCCGGCTTGAGCAGGCCGACCTCGTCGTAGTAGCGCAGGGTCTTGACCGTCACCCGGCTGAATTTCGAGAAATCTCCGATGCGGATCATTGGGAAGGCCTCCAGCGATATTATCCACCCTCCTGCAAGGGGAGAGTCAAGAGGCAATTTGGATAGTAACCCAATCTCTGGTATCATCAGCCGGGCTGAGGCGTTCAAAGCAATATACCCCGACCTAGCCCAGAAAGGAGCACTCCCCATGCCCCGACACCGCGAAACATACCCCGTAGAAATAGCTGGACTGCGGCGCGAGCTGCCCCTGTTCGAGGTGGCTCCCGGGCTGCGCATCGCCGTGCTCAACATCCTGGGGGACACGGAGCTGGTGCAGGCATGCGCCCGGGCGCTGGCGATCAAGCTATCCGCTGTATCCTACGATATCCTTGTCACCGCCGAAGCCAAGAGCATCCCCCTGGTCCACACCTTAGCGATTGAAACTGGCAAGCCTTACGTGGTGCTGCGCAAAATCTATAAGCTGTACATGGGGGAGGCGCTCTCGGCTGAGACCGTCTCGATCACCACCGGGGCGCCGCAGACTCTTTACCTGGACGAGAAAGACCACGCCCTGATCCGCGGCAAGCGCGCCGTGCTGCTGGACGACGTGATCAGCACCGGCTCCACCCTGCGCGGCATGCAAATGGTGATGGAAAAAGCTGGCGCCCAGGTGGCGGCGGAGGCTGCCATCTTCACCGAGGGCGAGCGCGACGACTGGGAGCAGATCATCTCACTGGGTCACCTGCCCTTATTCAAGAGCTGAATCCCCCTCTTGCGGCTCCGCCAGGATGGCGATCGGGCGGCCGCGCAGGTGGGTAAGGAAGAGCGTGCGCTCCGCCTCACCGCGCAGGCGCAGCTTGCGGATCAGCGCCTCGGGCTGCCAGGGCGAGCCGCGCTTCTTCACCGTCAGGCGCCCGACGCCGCGCCTCCGCAGGTATTCGCGCAGGCGCTTCAAGCCGAACGAGAACCAAGCTTCCACCCGACACAGGCGGGCGAAGGGGGTGGTCACGCCTTCCGCCGCGGTCAGGTAGGCGATGTCTGCGTCGAGCTGAGCCGCCCCCAGCTTCTCGCCCAGCGCCCGCACCAAGCCGGCGCGCAGGACGGCCGGGTCCGGCTCGTACAGCCAGTCCAACGGCTCGCTCAGTACGGGCGGCAGCTGCTCGCCGAAGCCGATCAGACTGTGCGCACCCGGCAGCACCGTGGCCCGGCGATCCGCGCTTTTCAGCGGGCCGAACCACAGCACGGCTTCTTTCAATTCGCCCTCCAGGGAGATAAACTCCACTTCGGCATCGTACCCACCCAACTCCTCCAGCCTGACGCCCGGGGAAATCTTGACCCCCAGCGCGGGGAAGTCGGGCAGCCACTGAATGACGATCTCCAATGGGGGCTGGTAGGCTTTCACGGAATAGACCCGCCGGCCTCCCGCCCGCCGCGCCGGGTCGAAGAACAGCCCCACTTCGCCGCTCAAGCCGCCCAGCGGCAGGGGCTGGCTCAGGTCAGCCTGCAGCAGGAAAGCGCAATTCTCCAGCCCCAGGCTAGCCAGATTCGCCCGCGCCATGCTCAGCCGCAGCGGGTCCCGGTCGATCCCCAGGGTGGTCGCCGCCCTCGCCAGGGCCAGAGTATCCCCGCCCAGCGAGCAGCCCAGGTCGAGGACCAAAT
>DATEDC010000146.1:0-6481 GCA_035286585.1 Anaerolineales bacterium
CCCGACGATAAGCTCGGTGTTGGACGCGCTGGAAGCCCGCTACCCGATGCTGCGCGGCACGATCCGCGACCATGTCACGAAAGAACGCAGGCCCTTCATCCGCTTCTTCGCCTGCGGCGAGGATTTATCTCACGAGCCACCTGAGGCTCCCCTGCCCGAGGCAGTTGTAACAGGCGCGGAGCCTGTGCGAATCGTGGGCGCCATCGCTGGCGGCTAAAAGGAGATTGCCATCCTTCAACAGTCCCAGGACAAGCAACGGAGACAGGTAAATGCGAGTCATGATAATGATCAAAGCAGACAAGGACACGGAGGCGGGCGTGATGCCGAGCGAGCAACTGCTGGCTGAAATGGGGGCCTTCAACGAAGAGCTGGTTAAAGCCGGTGTGATGCTGGCGGGTGAGGGGCTGCACCCCAGCTCGAAGGGCAAGCGGGTCAAATTCTCGAAAGGGAAGACAACCGTGATCGAAGGTCCCTTCACCGAGGCCAAGGAGTTGATTGCCGGTTTTTGGATCTGGCAGGTCAAGTCGATAGAAGAAGCCGTTGAATGGGTCAAGCGTATGCCCAACCCGGACGGCGCCGAAGAGGCTGAGATCGAGATCCGTCCCATATTCGAGGCGGAGGATTTTGGCGACGCGTACACGCCCGAGCTCAGGAAGCAAGAGGAGCGCCTGCGCACGCAGATCGAGGCGAACGCGAAGCGCTAAAGGAAAAGCTAGAGAATGGTTGGCGCTTGCGCCCAGGCTACCAACATCTCATCCAAGATTGCGGGCAGATCGTGAATCGACTGGCGTGCGGCTACCCGTCGCTGCAGTTCCTGGGTGAGCCCCTGCAGGCCGATCTCCTGGCTGATTGCTACTACCAGGGCTGGGGCCTTGGCTTCCAGCTTGCTCAGCAAATAGCGGGTTAACCCAGCGGTGACGAGGTCGGCGACGTTGCGGCGCAAGTCAGCCGCGACGCAAAAGGTGATGTAACCCAACCGGTCGCGCACATCCAACCCGACCTCGCGCATGATGCTTCCCAGATCCTTGCCGGTCAGGAGGAACATCGCTTGAACCGCGGGACTCGGCTTGATGATGATCGCCGGAGAGCCGCTGTTTGGCTCGACCGAGTCGCGCACACTAAATTCCTCAGCCTGCGCTCCCAGGGTGCCGGCGAAATATTCCTGGTAGGTCTCCCTGCTCATGTAAACCCAATATTCTCCCATGTCCAGCCCGGCAACCATCTCCTGCATCTGCGAATTAATCTTCAAGCGGAAAGTCCCATCCGGCAGCATCTCGTCCATCTCCACCTGGATCAAAGGGACGATTACGCCCAAATCGCTGAACAGCGCATCCTGAGTCTGGCGCAGATTCTCTCGTAACGCGGAGACATCGAGACCGGGCATCTTACCCACGTACAGGATCAGGGAAGGGTAGCTATTTTCCATGATGTCACTCACTATCCGCCAGGGCTGCCTGCATGATCCCGGCTGCGATCCGTTCGGGCGGCTGACCTTTTTGGCTCATCTGCAACACTTGAGCAGCGATCTGCTCGATCTCCTTAACCGCGCCTCCGTCCTGTAATAACCTTTGCAGCACCTGCATGCACAAGGTCACAAGCCTGGGCGAGGCGAGCAAAGCCTGGCAGGCTTCTGCCTTGCAGCCTGCCAGCAGGTTTACCGTCTCTTGATATCCAGTAAAGACCGCCAACTGGCTTTCCACAACCCGCTCCAGGCGCTCCAGCAGCCCCTCGGTCACATCCCCCTCTCCCTCCAGCACGCCCTCTTCCACGGTTTGCTCTCTGAGCGAGATGAGGTATTTGCCAGGGGAGATATCGTTCCCCTGCAAGAAACTCACTAACACAGGCGGCGCTAAAATCCCGCTTCGCTCCTGCACTCGTTTACGCAACGCCTCGATCATTTGCAGGGTACGGGCAGAAAGCGCATCGCGGCTTTCGGTCAACAGGTAACTGATCGTCTCCACCTCGCCAGCCAGACGAATGGGAGTAACCACATGCTCGAAGCTTAAGGCTGCCTCCCCGCAAGCGGCGATAAAATCGCGCTCGATCTTCATATTCTCGTAGCGGCTGGTGTAACTGTCCACGTCTGGCTTGAGCTGAATGGCTTTTTCCAGGGCAGAAAGCGCCTCTTGCAGCAGGTCCAGGCGCTTTCCGGGCGTCTTTTGGCGCTCCAAGGCCAGCGCCAGGTTGGAATGAAGCACATCACTTTTGGGATTGGCGGCAATTGCGAGGCGGTAATGCTGCTCGGCACGCTTATAGTCCTCGTGGTAATACCACACATTTCCCACCTGGTTCTGGTAGGTGTACTCTTCTGCTGGGCCGGCGTGCTCACGCCAAATCTCCAACAGGCGCAGGGCGGTTTTTGCATCCTGCGGTTTATAATCGTCGGAAAGGGATCTCAGGCTGGAGAGCACGCTGGGGTTGTACGCTTCGCGTTTCAGCGATTTCAGCAAAGCACGCTTCGCTTCTGCGAGCTTGCCCTGCCTGCGCAGCAGCTCCCCTTGAGCTGCCGTGATATAGGTCGCCCATTCCGTATGGCAGCGCTGCCCCTTCTTCAGCCACTGCAAAGCTCCATCCAGGTCGTTCACCTGCAGGTCAACGAACATCATGCCCCAGTATCCGGAGAGGCTACGTGGGGCCAACTTCAGCAGCTCGCTGAAGGTCTGCGCAGCCAGATCGATATACTTTTTCTGGTCTCCCGCCTCTGCCACGCGACCAGCCTGCTCGATCTCCAAATGACCCAGCGAGATGTAAGCGTTGTACTCCTGCCGTTCGATCTGCAGAGACTTCTTGAAATGCCAGGCTGCTTTTTCATAATCTCCGAGGGTGCGATATACGCCGCCAATCGTGGCGTAAGGAGCTGCCGGGTCATCGCTAAGCATCTGCATGCGCTCCAGGTAACCTTGCAGAGGCGCCTCCCGGTCTGGATACCAATCCACCTTGGCGAGCAGCTCCGCTAACGACTGGTACCCGCCGGTCAAACCGGGAGCGTTCTCCACCGCCTGCTCATACTGCTCCTCTGCGAGGCGCAGGTCGCCGACTTTGGCAAAATAATCGCCCAGGTTGACATAACCGGTGCTAAGATACGGCTTGCTGGCGATGATACGCTCAAAATAAGGGCGGGCAAGCTCGGGTTGCTCGGTTTGCAGGTAATATTCGCCCCACACCTGGTCGATGCGATAGCTCTGAATGAGGCTCTCCGCCTGTTCCAGCATGAGGCGTGCCTTGCCCGGTTGGTAGAAATGGTATATCTGAATCTCAGCAGCAGTCGCCAGCATATGCCCACGCTGCTCATTGGGTAAATCTTGCTGGGAGAGGAACAGGAACCAATCGTAGGTCTCTGGCCAGCGTGCATAGTGGGCGTATTTTGTGTAATAGCGGATCTGTCTAATGGAGGGGGCGTGCTCGGGCGCCCACATCAAGGCTTCGCGGGCGATATTTCGGCAAAAAAGGGTGTACCAGCCCCACTCGCTGAATGCCAGCGTGTAAGCCAACAGCCACGCATGCCAGCCCTCCTTCACATCTTTCTCGTAAATGCGGCGCAGCCGCTGCACCTCGCGCTCGTCGAGCATGGCGCAAACGCGCTCGCGCAACTTTACCAGCACCGGCGCCAGGCGCTTGAGGTCAGCCCGCCCGATCTGATCATCGAGAACATAGCGCACTTCGATATGAGTCCGGTTGCCTTCCAACGTTTCTCGAATGATTTCCAAGGCGTTGGCTGCCAGGCGCATGTTAGCCCCCTGGCTGGCTGCCTGGTGATAAGCCTGCGCGAAGTCCGCAGTCAGGTCAAACGGCCGTCGGGTGCCCATGATTCGCTCCTGATTTAGAATTCGGTATCGGCGACTTTTTCCGCAGGTCTGGCGGCCGCGCCCTCAAGCCGGGCGGGACCTTCGGCGCCAGTGGCTCCCAGCGGGGACGGCGCCCCTCCAGGCAACACCCCCGGTTCCGGAGCCGGCTGTTCTGCCTCCCCCTCCAGCACGGGCAGCGGTTTCACAATCTCATTGACGAGCTCGCTCTGCAGGTAGACCACCGGTGTGCCGAAGCGCGGGTGCTCCCAAGGCGGGGTGCGCAGCCCAAGCTGCAGGCGTCCCTCCTTAACTGCTTCGTCGATTTCTTTCCCTTTTCCCAGCTCCTCATAAAATTTGCGGGAGAAGATGCCAGCGTCGGAGTGCGAGATGCTGTACTGCATCGCCACCACCGCGGGGATCTCGGCGTAGACCAACTGCCGAGCGGTGCTTTTAAAGCCCTCCTGGGTTTGGGAGGCGCCTTTACAGGCGTGCAAAAAGATCATGCGCGGCTTGCGCCGGGCGTTGCTGAAAATCTTGCGAAATTGCAGGGCGGAATAGAGCTGTCGTTGTTTCGGGCCGCGCTCCGGATCGAAATCGTCATCGCTGGGATCTTTAATCAGATATAAGCCATCCGCCTCGCCATGACCGATGAAATGCAGGATATGGTAAGGGGGATGCCCGTCATCGTTGATCTCACGGCTCAATTCTCCATAAGTCAGATCGTATCTGTCGGTCACCTTGACGCGTGGGATGGACTGCATTTTATCCAACAGCTTTTTGATATCCTCCTCATCGACGCCGCCCATACCAGCGGGGGTGCACACCACCACGAGGATGCGCAGTTGTTCCTCCCTGACGCCGAGCTCGGAGACCAGCCTTGAGCGCGGCACGTAGCGGGTCAGCAATAGCTCGGTCTTCTCCCCAGAGAAGAAATGTCCATCTAGCTCGTCGTCTTCGCCGGGGATGAACAGAAATTCCCAGGGCAGGTTGCTCAGCTTATCCAGGTTTTCCTGGAATACCAGCTTCAGGCGCATGCGCAAGTCTGAGCTTTGCAAATCCAATTCTTCCTGGTGATAGGTCTCATAAAAATGCTGGTAAGCCGTATGGAAACCGTCCTGGATTAGCGGGTCGTTGAACAGGATTTTATACAGGATCAGGCCAACCAGCTTGAGGTCTTCCAGGCGGGTTGGATTTTCGCTGGCCACAATGCCTTTGCCCTCTTTTAACCCTTGCAGAGCTGTCTTCTCCTGCACCTGCAAGCCGTAGTTGATCCAATAATTTAAACGCTCGACGGTCAGCATATCCACAGGATCGGCTGCCAGCCTGCCTTCTCGCTGGCGGGTTATTTTCCCATCGACATATTCGATCCAGACATTTTGCAGGTCCTTGATCGTCACGGTACAGTCAATGTAACGCATCGAAGCTCCCTCTACAATCCTTGAACGATCTCCAGTACTCTGCGCCGGGCTTTATCCTGGAGGGCTTTTTCCGCTCGCGCCTCATCCGACAACTCCTCCTCACCTGCTTGCAATCCGATCTTCTTTGCTTGTTTGTGAATGGTCTCCATGCGCGCAAACCAGGTTTCAGCCAGCTCCAGGGCGTGGTCATCCGTCAGATCGGGGCTGCTAACCATTTGCCGGTACAAAGCCCCCATCTGGACCAGGGCGTTTTTGTAATCCGGCTCATCGACAGGAGAGGCAGCTTCATCCCTGACCCTATCCCACACCTCGCTGAAGGGCAGCTTGTCCAGGTCATCGCGCTTGTTCTCCTCAGGACCGATGAAGCTGTAGAGCACGAAATCCGCCTGGCGGAAACGACTGGCGCTCTCCAGGCTGTCGCCGATCATGAGCTGGTTTTTTTTCACCCACAGTTCCCCTTCGGCAATGCCGGGGGCATCAATCAGGGCGTAATATCCAGGCTGGAAGGGGATATTGTAATTTGGACCATAAGAATCACGCAATCCGACCAGCGGCTCGACCCCGCCAGCGTTGAAGAAGGCTTCGAAGCCCTCCATCAACACGCCTGCCACGCTCGTATAAGGGGCCAGCGCCGGTGAAAAGTTCAGCGCGCCCGAGACGCGTTCGATGACGCTCAGCAGCGGTCGCAGCGCATTTTCGCGGGCTTCCAGCAAGACGATCGCCAGGGTCAACCCCTCCCCGCGGTAAGGGTGCAACCCTGATACGCTGGTGTTGCGGATGATCATCCCCTGGCTATATTGATCCGGCACGCCTTTTTCCTTCAGCATGCTTGGCCCAACCAGGAAGGGAACGGTTTGGGTCTTCTTCTTATAGCTGAACTCACATACCGTATACACCAGCGGGTCGATGTTGACTAACCCCCTGCGCTGATCTGTCAGGTACATCTCGTTGATCATCACCTGGAAGTAATGCTGATCCCTGGTGAATTTATAATCCAGCTCTCCATTCTGGTTGTTATCGATGTGATCGCGCGGGATGGCTACCGTGCTCGGCGAGGGGCGCTCGCTGCTTTTGATCCTCTCTACGAGCTTATCCCAGAATCCACTGAGGTTGCCCATGCGGATCTCCTCCTCCTAAAAAATATCAGGCACCTGATCCCTACCCAAGCCGGGTCTTAATTGGATATATTCACTTTAATTATAGCCCATTTATGCATCTGGCCGCGCTGATTGGGTTCTTTGGGAAACGCCGAGGTGGACTACCGGATTTGGGGGTGTG
>DATEDC010000147.1:0-48603 GCA_035286585.1 Anaerolineales bacterium
AATTCTCTTAAAGCAATCAGCGAAGCTGATTGCTCGTGCCCTCATAGCTCAGGTGGAAGAGCGCATTCTTGGTAAGAATGAGGTCATGGGTTCAAGTCCCATTGAGGGCTCTCGGACATAAAATGTTCTTTTCTATTAAAGGAGAGAGACGCTAATGGCCAAGCAAAAATTTGAGCGGACGAAGCCGCACCTGAACGTGGGCACCATCGGTCACATCGACCACGGCAAGACGACCTTGACGGCGGCGATCACCAAGGTAGCCTCGCTGGCGGGCGGCGGAGAATTCCGCGCCTTCGACACGATCGACAATGCCCCCGAAGAGAAGGAGCGCGGCATCACCATCAACATCGCCCACGTGGAATACCAGACCAAGAAACGCCACTACGCTCACGTGGACATGCCCGGACACCGCGACTACATCAAGAACATGATCACCGGCGCCGCCCAGGTGGACGGGGCCATCCTGGTGGTGGCCGCCCCCGACGGCCCCATGCCGCAGACCCACGAGCACGTGCTGCTGGCGCGCCAGGTGGAAGTGCCCAGCATCGTGGTCTACCTGAACAAGATCGACATGCTGGACGACCCGGAGCTGATCGAACTGGTCGAACTGGAGTTGCGCGAACTGCTGACCGCGCATGGCTTCCCGGGCGACGAGACGCCCATCGTGCGCGGCAGCGCCCTGCAGGCGCTGGAGAGCAAGAGCAGCGACCCGAACGCGCCCGAATACGAGAGCATCCGCGAACTGCTGCGGGTGATCGACGAATACATTCCCGAGCCGAAGCGCGAGACCGACAAGCCGTTCATGATGTCGATCGAAGACGTGTTCTCGATCAAAGGCCGCGGCACGGTAGTCACCGGGCGCATCGAGCGCGGCACGGTCAAGCTGAACGACACGGTGGACATCATCGGGCTGCGGGAAGACATTCGCCAGACGGTGGTGACCGGGATCGAGATGTTCCACAAGCAGTTGGACCAGGGCATGGCGGGAGACAACGCCGGGCTGCTGCTGCGCGGCATCAACCGCGAGGAAGTCGAGCGCGGCATGGTGCTGGCGGCGCCCAAGTCGATCACGCCGCACACCAACTTCATGGGCGAAGTGTACGTGTTGACCAAGGACGAGGGAGGGCGTCACAAGGCGTTCTTCAACGGCTATCGGCCGCAGTTCTACATCCGCACGATGGACGTGACAGGCGAGGTGACGCTGCCGGAGGGGGTGGAGATGGTGATGCCTGGGGACAACGTGAACGTGGAAGTGAAGCTGATCACGCCGGTGGCCCTGGAACAGGGCAGCAAGTTTGCCATTCGCGAAGGCGGCCTGACAGTCGGCGCCGGCGTGATCACCAAGATACTGGAATAGGTGCGCCATGATGGTGAAGCAAAAAATTCGCATTCGTTTAAAAGCATACGATCATCGCGTTTTAGATCAGTCCGCCAAGCGCATAGTTGAAACCGCAGAGCGCACAGGCGCCCGGGTTGTCGGCCCGGTGCCCTTACCTACCCGGATAGAAAAGTTTACCGTCCGGCGATCGACTTTTATTGATAAAGATTCACACGAACATTTCGAGATCCGCACGCACAACCGCTTGATCGATGTGCTGGATCCCGACTCGAAAACGATTGATATGCTGATGCGCCTGAACTTACCTGCTGGCGTGGATATCGAGATAAAGATTTAGTAGTACTATCGGTCCGAATGCGAGCCTGGGCGCAGAAAAACCAGGCGAAATGTAATCACAGCGTAAGAGTTGTCCTGAGCGCAAACGAACACACAACCGCTGGTTTGCGCCAGGCAAACTGACTGCGCTGTAATTAGGGATGATGCAGCCAAGCCCAGGCTGACAGTCCCGAAAATATCAGTATTAGGAGAAAACGGAGATGTTGAAAGGGCTGATTGGCAAGAAAGTCGGCATGACCCAGATTTTCGATGAGGCCGGACTGGCAGTCCCGGTCACTTTGATCGAAGCTGGGCCGTGTTATGTCACCCAGGTGCGTACGCCAGAAAGCGACGGCTATGCGGCAGTTCAGCTTGGGTTTGATGAATTCAAGCCAAAGCGATTGACGTCTGGTCAGCTTGGGCATTTGAAGCGCAATAACCTGCCACCATTGCGCTTTTTGCGCGAATTTCGCCAGAAGGATCCCGGCGTCGCCGAGGGCGACAAAATCACGGTGGGCGAGGTTTTCTCTGAAGGCGAATATGTTGACGTGGTAGGCACCAGCAAGGGCAAGGGCTTCGCGGGTGCAGTGAAGCGCTATCATTTCAGGGGCGGTCCCAAAACCCATGGTCAATCGGACCGCCTGCGCGCCCCTGGCTCGCGCGGCTCGGGGACAACCCCGGGGCGGGTGTATAAAGGCGCTCGCGGGGCGGGCCACATGGGATTTGAGCGGGTGACAGTTCAAAACCTGAAGGTCGTTTTTGTAGATGCGGAGCGCAACCTGCTGGGGATCCGGGGAGCTGTCCCGGGGCCCAAAGGCGGTATCTTGCTCATCAAGGGAGCGCGAAAGAATTAACTTGAGGTTTAGAAGCTGTTCTGGATTGGAGCTGTGTGATGATGAAAGTAGATGTCCTGAATATGGATGGGAATAAAGTCCAGACGATTGAGCTGCCGGCGCGGATTTTCGAAGCCCCGGTTAATACAGGTTTGATGCACCAGGCCTACGTTCGCCAGATGGCAAATGCTCGCCTGGGGACACACAAGACAAAAAACCGCAGCGAGGTGTCAGGTGGCGGGCGCAAACCCTGGAGACAGAAAGGCACCGGGCGGGCGCGCCAGGGCTCTATTCGATCAGCTCAATGGGTTGGCGGTGGGAAGGTTCACACACCCAGGCCGCGCGACTATTCCCTGGCAATGCCGCGCAAAATGCGCCGGGCCGCTTTACGCTCAGCGCTGACAGCCCGGGCAGCTGAGAACGCACTGGTTGTTTTAGACGAGCTCAGGGTAACTGAGCCAAAGACGCGTTCGATGGCAGAAGCTTTATACCGGTTGGTGGGCGATTCCAGCGTATTGATATTAATCCCGGAGAGTGGCGCCGATTACGACCTGGTCTATCAATCCAGCAACAATCTGCCGGAGGCAAAAATTCTTAACGCGCGCTACTTGAATATCCGCGATTTGCTGGGTTATGAGAAGCTGCTCTTGCCAGTCAAAGCGCTGGAAGTGATCGAGTCTTACTTGGGTTAGCGAGGAGGAAGCGATGAATAGTATTTATGACGTGCTTCGCCGTCCTTTAGTGACCGAGAAATCCAATTATATGAACAGCGACCTCCACCAATACGTGTTCGAGGTAGCGCCGTACGCAACTAAAGCAATGGTCAAGGACGCCGTAGAGTCGTTGTTCGATGTGGATGTCGTCCGCGTCAATATGATCAATATGCCTCCAAAGCGCACCCGGCGTATCCGCAGCCGCCGTCTGATGGTTCGCCGCAGCCGGTATAAGAAGGCGATTGTGACTTTGGCGCCCGAGGATACGATTGAGATCTTTGAAGGGGTGAAGTGATGGCAGTAAAGAAATATAAACCCACTACTCCCGGCCAAAGAGGCATGACGGGTTACTCTTTTGAAGAGATAACCAAAGACACACCGGAGCGTTCACTCCTGGCGCCGCTGCGTAAATCTGGCGGGCGAAATATGTACGGTCGGGTAACCGTCCGCCATCGCGGCGGTGGTCATAAGCGCCACATTCGAATGGTGGATTTCAAACGCGATAAACGCGGTATTCCCGCGCGCGTCGCGGCGATTGAATACGATCCAAATCGAACTGCTCGACTGGCGCTGCTGCATTACGCAGATGGGGAAAAGCGATATATCATCGCTCCCACAGAACTGCGCGTGGGTGACAGTGTAATTGCCGGTCCCGAGGCCGAGATTCGCCCTGGCAATAGCATGCCGATTGCCAACATCCCGGTGGGCACCATGGTCCACAATATCGAGTTGAAAGCCGGGCGCGGAGGCCAGTTGGTTCGAGCGGCTGGCGGCGCAGCCCAGCTATTAGCCAAAGAGGGTGATTACGCACAGGTGCGAATGCCTTCCGGAGAGGTGCGCCTGGTGCGCCAGGTCTGCTACGCCACCATCGGGCAGGTGGGCAACCTGGATCACTCGAATGTTAAGTTGGGCAAAGCCGGTCGTAAGCGCCATCTGGGTATCCGCCCGGCAGTGCGCGGATCGGCAATGTCGCCCCGCGATCACCCCCATGGGGGCGGCGAAGGACGGCAGCCCATCGGTTTGCCCGGGCCAAAAAGCCCGTGGGGCAAACCAACGCTTGGCTATAAGACGCGCCGGAACAAGAAAACCGAAAAATATATCGTTCGCCGGCGCGGAAAGAAGCGCCGCTAAATCCGGAAGCCTACCCTGAGTGATGTTGCTTCTGCCTGACTCGGGGTACCAGTTGGAGATAAGACGATGGGACGATCATTGAAAAAAGGGCCATTCATTGACCCAAAATTGCTAAAAAAGATCGAGGCCATGAACGAGCGGGGTGAAAAGAAGGTCATACGAACGTGGAGCCGCGCCAGCACCATTTTCCCCCAGATGGTTGGGCATACTGTTGCGGTTCATGATGGCCGTCGGCATGTGCCCATCTACATCACCGAGAATATGGTCGGTCACCGGCTGGGCGAGTTCGCCCCCACGCGAACTTTTCGCGGCCATGTCGCCGAGAAGAGAATAAAGAGAGGAGGGTAGGTCGTGGAAACAGATATTCGCGCCCACGCTCGTTATCTCCCACAATCTCCGCAGAAGGTCCGCCTGGTCATCGACCTGATTCGGGGCAAGGCCGTATTGGAGGCCCTCGACGTGTTGAAATTCACACCGAACGCGGCTGCCCGGACAGTTTCTAAGGTGGTGACTTCAGCCATGGCGAATGCTGAGGAAAACTTTGGCGTAAGCCGCGACGATCTGTATGTATATCGTATTTACGCTGATGAAGCCCCAACGCGGAAGTGGCGTCGCTTTGGTGCTCGTGGTAGATTTAAACCCTGGCTGCGCCGTTCATCTCACATCACCGTCGTACTGCGCGAAAGGGCTTCATGAACGAGCGAGAGATAAGGAGAAGTTATGGGTCGTAAAGTTCATCCAATTGGTTTTCGCTTGAAGATTAACAAGACCTGGGAAGGCCGCTGGTACGCGGAAGGCAGCGATTATGTAGACCAACTACACCAGGATTTTGAAGTGCGCGAGCTGGTAAGACAGGAAGCGCCCCGGGCGGGAGTTTCCCGAATCGAGATTGAGCGTTTTCCGGGCAAGGTCAAAGTTGTCGTCCAAACCGCCAAGCCGGGAATCCTGATCGGTCGCAAGGGCGAAAGCGTAAAACAGATCCGCACCAAACTGGAGGAATTGGTTGGGAAAAAGATTGATCTGGAGATCAAGGAGATCAAATACCCCGATTTGGACGCCAATCTGGTTTCCAGGAATATCGCCGAACAGCTCGAACGGCGGATCAGCTATCAACGAGCGATGAAGCGCGCCATTCAGCAGGCCATGCGCCAGGGAGCCGAGGGGATTCGCGTGGAAGTCGCGGGGCGGCTGAGTGGGGCTGAGATGGCTCGCTCGGTGAATATGCGCGAAGGTCAGGTACCGCGCCAGACGCTGCGCGCTGACATTGATTTCGCCCAGTCTGAAGCCGATACGACCTACGGAAAGATCGGAGTAAAAGTATGGATATACCGGGGTGAGGTGCTGCCTGAGGTCGAAGAACGGGCGCAGGCTACCGAAGGCGTGTACATCAGCGAATAGAGGAAGCAATTATGTTAATGCCGAAACGAGTCAAGTGGCGCAAACAAATGCGCGGGCGCATGAGAGGCAAAGCTCAACGGGGCGCGGATGTATCCTTTGGCGATTTTGGCTTGCAAGCCATGGAGCCGGGATGGATATCTGCCCGTCAAATTGAAGCTGCCCGCCGGGCGATCGTGCGCGCCATCCGCCGGCGGGGAAAAGTCTGGATTCGCATTTTCCCCGATAAACCGGTTACACGCAAACCTGCTGAAACCCGCATGGGAAAAGGCAAGGGTAATGTGGAGTATTGGGTTGCTGTGGTAAAGCCAGGCCGCATCATGTTCGAAGTCGGTGGCGGCGTGCCTGAGGACATCGCTTTAGAGGCTCTGCGCCTGGCGCAATACAAGTTCCCTATAAAAACCAAGATCGTCGGTCGCTACGAAGAGGCTGGAGGCGAAGCATGAAAACAGCAGAGATCCGCGCCCATACCACGGACGAACTGCGCGCCCGTTTAGAGGACACGCGCCAGGAGTTGATGAACTTGCGCTTTCAAACCGTTATCGGCGGCTTGACCGATCATACCCGCCTTCGCTATACAAGACGCACGATCGCGCGCCTGCTGACCGTGCTCAGAGAACGAGAGCTGGCCGAAATTCAAGAAGGTGAAAAATGAACACTCGCCGAAGATTAACTGGTGTTGTGACCAGCAACCAAATGCAGAAGACAGTGGTGGTTGAGGTCAGTAGAACCTATCAGCACCGTCTTTATAAGAAAGTCGTGAACAGCCGCAGGCGTGTAATGGCCCATGACGAATTTGGTTGCCAGATTGGCGATAAAGTCCGTATTGTGGAGAGCCACCCAATTTCTCGCCGCAAACGATGGAGCGTAGAAGAAATACTGCGGCGGGACGTTGGCGCAGGTGTACCTGAGTTTGAGGACGCCGATGCGGAGATCGTTGAAGCGGAGGGGTAGCCATGATCCAGCAAGAAAGTCGCTTGAAAGTTGCTGATAACACCGGCGCGCGCGAATTGCTGGTCATTCATGTCATGGGTGGGTCGAAACGCCGTTACGGGCGTGTTGGCGATGTGGTTGTCGCCACGGTCAAATCATCCGCTCCGCAAGGTTCGGTAAAGAAAAGTGAAATCGTCCGGGCGGTCATCGTGCGCTGTGCGAAAGAATGGCGCCGGGAAGATGGCTCAACTATCCGGTTTGATGATAATGCGGCTGTGATCCTGGATACGGATGGGCGCAACCCAAAAGGGACGCGCATCTTTGGCCCGGTCGCCCGCGAGCTGCGCGAAAAGGGTTTTATGAAGATCGTATCGCTGGCTCCGGAGGTTCTCTAAGGTTCGCGCCGATGGGAGTGAAGGAAATGAAAGTAAAGATACGCAAAGGCGATAAGGTCGAAGTGATCTCAGGTCGTTTAGAAGATCAGGGCAAGGTCGGAGAAGTGATCAAGGTGCTGCCGAAAGAGGGGCGGGTCGTCGTACAGGGTGTAAACCTGCGCAAAAAACACCAACGCCAGGTGCAGACACAAGGTCGGCGGAGCATGTCCCCGGGGATTATAGAATTCGAAGGCTCGATTCACATCTCCAACGTCATGCTGGTTTGCCCAAAGTGCAATCAAGCCGCGCGAGTGGGCATTCAGCGTGAGGTTGGCGAAGTCGTGCGGATATGCAAAAATTGCCAGGCCCTGATCGACAAGTGATGGGACGTTTCGGGAGTTTGATGATGAGTTATGTAATTAGAGAAAGATACCACCAAGAGATTGTGCCAGCTTTGATGAAGTCGCTCAACTTGAGCAATGTCAACGATGTGCCGCGCATCCAAAAGGTGGTTGTCAATGTAGGTGTAGGCGAAGCCCTGGATAACGCCAAGGCTTTGGATTCTGCAGTGGCGGATATTGTCAAGATCACGGGTCAGAAGCCAATCGTGACCAAAGCGCGCAAAAGTATTGCCAACTTTAAACTGCGCGAGGGACGTCAAATTGGCGTCAAAGTGACCTTGCGCGGCGACCGCATGTGGGCATTTTTAGACCGGCTGATGAATGTCGCCCTGCCTCGAGTGCGGGATTTTCGGGGAATCTCAGCAAATGCTTTCGATGGGCGTGGAAATTACACCCTGGGTCTGCGCGAGCAGCTTGTCTTCCCCGAGATTGATTACGATAAGATCGACAAACTGCGCGGTCTGGAAATTAGCATCGTCACTACAGCTCGCACAGATGAAGCTGGCAGGCAATTATTGCTGTTGCTAGGTATGCCATTCAAAAAGGAAGGTTAGATAATGGCCAAGAAGTGCATGATCATTCGAGAAACACGACGAAAATACCCAACCATGGTACGAAACCGCTGCAGGGTATGCGGTCGCCCAAGGGGATATATCCGCCGCTTTGGAATGTGCCGCATCTGCTTTCGCGAGCGCGCCCTGGCAGGGAAAATCCCCGGCGTGGTCAAATCTTCTTGGTAGGCAGGCGGAGGATAAAAAATGAGCGTTAGTGATCCGATTGCTGATATGTTGACCCGCATAAACAACGCCCTGCTCGCAGAGCATCAGGTTGTGGCGATGCCGGGCTCCAAGCTGAAAACCGCGATTGCCAAAATCCTGAAAGAAGAAGGCTTTATCAGCTCTTACGAAATTGTCGACGGGAAATCGCCAGGGCATAAAGTATTACGGATTCGCTTGAAATACACAGGCGAAAGGCGGACAAGGAAACCAGTGATCACGGGTTTGAAGCGCGTCAGCCGCCCTGGACGGAGAATTTACACCCGCAAGCACGAAATACCCTGGGTGCTTTCAGGGATGGGAATTGCCATTCTTTCTACGCCTAAGGGCGTGATGACAGGTCAGCGCGCCCGGCAGCTCGGGGTTGGCGGCGAGGTGATCTGCAAGGTCTGGTAATTATGATTGGGAGCCTGCGACTATTTTGAGCTGGCAGCAGGTTCGCATTCAAGAGGAGGTAGCTGTGTCGAGAATTGGTCGCTTGCCGGTAGTCCTGCCAAAGGGTGTCGAGGTGGATATAAAGGGCTCGAGCGTTCGGGTCAAGGGCCCTAAGGGCGAGTTGAAACGCACGTTTCCCGCAGACATGCGGATTTCTCTAGAAGATGGAGAAATCAAGGTGCAGCGCCCGAGTGATGCTCCCACGCATCGGGCTTTGCATGGCATGACTCGCGCCCTGGTGAATAACATGGTCGTTGGGGTCAGCACCGGCTTTGAAAAGATTTTGGAAATCAATGGGGTTGGGTACCGCGCCGAGATGAATGGCAATAACCTGGTATTGTATGTTGGTTATTCCCACCCAGTAGTCGTTGAGCCGCCGGAAGGCATCTCCTTCGAGATAGACACCCGCACGCGCCAGGTCAAGATCCTGGGGCGGGATAAAGAGATGGTGGGGCAGGTTGCGGCGAACATTCGCAAGGTTCGCCCACCCGAGCCTTATAAAGGCAAAGGCATTAAATATTTGGATGAGAAAATTCGCCGCAAGGCAGGCAAGTCAGGTAGGGTTTAATCTATGGGAAAGATAAAATCACGTTCAGAAGCTCGTCGACGACGGCATGCACGTGTTCGCAAGAATATTTCGGGAACGCCTGAGCGCCCGCGCTTGAACGTGTTCCGCAGTCTGGCGGAGATATACGCCCAGGTCATTGACGATGAAGCCGGCAGCACGCTGGTAGCTGCTTCCAGCATCGATGGCGAGCTCAGAGAGAAGATTGCCGGCATGAACAAAACCGAACAAGCGCGCCAGGTGGGGCTCTTACTGGCCGAACGGGCAAAGGCAAAAGGCTTGCAAACGGTGGTCTTCGACCGAGGCGGCTACCGCTACAGCGGTCGAGTGAAAGCCCTGGCGGATGGGGCGCGCGAAGGCGGCCTGGCGCTATAGATTACAGGGAGATGATGATGTCCGATTTCATGGATTTTGAAAACGAATACGATGAGCGCGTCGTCGAGATCGCCAGAGTGGCGAAAGTTGTGAAAGGCGGGCGCAGATTTTCGTTTCGCGTGACTGTGGTGACAGGCGACAATCGCGGCAATGTGGGGGTTGGCACCGGGAAAGCAAACTCGGTCCCAGATGCGATGCGTAAGGCCTCGGAGCGCGCCCGACGAGAAATGCGCAAGGTGGCCCTGTTTGGGTCCACGATTCCTCACGAAGTGACCGGACGGGTTGGAGGCGCAGTTGTGCTGCTGAAGCCCGCCTCGCCGGGCACGGGTGTAATTGCCGGCGGCGGCGTGCGCGCGGTGCTCGAAGCAGCCGGTGTATCCGATATCCTGACCAAATCGCTGCGCAGCAATAACCTCCTTAACGTAGTGTATGCCACGATGGATGCGCTTGAACAACTCAGGTCTCCTCAGGATGTGGCGGCGATACGAGGCAAAACGCCCAAAGATGTAACTCCGTTTTGGGAGCGGAGGAAAAATGGCTGATAAAAGTCAAACTAAAGAAAATATTGTGCGTATCACACTGGTAAGAAGCCCGATTGGATATTCAAAACGCCAGAAAGCTACGGTGCAGGCATTAGGCATCCGCCGCCTGAACCAGACCGTAGTGCATGTGGATTCACCTGCCTTGCGCGGCATGATTTCTAAAATCAGCCACCTGGTGGAAGTAGAAGAGGCGACGGAATAACTTTCTACGCCAGCGGTTATCTGAACGGAGAACCAGACGTAAGGCGATGTTGCTGAGGTATAAAATGAAACTTCACGATCTAAAACCAAATGAAGGCGCAAAGAAAGCCCGCAAGAGGGTTGGGCGCGGTATTGCCGCCGGTCAGGGTAAGACGGCTGGACGCGGCACCAAAGGCCAAGGGGCGCGTTCAGGCGGCGGCACCCAGCTCTACCATCAGGGCGGCAACCTGCCATTCTTTCGTCGCCTCCCGTTCATGCGCGGCAAGGGATTTACGCCTCTCAACAGGGTCGAATACAACGAAGTAAACCTGGAACAACTGGTTCATTTCGAGGCCGAGAGCGAAGTGACTCCCGAAACTCTGGAGCAGAGGCGCCTGATTAAAAATACGCGCAACCCATTAGTCATCCTTGGGCGCGGCGAGGTGCACGTGCCGCTGAAAGTGCGCGCCCACCGGATCAGCAAAGGCGCTCGGGCAAAGATCGAAGCGGCTGGAGGCACGGTTGAGATCCTGGAAATGTAATTGGCGGATCGTTATCCCGGAACCCCGCAGTATGTTAAGCATGCTTGAATCCTTAAGGAGCCTATAGTTATGAAGCGGTCTGCGTGGCGCTATATCTGGTCTGCGAAAGACATTCGCCGAAAATTGCTCGTCACCCTGGGTATATTGATGATCTTTCGCCTGGCTGCCCATGTCCCGGTGCCGGGGGTGAATCGCGAGGCGATCGCCAGCATCCTCGCTGGCGGCGGCGCTGGCGGTACCTTCCTCAGCCTGCTGGACTTGCTCTCTGGGGGAACAGTATCGAACTTCTCGGTGCTGGCGATGGGCGTCTATCCATATATTACCGCCCAAATCATCCTCCAGCTGCTCGTACCCATCATCCCTGCATTGCAGAAACGGATGGAGGAAGACCCGCGACAGGGCCAAAAATGGATGGAGAAGTGGACGTATATCCTTGCAGTGCCTATGGCCGCACTGAACGCGATTGGTCAAATCAACTTGTTCACTGCATTCACCGGCGGGGTGCCCATCTTGAACAATTTCGGTTTCAGCGGCTCGTCCCTGCTGCCATCTCTGACAGTGATCATCAGCATGACCGCGGGAACCATGTTTGCCATTTGGCTTGGTGAATTGATCTCCGAATATGGCATTCGCAATCAAGGTCTTTCACTGATCATTTTTGCCGGGATCGTTGCGCAAGTGCCATCGAATTTGGGACGCTTGATGTCAGATCAGCAAAACCGCTGGTTTATCCTGGCGTTTATCATCTTGATTATGTCGCTGATCATTTTTGCGATTGTGTTCGTCCAGCAGGGACGGCGAAATGTCCCCGTGATGTACCCCGGCAGGCGAGTGGGAAACCGCATGTCGATGCCGGTAAAGGGCACGCTGCCCTTGATGGTGAACATGGCAGGCATGATCCCGTTGATCTTCGCCCAATCCTTTATCACCTTCCCGGCGATCCTGGCGAGCTTCTTTATCAGTTCGCAAACCGCGTGGGTCGCCAACGCGGCAACGGCGATCCAAAATATGTTCAACGCCAACAACTCGTTTTACCAGGTGTTGTACTTTCTGACCGTCGTAGGTTTCACCTTTTTCTATACGGACGTTTTATTCGCCCAGCAGAATTATGGTGAAAACCTGAAAAAAGTTGGGGCACAAATCCCGGGGGTCAGCCGGGGAGCGCCAACCCAAAAATACCTCACCCGCGTGCTACGTAGGATCACTCTGCCCGGCGCGGTTTTCCTGGGGTTGGTGGCAATCCTGCCGACCATCGTCACGTTGCTGCTCTCTGCCTTTGGCATCGGGCTGGGCGATCAGACCGGTCTGCTCTTGGTATCCTCTGCAGGCTTGCTGATTGTTGTGGGTGTGGTCAGGGATACGTTCTTTAACATCGAAACAGAGCTGAAGCTGCACGGATACGAGGATTCGCTCTTAATTCGCTAGGGAATCCGGATGGCTGATTTCGTCGTTATGCTCGGTCCCCCTGGAGCAGGGAAAGGCACTCAAGCTCGCATCGTCTCCGAAAGGCTTGGTCTGGCGCACATCTCCTCTGGAGATATCTTCCGTGAAAACATTAAAAGCCCGACCGAGCTGGGTAAGCTGGCAAAAGGGTATATGGATCGAGGTGAATTGGTCCCGGATGATGTGACCATTGCGATGATCCGCGAACGTCTGGAGCGCCCGGACTGCGAGAAAGGAGCTTTGTTGGATGGTTTCCCGCGCACGCCAGCCCAGGCAAGAGCATTAGAGGAGATGTTGAAAGAATTTGACAGCGAAATCAACGCGGTGCCTTATATCCATGTTCCGGAGGCAGCGCTGATCGAGCGCCTGGCAGGGCGGTGGACGTGCCGGGCGCACGGGCATATTTTTCATGAGCGATACAATCCGCCCAAGGAAGCTGGTCGCTGTGATATCGACGGTTCCGAGCTTTATCAACGCGAAGATGATCAAGCGGAAACCGTCAAGCGCAGAATTCGGGTATATATGGAGCAGACCGCACCGCTAATTGAATACTACCGCCAGAAAGACGTCCTGGTCGAGATCGATGGCGCCCAGGCGATAGAGCAGGTTACGGCGAGCCTGATGGAATCCGTCCGTCGAGGATTGTAAACATGGTTGGACAGCGCGGCATTTATATCAAGAATCAACAGGAAATCGCGACCATGCGAGAGGCTGGGCATATAAACGCCCTCGCCCTAGGTGCGGTTCGTGAACTGATTCGGCCTGGCATCACCACTGCCGATCTTGATGCCGCTGCTGCTGAGGTTATTCGCAAACACGGCGCCAAGCCGGCCTTTTTAGGCGTTCCAGGCGCTTACCCCTACCCGGCGACCATCACGGTCAGTATCAATGATGAGATGGTGCACGGCATACCAGGAAAACGCAAACTTCAGAGCGGCGATATCGTTTCAGTGGACTGCGGCACAATCTTCGAGGGCTTCGTGGGCGATGCCGCCTTTACTGCCGGAGTGGGCGAAATCTCACCTGAGGCGCAGCGCTTGATCGAAGTCACCAAAAAGTCCTTGTACATCGGCATCGATAGACTACTGGCAGGCAATCGAGTCGGCGATGTGGGCGCTGCAATTCAGGAGTACGTGGAAAGCCAGGGGCTGCACCTCACCCGAGAGTACACCGGTCATGGCGTGGGCAGAGAGATGTGGGAAGGTCCACAGGTCCCAAATTACGGCGTCGCCGGTCGAGGCCTGGTATTGCGTGCTGGAATGACGATTGCGCTGGAACCGATGGTGCTGATTGGCACAACGCGCACACGCGTGCTGCCCGACCAGTGGACAGTCGCCTCCGCAGATGGGTCTTTGACCGCGCATTTCGAGCACAGTGTGGCTGTTACGGACAATGGCCCGTTGATCTTAACGAAAATTTAGAGATATCTGGACGGAATATCGCAGGACAGGTATAATCAAAGTTTTGGCTGAACAGTTTCGTGCAATGCGTGTTGCGGCAGTCAACAAGGAGAACGGATCATGAAAGTATCTGCTTCGATCAAAAAGAGATGTGCTAAGTGCAAGATTGTAAAACGCCGCGGCGTTTTGTATGTGATTTGTGAAAATCCTAAACATAAACAACGACAGGGATAAGAAATTATGGCACGTATTGAAGGCGTTGATCTTCCGCGAAATAAGCGGGTTGAAGTTGGTCTGACCTATATTTATGGAATCGGCCTCCCGCGCGCTCAGCAAGTCCTGAAGGAAACGGGTGTGAACCCGGATATCCGGGTAAAGGATCTCACCGATACGGATGTGGCTTCGCTGCGCGATTACATTACCCAAAACTACAAAGTGGAGGGCGATCTCCGCCGTGAGGTGCAGTTGAATATCAAGCGCCTCATCGAGATCGGCAGCTATCGTGGGCTGCGCCACAGGCGGAACCTGCCGGTGCGGGGTCAGAATACGCGCACCAATGCGCGCACTCGCAAAGGTCCCAAGAAGACGGTGGCGGGGCGCGGCCGGCGGCGCGGAGCAAAGAAGAAATAATCTTGTATGTAGAGATAGAGAGGTGTTATGGCTCAAAGCGTACGTTCTACGCGGCGCAAAGGCGCAAAGAAAATCAAACGCACCCTATCCGTAGGACAGGTGCACATATCGGCAACTTTCAACAACACCATTGTCACGGTTACTGATACCGAAGGGAATACAGTGACCTGGGGCAGCGCTGGTTCTTCAGGGTTTAAGGGTTCGCGCAAAAGCACGCCCTTTGCTGCCCGCCTGGCTGCCGAACAAGCCCTAAAAGCGGCGATGGCGATGGGACTGCAAGATGTCGAAGTGTTTATTAAAGGTCCAGGCCCGGGCCGTGAATCGGCTCTTCGTGCGGTGCAAGCCTCTGGATTGAAAATCACAACGATATCGGATGTGACGCCGGTGCCGCATAATGGCTGCCGGCCACCCAAGAAACGCCGCGTTTAATCTTTAGGAAGGACTGGTTAGAAATCAAATGGCAAAGTATCGTGGGCCTGTATGTAAATTGTGCCGGCGAGAAGGCGAAAAGCTGTTCTTGAAAGGCGAGCGTTGTTTTACGCCAAAATGTGCGTTTGAACGCCGTGCCTATTCTCCCGGACAGCATGGAAAAAGCTCGCAATTTCGACGCCGGCGCGAGTCGGACTACAACCGCCAGCTGCGCGCGAAGCAAAAAGCGCGGCGGACATACGGCATTCTTGAGCGTCAATTCCGTCGCTATTACGAAGATTCACTCCAGCGCCGGGGTTTGACGGGTCTCAACCTGCTTCAGATCCTGGAAACACGCCTGGACAATGTCATTTATCGCCTGGGCTACGCTGAAAGCCGGTCGCAGGCCCGCCTGCTTGTCACCCATGGACATTTCAGCGTCAATGGACGCCGAACCGATGTGCCCTCAATGATTGTGGCTCCGGGTGACGTTATCACTGTTCGCCAGGGCTCTTCGCGCTCTCGCCCGTATTTCAAGGACCTTCCGGCTGTGGCTGAGACGAAAACGGTCCCAATGTGGCTGGAGCGAGATCTGAAGAGCCTTTCAGGCAAAGTTTTACGCCTGCCAGAGCGCTCTGAGATCGACGGCAATTTGAACGAACAGTTGATTGTGGAATATTATTCACGCTAATAGTTGCCAGACGAGGCTGTATAACCTGGCTGGCAATTATTCGGGGATGAGGTGAACCGTGATAGGTTTAAGTAGTATGGTTACGCCAAAAATCGAGCGCAAGGCAGAAGCGCGGAATTACGGCAAGTTTGTTATCGGCCCGCTGGAGCGCGGCTACGGCGTCACTCTGGGTAATGCCTTGCGCCGTGTTTTGCTCTCCTCCCTGGAAGGGGCAGCTGTCACCTCGATTCGGATCGCGGATGTGCAGCATGAGTTCAGTGATATCCCAGGCGTGCGCGAAGACGTCATCCGGGTGATGCTGCAGATCAAGCAGCTCCGCCTCAAACTCCATGACGTGGATTCGGGGCGGATGCACCTGGAAGTGCGCGGCGGCGGGTCGGTCACCGCAGCCGATATTATCGCCCCGCCAGAGATTGAGATTGTCAACCCGGATCTATACCTGTTCTCGGTGGACGATCACAATACCAATCTGGAAATCGAGTTGACGGTTGAGCGCGGGCGAGGGTACTCTCCAGCGGATGATCGCATCGGGCGTTTGCCCATTGGCGAGCTTCCGGTTGACGCCATCTACAGCCCGGTGAAAAGAGTAAACTGGGAAGTGGGCTACGCTCGCGTGGGACAAAGCACAAACTTCGACAGCCTGATGATCGAAATTTGGACCGATGGCGCCATTGGTCCGGAAGATGCGCTCAGCACGAGCGCCAAGATCCTGATCGATCATCTGCGCCACCTAGCGGGGGTGAGCGAAGAAACCCTGGCTGCCATGGAGGAGGCTGTGGAAGAGGGCGGGCGCCTGACGAGCGAGATGATCGAGACGCCGATCGAGAATCTGGACCTTTCCGTGCGGGTGTTCAATTCACTCAAGCGCACCGGCATCACAACCGTGGGTGAGGTCATTGAGCTGCTCGAGAAAGGCGATGAGGCGGTGATGTCCATCCGCAACTTTGGTGAGAAAAGCCTGGACGAGCTGCGCCAGAGGATGCGCGAAAAAGGCTATCTCAAAGATGAAAATGAAATCGAAGTGGAGTAAAAGGACATGCGACACAGAGTAGCTGGAAAAAAATTAAGCCGTGGGAAAGACGAGCGAGCGGCTCTGCGGCGCAACCTTGTCAAGCAGTTGTTCCAATACGAGCGCATCCGCACGACCCGCGCCAAAGCCGAAGCGGTGCGCGGGCAGGCGGAGCGATTGATCACGCTGGCAAAGCGCGGCAACGATGGAGACGAAGCGCAAACCGTGCATGCCCGCCGCCTGGCGGCAGCCCGTTTGGGCGACGCCCAGGCGGTTAAGAAGTTGTTCGAAGACATCGCCCCGCGCTTTGGGAATCGACAGGGTGGTTATACCCGAATGGTTAAGCTCGGTCCCCGTCAGGGCGATGCCGCCGAGATGGTTTTGCTGGAGCTGATCGAAGATTAAGTGATGAATGGTCGGTGATCAGTGGCTAGAGGAGGATCGCCTCCCTCGGGTCTATCTTAACCGAGCAGTTCCCACCGATCACTGAAAATGGCACGTTACCAGGTTATTCTCGCATACGATGGCACCGTCTACCACGGTTTTCAGCGCCAGGCGCAGAAACTGACGGTTCAGGCAGTAGTCGAGCAAGCGCTGCGGCAGGTAGGCTGGCAAGGCCGGTCGATTTTAGCGGCTGGGCGGACAGATACAGGCGTCCACGCCTTAGGACAGGTAATCGCCTTCGATCTGGAGTGGAAACACCTGCCGCAGGATCTATTGGCGGCACTGAACGCCAACCTGCCCGCCGATATAGCTGCTCGTTCTGTAAGCCTGGCGGAGGATAAATTTCATCCCCGCTACGATGGCATCGCCCGCCTATACCGCTACCGCATCTACTGCCAGCCGATACGCGACCCCCTGTTGGACCGCTTCGCCTGGCGGGTGTGGCCTGCGCCGGAGATCGAACCGATGCAGGCAGCCGCTGGCCTCCTGATCGGCCAGCACGATTATGCAGCTTTTGGCCATCCGCCGCGTCGAGGCGGTAGCACCTTACGGACGGTGACTGTCGCCCGCTGGAGGGAACACCAATTTGGCGACCCAGAAGCGCAGGCGCTGGATTTTGAGATCGCTGCTAATGGCTTTCTCAACCGGATGGTGCGCCGTCTGGTGTATCTACAGGTAAGCATCGGTCAGGGCGAGCAAAGCCCGGAAGTGGTCTCCGAGCGCCTGAACGCACCAGTGCACAAGATGGTGGAAGGGCAAGCCCCGGCGCAAGGGCTGACTCTGCTCGAGGTAACTTACCGGCGGTGAGGGTTGGGTGCAATTAGAACAGGATCGATGAACTCGAAAGAACATATCGGATTGATTTGCAAGTGGAGAAGAGCGTCGTGGAAAAAACCTACTTTCCAAAATCTGGAGATATTTCCCAGTCCTGGGTGCTGGTTGATGCCAACGACCAAAACTTAGGTCGCCTGGCAAGCCGGATAGCCAGCCTGCTGCTGGGAAAACATAAACCGAATTTTACGCCTGGAGTGGAGACGGGCGACTATGTTGTGGTGGTCAACGCCGAACGGGTGCGTGTTACCGGCAACAAATTGGAAACCAAGAAGTACTACCGCCATACCAATTATCCCGGCGGGCTAAAAGAGATCAGTTTGGGCCAACAATTAGCCCGGCACCCGGACCGCGTATTGAAAAGCGCGGTGTGGGGTATGATGCCCCACAACAAGCTGGGCCGCAGACTGATGAAAAATCTCAAGATCTACGCCGGTCCTGAACACCCACACGCGGCCCAGCAACCCAGGGTATTGGATTAAGGAGAAAGAGTATATGTCAGTACAGTATTATGAAGGAATTGGTCGCCGCAAGGAAGCCACTGCGCGCGTCCGCATTATGGTAGGATCGGGGCGTTTTATCGTCAATGAAAAATCGGCGGAGGAGTATTTTCCTCGCCTTGGCGACTTACACAGCGTGACCGCCCCGCTTCACGCTACGGGCGAGAACCCCAATCAACTGGATATCTCGGTGGTTGTCCAAGGAGGCGGGATCACCGGCCAGGCCGAGGCTGTTCAACTGGGACTGGCCCGGGCTTTACTGGGGATGAACCCCGATCTGCGTCTCGTTCTGCGCAAGAACGGCTTACTGACCCGCGACCCGCGCGTCAAGGAGCGCAAGAAAGCCGGCCTGAAGCGCGCCCGCAAAGCCCCTACGTATACCAAGCGCTAATCCTTCACAGCATTTGGGAAAATTGGCGCAGTGCGCACCCGCACCCGCAAACAAAACACGAATTCTGGCATCACTCTGCTGGGTCTTGGTCCTGGCGAAGCGAGGCTCTTAACTCGCGAAGCGTGGAGGGTTTTGAAAGGCGCCTCAGAAATTTACCTGCGCACGGCTCAACACCCCATCGTCGCCGAACTGCCCGCTCATCTGGAGCAGCATTCCTTTGACCATCTCTACGAAAAATACCCAGACTTCGAAAGCGTGTATGCGCAGATCGTGGCTGAGGTGCTCCGCCTGGGGCAGCGCCCAGGCGGGGTGATTTACGCTGTTCCTGGTCACCCATATATCGCCGAGGCAACCTGCCCGGAGATCGCCCGAGGCGCCGAACGAGCCGGGATTCCGCTCAAGGTGGTGGAGGGGATGAGTTTTTTGGAGCCGACTTTCAGGGCTCTCGGTCTGGACGCGTTTCCATCCACTACGCTCGTGGATGCCCTCGAACTGGTCTCTGCCCACGCGCCTCCTTTCCCTCCCACAACACCAGCTCTCATCGTCCAGTTGTACTCCTCTGCGGTGGCATCGGATGTCAAGCTCACTTTGATGGCCGTCTATCCGGATGAGCACCCGGTGAAGCTGGTTCACGCCGCCGGCTCGGCCAACGAGCGGGTGGAGTCCCTTGGGCTGTACGCGATCGACCGCAGCCAGTTTGTGGGCGCGCTGACCAGCCTTTACCTGCCGCCTCTGGGTCCGGCGACCTCTTTCGAGGCTTTCCAGGAGGTGATCGCCCACCTGCGAGCGCCAGATGGCTGCCCCTGGGATCGCGAGCAAACTCACCAGAGCCTGCGCTCCCACCTTTTGGAAGAGTGCTACGAACTGCTCTCGGCTCTCGATGACGACGATCCTGAGGCCATGCGCGAAGAGCTGGGCGATCTCCTGCTCCAGATACTCCTGCACGCCCAGATTGCCAGCGAATATGGGGAATTTTCGATGGCGGATGTGCTGCGAGGGATACATACCAAGATCATCAACCGCCATCCACATGTTTTCGGCAGCGTGGACTTGAAGGATGTGGGTGGTGTCTTAGAGAACTGGGAGCGCCTGAAGGCTGCGGAGCGAGAAGTCAACGGGAAATCCGCGGAGAGCCTGCTGGACGGAGTCGCCCGGGCGCTACCTGCGCTCGTTCAGGCCGAGGAATATCAAAAACGCGCCGCCCGCGTTGGTTTTGACTGGCTTGAAATTCAAGGTGTCATCGACAAGGTTTGCGAGGAAATGGAGGAGCTGCGCCTCGCCCCGAAGGGTGAGCAGCGCAGCTCGGAATTTGGGGATCTGCTCTTCGCGGTCGTCAACCTGGCTCGCTGGTACGGAATCGAAGCTGAATCAGCCCTGCGCCAGGCCAATGCCCGCTTTCGAGCGCGTTTTACCCAAATTGAGCAGGCCGCTCGAGCCCAGGGTCGATCGCTCGCCGATCTCTCGCTGGAAGAGAAAGATGCACTGTGGGAGTCGGCAAAAAAAGGCTAACCCACTGGCGAGAATGCCTGCTTGGAGAGGTAGTTACCAGCACTGCCAGCGGGCGAAGATCGCCGTGGAGATCAGCCAGCCACGGCTGCGCTCAACCAGAGCAAGCTCTCCGGCCTCTACTTTCCCCCCGAAACCTGCGATGTTCGCGAGCAAACCGTAATACAGGCTCAAAGCCGAAGCCCTGACCGCGTAGCTGGTGATCACGATGAACAGCGGCTCTGGGCTGAGCACCTGCCGGCAGGCGGTCAGCAACTGGGGGAAGAACTTAAAAAACTCCCACACCTCGCCTTTGGGGCCGCGCCCGAATTTTGGCGGGTCGAGGATCAGCCCATCGTATCGAGCCCCGCGCCTGCCCTCGCGCTGGGTGAATTTCAGCGCATCATCGACGATCCAGCGAACCGGGCGATCCTCGAGATTGGAGAGCGATTGATTGCGCCGTGCCCAGGCAATCGCCTTTTTAGATGCGTCCACATGGGTGACGTGGGCTCCTGCCTGGGCTGCCGCCAGGCTTGCCAACCCGGTATAGCCGAAGAGATTCAGTACCTTCGCGCTTCGCCTGGATGAACCAATACGCTCGCTGATCCAATCCCAGTTTGCGGCTTGCTCGGGAAACACCCCCAGGTGTCTGCCAGCGGTGGTCCTAGCAAAGAAGCGAAGCGATTTGTAGCCCATTTGCCAGGATTCGCTCACGGGTTTATTGAAATGCCAGCTCCCCCCGCTCTCCTCCCGGTTGGTCTGAAAGCGACCATGAGCTGCCTGCCAGTGGGCGACCTCCAGGGAAGGCCGCCAGACTGCCTGCGGCTCGGGTCTGACGAAGTGATATGGGCCATAGCGCTCCAGCTTGAGGTGGTCGCCGCTGTCTTGCAATTCATAATCTTCCCAATCGGGTGAGACGAGGATGCCTAGCTCAGACATGAGGAATGTTCGCGAGGGGTGAGGTAACGAATTTTCAATCCCAGGATTTCATGAACAAAATGCGCGCATATCCGGCGAGCAGCGCCAAAAATATACCGCTCATGATCCAGCCGGCTGAAGTTCCCCAGATGGAAACCTGCTGGGTCAAGGCAACAACCAGGAGGATCACGTTGCCCAGGATCATCGCCAGGCCGGTTTTTCGTTTGACCTCTTCGGAAACCAGTGGGGAGATTATCGATCCGCCAGCAGCCCAGATGATAAAACCAAAGCCGAACAGGGCAGCCCCAAACATCCTGGCAAACGATACGGCATACCAGTAGATAATTGCGCTGCCCTCATTATCCATAATGTCGAAGAAAGCCAGCATCAGTGGGCTGTATACTCCAAAAGCAATACCCGTTATTACATATAAAATGGCGTTGATCCGCAATAAGCTGCTGAGTTTCATGTTAGGTTCCAACCAGGGGTTCGAAATGGGCGGTGAAGTGGCGCAGCAACTCCGGCGCAGAGACAATGCGGTAGCCCGGCAGCGATCCTTTCCGCGTGGCTATCTTCTGGAGCGTGGCGACCACATAATCCAGGTGACTTTGGGTATAGACCCGGCGAGGGATTGCCAGCCTGACCAGCTCCAGTTGAGGATAGAGCATCTCGCCAGTTTGTGGGTCAGGATGGGCGAACATGACCGAGCCAATCTCCACGGCGCGTACGCCGCCCTCCAGGTAAAGCTCGACCGCCAACGACTGCCCGGGGAAATGGCTCTGGGGGAGATGGGAGAGAAACCGCCCGGCGTCGACGTACACCGCGTGACCGCCGGGTGGCTCTATGACTGGGATCCCGGATTCGAGCAAACGCTCTGCCAGGTAAGCGGTTTGCCCAAGCCTGTAATCCAGGTAATCTACCTCCAGACCCTCGCGCAGCCCGGTGGCAATGGCGTCTAAATCGCGCCCGGCAAGCCCGCCGTAGGTGGGAAAGCCCTCCCGAAGGATTAATTCATTACACGTTCGCTGGTATAAGCGCTCATCGTTCATCGCCAGCAAACCACCGATATTCACCAGGGCGTCCTTTTTGGCGCTGAACGTGGCGCCATCCGCCAGGGAGAATATCTCTTGGGCGATTTCCAGCGTGTTCTTCTCGCTATAGCCGGGCTCGCGCAGCTTAATAAAATAGGTGTTTTCCGCATAACGGCAGGCGTCTATGAAGAAGGGGATACCGTGCTTACGATAGGTCACGGCGACATTTCTAATATTCTCCAAGGAGACTGGCTGCCCCCCGCCGGCGTTGTTGGTGATTGTGATCATGCCGAAGGGGATGTTTTCCACGCCTTTTTCCTGGATGAAGCACTCCAGTTTTTGGAGGTCGAGGTTGCCTTTGAAAGGGTGACGATTGGAGGGGTCGAAGGCTTCGTCGATCACCAGGTTGGCGGGGTGCGCCCCGCGCGCCCGTATATTGGCGTCGGTGGTGTCGAAGTGCATATTCGAGGGGACGAACTGCCCTGGTTTTGCCAGCAGCAGGCTGAGGATGTGTTCCGCAGCGCGCCCCTGGTGAGTGGGGACAAAATAACGGAAGCCGAATATCTCTTTCACGGCTTCCGCCAGTCTGAAGTACGAGCGCGCGCCGGCGTAGGATTCATCGCCCCGCATCAGCGCCGACCACTGCTCCTGGCTCATTGCGCCTGTGCCCGAGTCGGTCAGCAAGTCGATGTAAATATCTTCGCCTCTCAGTCCAAAGAGGTTATACCCTGCCGCTTCTATCGCTCGTTGGCGCGCGTTCTTATCGATCAGGCGGATAGATTCCACCATCTTGATGCGGAACGGCTCGGGTGGGTGATAGCTCATAGAAGACCTCCAGGTTTTTTTACCAGTTTAACATGCTTCGCATAGAAATCCAAGTTAATGGCGTCACGACAGCTTGCAGGCTTGATATCTGTCCCGTATATTGTATAATTCCGTCATATGCTGGAAATAGTTACTTTTACCCTCGGCCCGGTGATGACCAATGCGTATCTGGTTGCCGACCCGGAAACCGGCGAGGCCGTGGTGGTCGATCCCGCAGATGAGGGAAGGGTGATTGTCAACGAAGCCGAGCGGCGCGGCTGGCGAATTGGAAGCATCTGGCTGACGCATGCTCACTTCGACCACCTGGCAGGAGCAGGTCAGGTCGCCGACCTGGTCGACCCTCCGCCTCCGGTGGCGCTCCACCCCGAAGACTATCCGCTATGGCGTTTTCAAGGCGGGGCCTCGATGTTTGGAATGCGCATCGATCCTGGCCCCGAACCCACGATCGACCTATACGATCAGCAAACCCTGCGCCTGGGCGGAAATCACCTGCAGGTATTTCATGCCCCCGGACATACGCGCGGCCACGTCGTTTTCTATTTTCCTGAGGCGTCGGTGGCTTTCTGCGGAGACGTGATCTTCCAGGGCAGCATCGGACGGACCGACCTGCCAGGGGGAGACTACGAAGCCCTGATGCATAGCATCCGGACCAAGATCCTGACCTTACCGGATGAAACCCGCCTGCTCTCGGGACACGGACCTGAGACTACGGTCGGCGCAGAAAAACGCAGCAATCCGTTTGTCCTCCACGGGTGAAAAGAAAGCGTGCGCCATGCGATTTTCAGCCGCATAACGCACGTGGTTGGTCAGCCGGCTTTGAAAGCAGCTATTTGGCGTAATCGATCGAGCGGGTCTCGCGGATCACGGTCACTTTAATCTGACCGGGATACTGCATGGTTTCTTCGATTTGTTTGGCGATATCCCGCGCCAGGCGGATCGATTCGAGATCATCGATCTCCTCTGGCTTGACAAAAATGCGCACCTCGCGCCCGGCCTGGAGGGCGTAACTCTGGCTGACACCCTGGTAGGAATTAGCCATATCCTCCAGGGTGCGCACGCGCTTGATGTACTGCTCCAGGTTTTCCCTGCGGGCGCCCGGTCGAGCGCCGGAGATGGCATCCGCCGTCTCGACGATCACCGCCTCAACAGTTTCTTGCTCTGTCTCATGGTGGTGAGAAGCGATGGCGTTGACTACCTTTGGATTGACCCCATACCGGCGGGCGAAATCAGCGCCTAATTGGGCGTGCGTGCCCTCCACGTTATGGTCCATCGCTTTTCCCAGGTCGTGGAGCAGCGCGCCAGCCTTCGCAACTTCGATATCCGCGCCGAGCTCGGCGGCGACCACTGCTGCCAGGTGGGCAGTTTCTACTGCATGAGCCAGTTGGTTCTGCCCGTAGGAAGTGCGGAACTTCAGCCGACCGAGCATCTTCAGAACCTCAGGATGCAAACCTGGAACGCCAGCGTCGTAAGCTGCCTGCTCTCCCGCCTCACTGATGATGCGCTCGACTTCCTTCTGCTCATTTTTCAAGATCTTCTCGATATGGGCCGGATGGATGCGCCCATCTAATACCAGCTTTGCCAGCGCCCGGCGCGCGATTTCACGGCGTACGGGGTCGAAGCAGGAGATGGTTACCGCCTCCGGCGTGTCATCCACGATGACATCGACGCCGGCGATCTGCTCAAAAGCATGGATATTGCGCCCATTTCTCCCGATGATCCGTCCTTTCATTTCATCGGAGGGTAGGGGGACTGCCGAGGTGGTCACCTCGGTGACATGCTCCGAAGCAACTCGCTGAATAGCGGTGGTGATAATTTCCCGCGCTCTCTTTTCGCCATCTTCGTGAGCTTCGGCCTCTATCTGGCGGATAATCCGGGCCATTTCATTGCGGGCGTCTTTTTCGACCTCCGCGAGCAGCAAGTGGCGGGCTTCTTCCAGACTCATCTGAGAAATATTCTGCAGCTCCTCAATCTGCTGAGCGTAGAGCCGTTCCACATCGTTGGCGCGCTTGTCGACTGCCGATTGGCGCTTATTGAGCGCCACCTCACGTTTTTCCAGGCGGTCGGTGCGGATATCCAGTTCTTCGCGGCGCTTCTGCAGGCGGTCGTCCTCCCGGTTGAGCTCATTCCTGCGCCGGGCTATCTCCGTATCGGCAGCCTGGCGGATTTCCAGAGCCTGGTCCCGAGCTTGCAATTCCAATTCGCCGGCCTTCTTCCTGGCCTGCTCCAAGATCTGGTTGGCGCTCTCTCTTTCTCTTTGTAGTGTTTTTTCGGCAATGACTTGCCGGATATAGTATCCAATCCCAACGCCCAGGACCAGAGCCACGATCGTGATGGGTAACCAGAAAGTTAAACCGTTCATTTGTCTACCTCTTCAAATTGGGTTTCATCCTCAGTTTGGGTGTCATTCTGAATCTCAGACCAGACTCTGTGCACTGCAGCAGCTATCGTGGTATAGGAAAAGCCGCGCCGCGCCAGGTGTGCGTACATTTTTTTACGAAAATCCAGCCAGTTCAAGGCTGCGAGTTTTTTCAAGTATTTGAGAGCTGATTGATAGGCCAGCTCGTCTTCCTCGAGGTCTTCCAAAGCCTCTGCGATGGCGTCTTGGGCGATGCCTTTTTGCTTGAGCTCATAAGCCAGCGCCCGGCGCCCACGAGGGCGAAATTCTGCCCGGTTCTCAATCCACTGAGATGCAAATCGTCTGTCGTCGATCAATCCACTCTCGTTCAGGCGGCTGACGGTTTCGTCGACCAGCTCCGGTAGAACTCCATGGTGGGCAAGCTGGGCGCGAATCTCCGCCTCGGTGCGATTTCGATGGCTTAAGAATTTCAATGCTCTCTGGAATGCAGTCTCGCGCTCGTCATCAGCCTGGAGCTGGGCAATTTTCTCGGAGCTCAGCTCCTGCCCGATATTCAGCCAGGCGGCGAGGATGCGCGCCAGTCCAAAGGCAAATTCGCCATCCAGATAAATATTCACCCGTTGATTGTTATGTTTTTGTACCTGCAACGCAGTTATTTTCCGTGCCATAGACTTTGTCTTCCCAAACAAACGACGAACAGCCGTGATCTCACCTTGGTTGGACCACGGCTGCAAGCTTGACTTCCCCGATCTCAATTATCAGAAAACCCGGATAGGCGGAATGCCTTGGAGAAATTACCTGATCTCCTCAGCCTGATAACATCAAACGTCACGCCTCCAAAAATCTACCCTGCCTATCCATCATTGTTTGACGCTGGTGATTATGTTCTGGTAATTATGATTATCCTCATCAGGCAATTGTATCTTTTAAGGCGACATATACCATCACATACCTGAGCTATCAAATATCTGAGACCAGTCTTTAGCAAAAGTCAAATTTACACTACCACGGCCGCAACATATCAGTGAAAAAATTATGCGGCGAAGTTATCCATCTGCTCTAAGGATATAAATTGGGCTATTTTCGCCCGCTTTCACATCTTTTTCCATTATACATTAATTTTGCGCAGTGGTGTGTAATTGGTGCTTTAGGAACAGCCTGGAATTTGTGCGCCAACCTGACCCGTGGTATATTTGATCGGGCAGGTTATACTCTCAATAATGTGACAAAAGCTACTTCCCAAACTGGAGAAGGTATGTGAACATTAGCTGGTATATTCAGCCGTAGAATGCCACTGGTAGGATTTAAAATAAAGGAGCGATCCATGTCAAGAATCACCCGCGAAGAAGCCCTTGAATACCACCGGCTGGATGGCAGACCGGGCAAAATTTCCGTCGTGCCTACCAAGCCGATGGCAACTCAGCGCGACCTCAGCCTGGCTTACACACCCGGCGTCGCTGTGCCTGTGCTCGAGATCGAAAAGGATCCCCAGCTTGGCTATGAGTACACTTCGAAAGGGAACCTGGTAGCAGTGGTTTCCAACGGCACCGCCATTCTCGGTCTTGGCGACCGGGGGGCGCTGGCTTCCAAGCCAGTTATGGAAGGCAAAGGAGTGCTGTTTAAGCGCTTTGCCGATGTGGATGTGTTCGACATCGAAGTGAATACCCACGATCCGGATGAGCTTATCCGGGTGGTGGCAGCTATCTCTCCTACTTTCGGAGGCATCAACCTGGAGGATATCAAAGCGCCCGAGTGTTTCTATATCGAGGAGACGCTCAAAGAGATGCTCGATATCCCGGTATTCCACGATGACCAGCATGGAACGGCTATCATATCGGGGGCGGCTTTGCTCAATGGGCTGGAGGTCGTGGGCAAGTCTATCGCGGAGGTGAAAATTGCGATCTCCGGGGCCGGCGCTTCTGCGATCTCCTGCGCCGAGCTCATGGTCCGCCTGGGCGCCAACCGGGAAAATATCCTGCTGGTGGATTCGCAGGGCGTCGTTTACAAAAGCCGTTCAAAAGGCATGAACAAGTATAAAGAACGCTTTGCTCACGAAACCGAGGCGCGCGATCTGGCCGATGCAGTGCGCGACGCCGATGTCTTCTACGGTCTGTCCGTGGCGGATATCCTTACCCCTGAAATGGTCAAGACCATGGCAAAGCGCCCTTTGATCTTTGCCATGGCTAATCCAGACCCTGAGATCAAATACGAACTTGCCAAAGAGGCTCGTCCGGATGCAATCGTGGCAACCGGGCGATCGGATTACCCAAACCAGATCAATAATGTTTTAGGCTTTCCCTTCATCTTCCGCGGCGCTTTGGATGTGCGCGCCAGAGCGATCAACGAGGAAATGAAGGTAGCTGCCTGCCTTGCCTTGTCAGCCCTGACCAAGGAGGATGTCCCCGACAGTGTGCTGCGCGCTTACGGACTGGACAGCCTGAAATTTGGGGAGGACTACATCATCCCCAAGCCATTAGACCCGCGGGTTCTCCTGTGGGAGGCGCCTGCAGTGGCAAAAGCCGCCATGGAAACAGGAGCTGCCCGCCGCCAGATCGATCTGGATAAGTATCGGGAACAACTCGCCTTCCGCCAGGGGATAGGCGAGCAGGTACGTTATTACATTATGAATCAGGCCAGGAGCTGCCCGGAGAAAAAACGAGTAGTTTTTGCCGAAGGCGAGGAGACCAAAATCATCCGCGCTGCATCCCAGGTATCAGATGAGGGTATTGGCATTCCTGTCCTGATTGGACGCCCGGAAGTGATCCAGCAAAAGATCACCGCTTTGGGCCTCGATTGCCATCCTGTGATCGTGGATCCGAATGCCTTCGAGCGCATCGAGGAATACGCGAGTGTATATTACGGTTTGCGCCAGCGTAAAGGCGTGGTCATGAAAGACGCGTATAAACTCGTGCGAGACCCGAACGTATTTGGCCCAATGATGGTCTTGATGGGGGATGCCGACGCCTCCGTCTCAGGCCTGACCTTTGACTATCCCGAGGTGATTCGGCCTGCCCTTCAGATTCACCATACTCATCCAGGGGCAAGGCGCGCGGCCGGTGTTTACATCATGATCGTGGACAATCGCACTTACCTGTTCACCGACGCGACGGTCAATATCGATCCAACCGCCGAAGATCTGGCCGATATTGCCTGCCTCTCTGCCGATTTTGCCCGCCAGCTCGGCCTGGAACCGCGGGTAGCCCTGCTATCTTTCTCGAATTTTGGCAGCACGCCCCATCCGCTTTCGGATAAGGTCCGCAAAGCAGTGGAGATCATCCGCGAAAGGTGCCCCGATTTTGCCGTCGATGGCGAGATGCAGGCCGATACAGCGGTCGTCCCGGAGATCATCGAGGAGCGCTACCCCTTCAGCCTTGTGAAAGACGCCAATGTGCTGGTCTTCCCTTCGCTGGAGTCTGCCAATATCGCCTACAAGCTGCTCGCCCGCCTGGGAAACGCACAGGCGATCGGTCCCATCTTACTGGGCGTAGGCGCGCCGGTCCACGTGCTGCAAACTGGCGACGAAGTGCGCGATATCGTCAATATCGCCGCAGTAGCCGTCATGGATGCGATGAATCGAAAGGGGTGCTAAAAGGCGCATATTTGGAGGCCTTGTTTGGAGCAAGTTATCCGTATTTGTTTTGTCTGTCTGGGAAATATCGTCCGCAGCCCTCTGGCTGAAGGCCTGTTCAAAGAGCAGGCCAGGCAGCGCGGCGTCGAGCATAAATACCGGGTCGATTCCGCCGGCACCAGCGCCTGGCATGTTGGCGAGCCGCCCGATTGGCGGATGCGCCGCGTAGCCTCGCGCCACGGCTTGAACTACGATGGGGCAGCGCGCCAGATTCGACGGGACGATTTCAGGAAGTTCGATTTGATCATCGCCATGGACGCCCACAACCGGGATGACCTGTTGGCGATATGCGACAATCCGGAAGATCGCCAAAATATCCATCTACTCCGGGAGTACGATCCCTTAGGGGAGGCGGAGTCCTCGGTCCCCGATCCGTACTACGGCGGTATGGATGGCTTTGAAGAGGTGTACCGGATTATCGCTCGTTCTGTACAGGGCCTGATCGAGCACCTGGAGACGGAGAGCGTAAAGCGTTGACGAACAGAAATTAATGATCCCTGACGCAGTGTCCAACTGGCTCATGGAACGCGGCTTTGGTAAAGTGGTTTCCAACCAAGATACTGGCGGCGGTTGCATCAACAACGGGGCGATTCTGAGCACGCGAGCTGGGGCTACATTTTTCCTGAAGACCAATACCCGAGCGCCCCGAGATATGTTCGCCCGCGAGGCCGAGGGCTTACGAGCCCTGGACATCCCGGGCGCGCCTCGGGTACCCAAGCCATACCTTTGGGGCGCAGACTACCTGTTGCTGGAGGATCTTTCCCCGGCGAGGCGCCTGGCGGATTACTGGGCTGTGCTTGGCCAGCAGCTCGCTCATCTGCATCAGCATACCCACACCGAATTCGGCTTCCAGCATGATAATTACATCGGCAGCACGCCGCAGCCCAATCCCTGGACGACCGACGGTCATGCCTTCTTCGGTGAACACCGCCTGTTGTATCAGGCTCAGCTGGCAGAATCCAGGGGTTTATTAGCTGGCGCAGAGGTGCGCAGGGTGGAGAGACTGGCGGCAAATCTGCAGGCGCTGGTGCCGGTTCAGCCTGCGTCGCTTATCCACGGGGATCTATGGAGCGGTAATGTGCTGGCCGATGCGCACGGGAGCCCTGCCCTGATCGACCCGGCTGCTCACTATGGCTGGGCTGAAGCTGAATTGGGGATGACCGCCCTTTTCGGCGCTTTCCCGGCAGAGTTCTATGAGGCTTATCAGGAAATCCGCACTCTGGAAGGCGATTACCAGCAGCGATTTCCGCTCTACAATTTGTATCACCTGCTCAATCACTTGAACCTGTTCGGTGGGGGATATCGAAGTCAGGTTTTATCCATTCTGAGAAGATATGCATAAATCATGAGTTAAAACCGGGTCTGAATCGGCTTCGTATAGCCTGTTTACACAATTGTATGGCCCCAAAAGCTTAAATTATTGCTGCCAGTTGCTCGAAACACTTGCAATTCGGACAATTATCGTATATACTGTGTGTGTTTGTGGGATAAAGTGGGAGAAAGTGGAACGCCGGTGCACTTCCGGCGTTCACCAATTAAGGATAAGGTAGAACATATGTTCACGGGTCAGACCCGGCACAATCTGGATAATAAGGGACGGCTCACTATTCCTTCCCGTTATCGCGATTTGCTCGAACAAGGCGCTTATGTGACCCAGGGCTTCGATACCAATTTAATGATTTGGACACTGACAGCGTTCGAAACGATCTACAAGAGTGTAAACCGGATGAGCATCACTGACCCGAACTCCCGCTTGCTACGCCGCCTGATTTTCGCAAACGGCGAGAAAGTCGAGGTGGATAGGGCAGGGCGTATTCTCATCCCGCAATATCTTCGCCAGTTTGCCGGGCTGGATGGCGAGGTGGTGATCGTCGGTGTGGGGGATTACTTTGAAATTTGGTCTCCCGACATGTGGTCTCAACAAATGGCGCAGCTTCAAGACAGCAGCGCCAATACCCAGCGTTTCGAAGCCTTTGATCTGGCTACCGGCTGATCTCGAAATAGCCATTTGCCTGACTGGCAATGCACCGTCCAGTACTTTACCATGAAATACTACTTGCTTTGCGACCGAAACCGGGTGGTCGTTACGTTGACTGCACGATAGGGGCAGGAGGCCACGCAGAGGGAATCCTGCGAGCTTCGAGCCCGGATGGTTGTTTGCTGGGTCTGGATTTGGACCCGGCAGCCATCGACCTGGCCGGGAGACGCCTGGCAGAGTTTGGGGCGCGGGTCACCATGGCGCAGGGTTCCTACGCCTCGCTGCGGGATCATCTGGCCGCTTTGGGTTGGAATGCGGTGGATGGGATCGTCATGGATCTAGGGGTCTCCTCCATGCAGCTTGATACGCCGGAACGCGGTTTTTCTTTTCAAACCGATGCGCCCCTGGACATGCGTTTCGACCCGGATAATCCTGTCAGTGCGGCTGATCTTGTCAACAGGCTGCCTGAAACTGAGCTGGCTGAGATGATCTTCCGGTACAGCGATGAGAAGCGCGCACGCCAGGTGGCGCGTGCGATCATCGCCAGCCGACCAGTGACCACCACCGGCCAGCTCGCCAGGATTGTTGCCAGCGCCACCGCCAGCCGTCGCCCTGGCTTCCACCCGGCAACAAGGACCTTTCAGGCTTTGCGCATTGCGGTCAATCGCGAAGTGGAAACCTTAGAGTCTGCCCTGCCGGAGGCGGCTGCCGCATTGGCGCCTGGCGGCAGGCTGGCTGTAATCGCTTTTCATTCGATCGAGGATCGTATCGTCAAGCAGTTTTTCCGCCGCGAAAGCCAGGATTGCCTTTGCCCGCCCAGGCAGCCGGTCTGCACCTGCGGTCACCGGGCGACTTTGCAGGTGATCACTGGGAAACCTATTAGGCCGCGACCCGAAGAAGTGGATCAAAACCGGCGGGCACGCAGCGCTCGTTTGCGGATTGCAGAAAAATTAGCACCCTAATAAATTTTAGCTCGACCGTTTATCGTTCATTTATCACGCGGCTGGCGTTAGCTGGCATAACACTTGCAAATACCCAGTACAGACGGTTGTGTCCCGAGCTGCCGTTCGGAGGAATGTATATGGAACGCGTTCGTAACCTGACCCAAGCTTACTCGCAAGCGCCGTGGCGAAAGCAACTGAAGCTGATCGTGTTGTTTTTGCTTTGTGTTGTCTTTGCGGCTTTGATCGCAGGAATTTATCTTGATGTCACCGCCCGCGCAGCCACAATGGGGCGAGAGATCTTAATTATGCGCGCAGAGATCGAGGCGCAGGAATTGGAAAACGCGGACCTGAGCTCCCAGTTGGCTGTGTTGACCTCAGCGACAGAAATGAGACCTCGGGCTCTTGAAATGGGCTTCATGCCTGTTGAAAGAGACGAAATTATCTACGTGGTCGTGCCCGGCTATGTGCCTCCGCAAAAACCTGACCTGGCTCCACCACCAGCGCCGACAAAAGTGATCGCAGCCGCTTTGCCTGCGGATTACAAGCAATCGCTTATCGATTGGTTTCGCGAACAAATTATTCCAACGCTCAGCCGTGCTGTCGAGGTAAGCCCATGAACACCGAAAGCACCTGGAGATATACATTCGTAACGACTCTGTACACTCTGCTGGCGATTTTTATCGTAGGGCAGTTGGTGCGCATTCAAGCCAATCCGGAGCAAGTGGAGCATTTTCTGGTACAGGCGAAATTGCACGAAGGCGACTTGCGCCTAATCCAACCCGCCCGCGGCTTGCTCTACGATCGCTGGGGGAGGCTGCTGGCTGGCAATATCACTGTTTATGAGGTGGGCGCAGAACTGGCCCAGGTAAGAAACCCTCACTCCATCGCTCTGACCTTGAACGTGGTCCTGGGGCTTGACTATGCAGAAGTGCTGGAAGCAGTCAGCCAGGAGGTCTCGCCAGAAGCTGTCTATGTAGTTTTGGATGATTATGTCACCCAGGAAAAAATAGAGCTTCTGGAGAGATATGAGACGGAATTGGAGAATACCACCTCGCGTAATAAAGGCGAGGAGCCGCCGTCATTACAGGGCCTGGTGTTTAAACCCCACCTCCAGCGCAGCTATCCTGAAAAGCGCCTGGCTTCCAACGTGCTTGGCTTTGTCAACCGGGAGGGGCGTGGGTATTACGGCGTTGAAGCCAAGTTCAACGATCTCATCGCCGGGAAAACCATGGAGGTGCTGGTGCCGCGCGATCCCAATCTGGCACTGGAGCTGCCTGAAATCCCGGATGGCGCCAGCATCATCTTGACGATAGACCGAGCCATCCAGGCTGAAGTCGAAAACATTCTGGATCAGGCAGTCGAGGAGAACGGAGCCGATTCCGGCACGATTGTGGTGGCAGATCCCCAGACGGGCGAAATCCTGGCCATGACGACCACGCCACGCCTCGATCTTAATGAGTACTGGCAATACGCTGAAGTGTTCAAAGGCAGCACGCCCTTTAACCGGGCCATCAGCCAGGCATACGAACCGGGATCGGTATACAAAGTTCTGACTATGGCTGCGGCGTTGGATGCCGGGGCGGTAACCCCAGAGACCGTCTTTCTCGATGTCGGCGTGATTGAAGTTGGAGGTATCTACATTTACAACTGGAACTCGGCAGCCTGGGGTCCCCAAGATATGCAGGGCTGTTTGCAACACTCACTGAACGTGTGCCTTGCCTGGGTAGCCACCCAGCTCGGAACGAAGAATTTCTATGATTACATGCGCGCTTTTGGCATTGGACGCCTGACAGGAGTGGACCTGGCCGGAGAAGTAATCGGTCGTTTAAAGATCCCCGGCGATACGGATTGGTATGAAGCGGACCTGGGGACAAACTCTTTTGGACAGGGTGTCGCCGTTACCCCGCTGCAGATGGTCATGGCTGTATCTGCAATTGCCAATGAAGGCAAGCTGGTCGCGCCGCGAATCGTCCGCTCGTTTATCGATAAAGGCAATCAATACGATACTGAAATTCGGATCGTCGGAATGCCGATCAAACCCGAGACGGCGCGCACGTTATCCGAGCTGTTGGCTCGCTCGCTGGAAGAAGAAGCTTCCAGCGCGTTGGTAGAAGGCTACCGCGTGGTGGGGAAGACGGGCACCGCCGAAATCCCAACTCCCTATGGTTATTCCCTTAGCGCAACCAACGCATCCTTTGTGGGTTGGGGACCCATGGATGATCCTCGTTTCCTGGTGTATATCTGGCTGGAGAAGCCAACCTCTTCCCCCTGGGGATCTGTAGTGGCGGCTCCTATTTTCCATGACATCGTTGAGCGGCTGGTTGTCCTGATGGACATCCCCCCGGATGATGTTCGCCGGGACATACTGGCCTCACAATGAGGATGGCTGATTTGTGCTGACTCTGGGTCATGTTCTTCAGGCTCTGACCGGTATCTACCCTGAGTGGGCGAGTCTGATCATCAAAGATGCCTGCGTAGACTCCCGTAATGCCACCCCGGGTTCGCTATTCGTCGCCTTGCCGGGGGAGCGGGTCGATGGGCATGAATTTGTGAGCGAAGCTTTTGAACATGGCACAAGCCTGGCAATCATCCAGAAAGATTTATCGGCGGAACTCCCTGTACTGGACCTGAGGGATCAGACCGATGTCCAGCAGCTCGCAGCCCGGGAAATGCCGTTGTGTTTGAGGGTGGAAGACAGTCTCAAGGCGCTGCAAAAAATTGCCCACTTCTGGCGACGGAAGTTGAATGTAAGGGTGATCGGCATCACCGGCAGTGTGGGAAAATCGACTACGAAAGAGGTAATCGCTGAAATCCTCGAGCAAAGATACCGCACCTTAAAAAGTCCGGGTAACCTGAACAACGAGATCGGTTTGCCATTGACGATATTGCGCTTGAGCGAAAATCACGAAGTGGCGGTTTTGGAGATGGGTTTCTACGTGCCTGGAGAGATCGCCTTTCTCTGCGATCTGGCGCTGCCGCACGTTGGGGTGATCACCAATATCGGCACCGTCCATGCTGAACGCGCTGGTTCGCAGGAGGCGATCGCGCGCGGAAAGGCGGAGCTGGCCCAGGCGTTGCCCCCTGCTCCGGAGGGTGTTGCCGTCTTGAATTACGACGATCCCTGGGTGCGCGAGATGTCCAGGCAAACCCGCGCCCGTACGTTTTTCTATGGCCTCAATTGGAGAGCGGACTTATGGGCGGATGACGTGCAGGGGCTTGGGTTGGAAGGCATCCGTTTTCGGCTGCATTATCGCAACGAGACCCTCCACCTGCGCGTGCCGCTGATCGGTCGCCACTCCGTGCATACCGCTCTGCGAGCAGCGGCGGTTGGCCTGATTGAAGGCCTGACCTGGCAAGAGATCGTCAGCGGCTTACGCTCCAGCCGCAGCCAGTTGAGGCTGGTTGCCGTACGCACGAAGAACAGCGCCCTGCTGCTGGATGATACGTATAACGCCTCGCCTGAGTCGACCATCGCGGCGCTGAATTTACTGGAGGAGCTGGAAGGTCACAGGATTGCCGTTCTGGGCGATATGCTCGAATTGGGACCTTATGAATGGCGGGGCCACGAGATGGTGGGCGTGCGCGCCGCCGAGGTGGTAGACGAGCTGATCACGGTTGGCGAGCGCGGCCGGATGATCGCAGCCGCTGCCCACCGGGCAGGGTTGAAGGGCACCGCTATCGTCGAGCTCGAGAATACCGAGCAGGCGATTAAGTTATTACGCGATCGCCTGACTGAACGGGACGTAGTTCTGATCAAGGGTTCACGTGGCATGCAGATGGATCGAATCGTGTCGGCATTGGAAGATGTGGCATGACTGGAACCTCCATCGTCCTTGCGCTGGCAGGATTGAGTTTTATGCTAACGGTTATCTGGGGCACCCCTCTGCTACGGGTGCTGCGCCATTTCAAGATCGGCAAAGCGATCCGGGTAGAAGGCCCCCAAAGGCATATCACCAAGATGGGCACGCCTACCATGGGCGGTGTGATGATCGTTTTACCGGTCGCTTTGATCACTGTACTGATGAATGCCAGCTCATTAATCGGTTTCACCGTTTCAGGGCGCTCTGTATTGCTGCCCATGGGAGTGATGATCCTGTACGCGTTATTAGGCGCGGTAGACGATTGGGAAGGGATCGCCGGTCGGAAACGCAATGTGGGATTACGGGCGCGAACGAAGTTTTTCGTGCAGGTATTGTTCGCCTTCGTGGCGGCAATTGGGTTGCGCTACTTTTTGGATGTTCCCGAGCTGTATCTGCCCGGGTATAAAGGCGAAATCGAGATTGGAATGTGGTATCTGCCAGTTGCGACATTTCTGATCGTTGCTTTTTCGAATGCGATCAACTTTACCGATGGGCTTGATGGGCTGGCGGGCCTGATCTCCGCGACGGCTTTTGCCACCTATGGAGGCATTGCATTGCTCCAGGACCAGACATTCCTGGCCCGATTCTGTTTTACATTGGTCGGGGCTGTGTTTGGCTTCTTATGGTTCAACGTGCATCCCGCCGATCTTTTTATGGGCGATACCGGCTCTCTATCGCTTGGCTCGACTCTTGCAGTAGTGGCGCTGATGACAGGACAGTGGATGCTCTTGCCTGTGATTGCAGTGATCCCGTTCAGTATAACGATGAGCGTAGCGATTCAGACCCTGTATTTCAAATACACGCGCCGGCGTTATGGCGAAGGGAAGCGCATCTTCAAGATGGCTCCATTGCAGCATCACTTCGAGCTATCCGGTTGGAGCGAGACACAGGTCGTCCAGCGCTTCTGGCTGATCAGCCTGCTGTTTGCCATGATTGGGGTTGCCCTGGCTATTGTGTGATGGTGGACGAGTCTGGATGCAATGAAGCTATTTGCTGAAGTCGGATACCGTTATCAGGATTTTGTGGTGATGAACTGGAACGAAATGAAGGTCGTTATTCTCGGAGCTGCCCGCCAGGGCATTTCGCTGGCGCGCTACCTGTCGAGTAATGGCGCGGAGGTGTGCCTCAACGATCACCGCCAATCGAGCGAATTTCAAGCTGCCCAGGAGGAGCTGAATCAGCTCGTCGCCTCGCATGGCTATCCGCCGGTCGAATGGGTGTGCGGCGGACATCCGCTCGAACTGCTGGATGGCGCTGATCTTGTGTGCGTGTCCGGGGGTGTGCCGCTCGACTTGCCGATCGTCGCAGAAGCGCGCCAGCGGGGAATTCCGCTCACCAACGACTCGCAAATTTTCCTCGAAACAGCGCCATGCAGGATTATCGGCATAACCGGTTCAGCCGGCAAGACTACCACGACCTCCCTGGTTGGGCGCATCGCCGAAGCGGCTTTGCACCTGGAGGGCACCCCGGCTGGTTTCAACCGGGTTTGGGTGGGCGGCAATATTGGCACACCGTTAATCACTGTTGTGGATGAGATGAATCCGGACGACCTGGCAGTTATGGAACTCTCCAGCTTCCAACTCGAGATTATGACCCGCTCACCGCAAATTGCCGCGGTATTAAATATCACCCCTAACCACCTGGACAGGCACCGAACGATGCAGGCATACACTGCCGCCAAAACTCGCATTCTGAGCTACCAACACTCCCAGGATAAGGTTGTTTTGAACCGCGATGATCCCGGCTCGTGGGGACTGGCGGGTGAAGTTCGGGGAGAATTGATTTCATTTGGCGCGCAAGTACCAGCCTGGAAGGCGCATCCGGGAAGAGGCGCGTACCTGCGCCAGGAAAGCATCTACCTTGGAGATGGCGAGGGCGAAACCTATGTGCTGGATCGCACCGATATCCGCCTGCGAGGTGAGCACAACTTGCAGAACGTGCTGGCAGCCTGCGCGATTGCGGCTGCGGCGGGCATCCCGGTCGAGGCGATGCGCCTTGGCGTGCAGGGTTTCTCCGGCGTGCCGCACCGCCTGGAGTACGTCCGCACCTGGGGGGGCGCGGATTGGTACAACGATTCGATAGCCACCGCCCCGGAACGCGCCATGGCAGCCATTCGCTCGTTCGATGAGCCATTGGTCCTGCTGGCAGGCGGCAGAGATAAAGATCTTCCCTGGGAGGATTTCGCCAGGCTGGTTTGCCAGCGTGTGGATCACCTCATCTTGTTCGGAGAGGCGGGCGGCAAGATCGAGAAGGCGATCCACCAGGTTTGCCTATCAGCGCCACGCTGCACGCTATCTCGATACAGCAGCATGGGACAAGCGGTGCTGGCGGCGGCAACCATCGTCGAGCCTGAAGATGTGGTTTTACTCTCGCCAGGCGGCACCAGCTTCGATGAATTCCACGACTTTGAGGAGCGAGGAGAATGTTTCAAAAAATTGGTAATGCAACTGTAGATCGTCACAAGGGGTCTCAACGCGGGACTGGCGGGTCGTCGCCTCAACTCCGCTCCATCCAGTTGGGCATCGATGTGCCTCTCTTGCTGACCACCATCACGTTGATCATTTTTGGCCTTTTGATGGTATATTCCGCCAGTTGGGACTACTCGTTCCTGTTTTATGGAACTGCTACGCAGATATTCGTCCGCCAGTTGCTCTGGTTGGGGCTGTCCATCCTGGTAGCGATTGCGTTGGCATTCCTGGATTACCACATCTGGAAGCGCCTGGCAGTGCCTACAATGGCGGTTACCATCCTGATGCTGGTGGCGGTGCTGATTATTGGCGATGTGCGCAACAACGCCGTCCGAACGCTGCTGAGCGGTTCGATCCAGCCTTCAGAGCTGGCAAAGCTCATCACCGTGATTTATCTCGCCGTCTGGCTTTACGCCAAGCGCGACCACCTGGGGAATATCAACATCGGTCTGATCCCGCTGGCAGGGATTCTGGGTATCCTGGGCGGGTTGATATTCGTTCAGCCCGACTTGAGCGCAGTAATCACCATCTTATTCCTGGGCGGGATGATGTTCTTCCTGGCAGGCGGCGATTTGCGCCAGATCGGTCTCTTGTTGTTGGTGGCTTTGCTCTTCGGCTGGGTAGTAGTAGCGCTCAATCCTACCGGCAACGATCGCGTGGCAAGCTATCTAGCCGGCTTGAAGGATTTCAAGAACGCCTCGTACCACGTCCGGCGATCCCTGGAGGCTTTCGTAAACGGCGGCTGGTTTGGAGTTGGGATTGGCAAAGCCAGGACCAAGCTTACTGGCCTGCCGGTCCCGCCAACCGACAGCATCTTTGCGGTGGTTGGCGAAGAGACTGGCGTTATCGGCGCGACGATGCTGGTGGGTTTGTACGCCATGATTTTCTGGCGCGGCATGGGAATTGCCCGGCGGGCTCCAGATGGGCTCGGGTCGCTGATGGTGGCTGGTTTGAGCCTCTGGTTGGTCATCGAAGCCTTCATTAACATGTCGGTAATGCTGGCACTGCTGCCATTTGCCGGGAATGCACTGCCGTTTATCAGCGCGGGCGGCTCCAACCTGATGGTGTCCGTCGCCGCAGTGGGGATCATGATGAATGTATCCCGCATGTCGGTAAAGAATATGGAAAAGGAAGGAAGGTCTCACGGTGCGGTTGTTGATTTGCGCGGGAGGGACCGGCGGCGGCGTGTATCCCGCCCTCGCCGTTTTGAACGCGCTGACGGGCGCTGAAATTCGCCCGACGGCTGATGACGCTCAACCGGAACGTAAGGAGCTGCATGTGTTGTGGGTAGGTGGAGCTGGAGGCATGGAGACCGATCTGGTCAGGGAGGCGGGCGTTCCTTACGAAGCCATCCCGGCTGCTGGCGTGCATGGCGTCGGCTGGCGAGCTTTGCCCGGGAACCTGGCGCAGCTTGGAGGCGGCTTGCTGGCAGCCCGGCGCATACTGGACCGCTATAAACCCGACGTGATGTTCTTTACCGGGGGGTTCGTGGCAGTTCCGGTGGCGATTGCTGGGCTGCTGCCTCGCGCCGGGCGTCCTCGACCGCGCAGCCTGGTGTACGTGCCGGATATCGAACCAGGGCTCGCTTTGAAAACGTTATCACGCTTCGCCGACAGGGTGGCGGTCACGGTTGAAGACACGAGAGCCTTCTTTAAGCGCCGCCCCGAGGTGATCGTCACCGGCTACCCGGTGCGAAGCGACTTGCAGAAGTGGAGCCGGGAGGAGGCCTGCCAGGCTCTACAGTTATCCTCAGGAATACCCACCGTGTTCATTTTTGGTGGCAGTAAAGGGTCGCGTTCGATCAACCAGGCTGTAGAGGAGATCTTGCCGGAATTGCTGCAAGACACGCAGGTAATCCACGTCAGCGGGATGTTAGATTGGCCCGCCGTGCAGGCAAACCTGGATCGATTGTCTCGCCTGGTCAGCGGAGAAATCTTCCGGCGCTACAAGGCATTCCCCTACTTACACGCTGAGATGGGCGCAGCTTACACCGCTGCAGACCTGATCGTCTGCCGGGCCGGGGCTTCCACCCTTGGAGAGCTGCCAATGTTCGGCGTTCCTGCTATTTTGGCGCCTTACCCCTACGCCTGGCGCTACCAGCAGGTGAACGCCCAATTTCTGGCCAGGCGTGGCGCGGCGCTGATACTCCAGGACGCCGAATTAAAGACCAAACTCTTACCCCTCGTGCGCAGCCTGATCCACGACCGCGAGAGGCTGGCTGAGATGGGCGCAGCCATGTCCGCGTTGGCAAAACCGAACGCCGCAAGCAAGATCGCCGCCGAGCTGATCTCGCTCGCAGCGCCGATTGGAGGTTCATTATGATGACATTGACCTTCGCCTTCTGGTTGTATGTGATTATTTTTATGGTGATCGGCGGAATGCGCGGCTGGGCGAAGGAGCTGCTGGTGATGTTCAGCGTGATTCTGTCTTTGTTCCTGCTGCAGGTTATGGGTCGCTACGTGCCTCCCATACGGGATTTTTTCGCGCCTCCAAATACTTCTACGGAGTTTTGGGCCCGCTCTATCGTCCTGGTATTGATGGTATTTTTTGGCTACCAGACCCCTAATATAACCCGCCTGGCAGGGACGAGATTCGCCCGGGAGCGGCTGGCTGATTCCCTGCTGGGGGTATTCCTGGGCGCGGTGAATGGTTTCTTGATCGTAGGCACATTGTGGTATTTTCTGCAGGATTCGGGCTATCCTTTCCCTAAGTATATTACCAAGCCGGCTCCTGATCCGATTATTCTCTCCTATCTGCCCCCGCGCTGGCTGGGAATCCCCGGCATCTATTTTGCCATCGCGGTCGCATTCTTGTTTGTGCTGATTGTTTTTATTTGAGGCGGATGTCAGAATGACCCATGTGCACCTGGTAGGTATTGGAGGCGCCGGCCTCTCGGCGATTGCCCGAGTTCTCCTGGAAAGAGGGGAGACGGTCACCGGTTCCGATCGCACCCTTTCAGCCCTGGCTCAGGCGGTGCGGGATGCTGGCGCACGTGTGTACATCGGTCACAAGGCGGAAAATATCGCCGGCGCAGACTACGTGGTGCGCTCTTCGGCGATAACGGACGACAATGTCGAAATTCAGGCTGCCCTATCGAAAGGCATCCCGGTTCTCAAGCGAGCCGGATTCATGCCTTATCTGATGCGGGGCCAAAAATGCGTCGCCGTAGCCGGGACTCACGGCAAGACGACCACCACCGCAATGATCGCCTGGATGCTCACGGCGACCGGTCAGGATCCCTCTTTTATAGTCGGCAGCCCGGTGGCGAATTTGGATCGCAATGCGCGCGCCGGCAACGGCTCAATTTTCGTGATCGAAGCGGATGAATACGACCGCATGTTTCATGGGCTGGAAGCTGACATCGCCGTGGTTACGAATATCGAGCACGATCACCCGGATTGTTACCCTACCGAGGCGGACTTTCGCCAGGCCTTCCTTGAATTTGCCCGCCGGCTGCGAGATGACGGCGTACTGCTCACCTGCATGGAGGATCAAGGGGCTCGCAGCTTGCACGAGTGGATGGCGCAAAACGGAAAACGGGCGCTGACTTACGGCTTAAATCACGGGATGGGCAATGCTGGTGCGGATTTTATCAGCCGCGACTTGCAGACCAACCAGCAAGGCGGTTTCGATTTTGAGTTTATCAGCCGACTCACGTCCAACCAGGGCGGGAAGAAGGCCGTACGAGTTAGCTTGCAGGTAGTGGGTCGCCATAATGTCTTAAATGCCACCGCTGCGCTGGCGGTGACAGATCTTCTGCATCTTCCCCTCGCGGAAGCCGCCGCAGCGCTGGCTGAATTTCGCGGTACCGCTCGGCGCTTCGAAATTCGCGGCGAGGTGCAGGGAGTTATTGTCATTGATGACTACGCCCACCATCCGACCGAAATTCGGACTACCCTGGCAGCAGCCAGAGGGCGCTATCCCAACAGAGAGATATGGGCGGTGTGGCAGCCGCATACCTATTCGCGTACGCGGGTGCTGTTTGCGGAATTCGCCCAGGCATTTACCCAGGCGGATCACGTGGTGGTACTGGATGTTTATGCCGCGCGCGAAGCGCCTCCTACGGATGGTTTCTCGAGCCGGGAGATCGCCCGAGCGATCCAGCACACTGATGCCCATTATCATCCGGGTTTGCTCCACTCGCCAGCCTGGCTGATTGAGCGGCTTCAGCCCGGTTCGCTGCTTTTAGTATTGTCTGCCGGCGATGCCGACCAGTTGAGCGGAGGCGTTTTGTCTGGCTTGCGCGAGCGGTTAAAGAATTAGCTTAATTTCAGGAGAGAGCGGCATGCACAAAGAAAAGCGAACTTATGACGCCGAGGACGGCACGAAGAAATTTCCTCGTATCAGTTCCCGGCCTTCTCGCCAGGAAGCCGCAGAGGTATCCGCCCGCCTGGTAGTCGATCAAATCAAGAACGCGACCCCGCGGGAGCTGGTCCTGCGCCTGATCGATTGGGTAAAACAGATCTGAAGTGAGGTCATCTACCAAAAGCCATGTTCCTCTCTGTCCAAGCAGGCCCGAATTTCGTGAATAGCGCCTCTCTAACCCCCGATCACCCCTACCTGGAGCCTTTGCGCAGGGTGTTCGGGCAGCGCCTGAAGTACAACGTTCCGCTTGCCCGATACACAGCAACTCAGATCGGCGGTCCGGCAATGGCCTTGCTGGAAGTCAATACGGCTGACGAGCTGGCTGCGGCAGCCCAAATGCTCTGGCGAGCGCATCTGCCCTGGTTGATCCTGGGTGGCGGCTCAAACGTGCTGGTGAGCGACCATGGAGTGCGCGGCGTGGTGATCATAAACCGGGCGCGACGGATTGAATTCGAGGAGCACACCCAGCCGCCAACCGTCTGGGCAGAATCGGGCGCGAATTTTGGCCTGGTCGCCAGGCAGGCTGCCGTTCGCGGCCTGGCCGGTTTGGAGTGGGCGGTGGGTATTCCGGGCAGCATCGGCGGCGCAGTGGTTGGCAACGCCGGCGCCCACGGCGGCGATATGGCTGGCGCTCTGCGCGTGGCAGAGATCTTGCAACAAAGTTCACGATCCGATGAAGTGCAGGTTGAGCGGTGGCCAGCAGTCAGGCTGGAATTCGGCTACCGAACCAGCCTGCTGAAGCGCCACCCAGGGCAGGCGGTGGTTTTGACAGCCACGCTGGCTTTAGAGCGGAGAACGCCGGAAGAGGTGCAGGCTACGATTGACACCTTTGGCGATTATCGCCGCCGGACTCAACCGCCTGGCGCCAGCATGGGATCGATGTTCAAAAATCCGAGCGGCGACTACGCCGGTCGCTTGATAGAAGCAGCGGGTCTGAAAGGCACGCGGGCAGGCGAGGCGCAGATTAGCAGCTTGCATGCTAATTTCTTCGTAAACCTGGGACAGGCAACCGCCGAGGATGTTTTTAACCTGATCCAGATGGCTCGGAAAGCAGTGGCCGAAAAATTCGGCGTGGAACTCGAATTAGAGATCGTCCTGATTGGCGATTGGGATCATTAAATTAGTGACGCTCTGGATGGCAATTGTTTGATGGCAATGGATAAGCTGCGTGTTGGGTTAATATTTGGCGGGCGTTCCGGAGAGCATGAGATCTCGCTGCTCTCAGCGCGCTCTGTGCTGGCCGCGCTCGACCCTGAGAAGTACGAGGTCATCCAAATCGGCATCTCTCACCTGGGCGCCTGGTCGGCGGGCGAGAACACCCTCGAAAAGCTGGAGGAAGGGAGTTACGCGGCTTTGAAGTCCGCCACGATGCTACCAGACCCCAGCTACCAGGGGATCTACACCATCGAACCAGCCCGGCAGGGTGAAATCTTGAATAAGCTGGTGGATTTGGATGTCCTCTTCCCCGTATTGCATGGAACTTTTGGGGAGGATGGCACCATCCAGGGGCTCTTTGAAATGGCCGATCTGGCTTACGTTGGGGCGGGCGTTGTGGGCTCCTCGGTGGGGATGGATAAAGGCATATTCAAAGATGTGATGCGTGCCAATGACATACCGGTATTGGAGTCAATAATCCTGCTGCGCTCAGAACTCGATAGTAATATGGAATCCGCGCTTAGCCGGGCGGAGAGTCTGGCGCCTTACCCGCTGTTCGTCAAGCCGGCGAATTTAGGCTCCTCGGTAGGGGTGAGCAAATGCCGCAGCCGTTCGGATTTGTTGGAAGGCCTGATGGAAGCGGCGCGATACGATCGCAGATTACTGGTTGAGAGGGGTATCGAGGGTCGCGAGATCGAGGTTAGCGTACTGGGGAATGATGAGCCGCAGGCTTCGATCCCCGGAGAGATTATCCCGGCGGCGGAGTTTTACACCTACGATGCCAAATATCACGACGAGCGCTCTCAGTTGTTGATCCCTGCCCCGATCTCAGACCAGCTCATCGAGCAGGTTCAGATGCTGGCAGTCGTGGCTTATAAAGCGGTAGATTGCGCTGGCATGGCCCGGGTGGATTTCTTGCTGGAGAAAGGCAACGAAACATTATATCTGAACGAGCTCAACACTATCCCGGGGTTTACCCGGATCAGCATGTACCCAAAGCTGTGGGATGCCAGCGGAATCTCTTACCCGGAATTGGTGGATCGCCTGATCGAATTGGCGCTGGAGCGCAAGCGTGAGCGCGACCGCACAGAACGCAGATATCAAAGAGGATAACCGGACGAGTCGTGGTTGAGCGTAAAGAAAAAAGAAAAGGTAGATCAGACATGCCGCAATCTGAGCATAGGAAAAAAAGAGAAACCCAAAAGGGCATAGATTTTGGCTTTCGATTCAAAACGGGCCCAGACAAAGGGCTGCGGAAAAGAAAAATCCGCCGGTTCGACTCCGCGGCACCCCCCATGCCGCCTGTAATGGTCCGCGGTCAGATGGGGGACGGAGCCCTGCCGCTGCGCAAAGAGAAGAAGAAAAACCGCCGCCGGGTCGATTTGACTTTGAGCGTCCCCGGTGCGGAGATGCGCCTGCCAGCTTTGCCCGAATTTTCTTTCAGCATGCGGTGGGTATCGGGCTTAATCGTTCTGGGGCTTTCTATGCTGTTATATCAATTGTGGAGCTCGCCTACATTTGTCATTCAGGAGGTGGAGCTGATCGGATTGCAGCGCCTCTCCAGCCGGGATGTCAACACCGTCCTGCGCCTGGCGGATGAGCCGATATTTATGGTAGCTCCAGGCGAGCTGGGATCAAAACTCATGACAGCTTTTCCGGAATTCTCCCAAACGCAGATCGAGGTTGGTCTACCAAATGTGGTCCGCGTGACCGTGGATGAAAGGGTGCCCATCCTCACCTGGCGCCAGGACGGGCGCACCGTCTTTGTGGATGCCAACGGTGTGGCGTTTCCGCTGCGCGGCGAGAACGCGGCGGAGCCTTCCCTGGTCGTTGAAGCCTCCAGTCCGCCGCTGACAAATGCGGACCAGCTGGCTGACCTCGAAAGCCCACCACAATTTATGCCGGTAGAGATGGTTTCCGCAATTCTCTCCATGAGCGCTCAAGCGCCCGAGGGCATTCCCCTGGCTTACGATGCACAGCACGGCCTGGGGTGGAAAGACCCGAATGGCTGGGAAGTGTACTTTGGCGAGCTCAGCGATATGAGCATCAAGCTGAACATCTACCAGGCATTATTGAATAAATTTGAGAAGGAGGGCTTCAAGCCTAACCTGGTTAGCGTGGAATATATTCATTCGCCTTATTTTCGGACTGAACGCTAGCCACGGATGAATAAGCCAGGCTTTGGAGCATTTGGTCAATGGAAGCACCAGTCGTCGTCGGAATTGATGTAGGCACCACGAAGGTATGCACCCTGGTCGGTCGGGAGGAAACACCCGGGCAGCTTCACATCCTGGGTGTTGGGATCGAGCCGTCTCAAGGCTTGCGCAAGGGGGTGGTGGTGGATCTGGCAGCCGCGTCTCAAGCAGTCGCCCGCTCGATTGAGAAGGCGGAGCGCACCGCGGGGATGGAAATCACCTCCGGCCTGGTGAGCCTGGCTGGCTCTCAAGTGGAATCGGTGAACAGCCGCGGAGTAGTAGGGATCACCGGGCGAGCGATTTACGATGAGGACATCGGACGAGCCGTAGACGCCGCCCGGGCGGTAGCGCTCCCGCACAACCGCGAAATTATCCATGTCATCCAACGCGGCTTCAACGTGGATGGACAGGAGGGGATTCGCAACCCTTTGGGGATGCATGGCTACCGCCTGGAAGTTGAAACCCATATCATCACTGCCTCCGCGGCTTCAGTGGAAAATCTGCGCAAGTGCGTTGGCGCTTCAGGGGTTGAAGTTTCGCAATTTGTGCTCAACCCGCTTGCCTCAGCCGAGGTGGTATTAACCGAGACCGAACGCCAGATGGGCGTGGTGGTGGTCGATATGGGCGGCGGAACGACCGATATGGCTATCTACATCGACGGGGACGTGTGGCACACCTCGGTTTTAGCGGTTGGCGGAAACCATGTGACCTCCGATGTGGCTTTAGGCCTGCGCTTGCCGATGACCCAAGCCGAGGAGATCAAGAACCGCCACGGTCACGCTCTGCTATCTAAGGTTGAGCCCCAGGAGTATTTCAGCATCCGCCCCTTTGGAGAAGATGAGCCGGTGCAGATCAACCGCCAGGAGCTGGCCCACATTATCGAAGCCCGCGTGGAGGAGATTTTCGGCCTGGTGTTACAAGAGATAAAGCGCTCCGGCTACGATGGGTTGCTGCCGGCGGGAATGGTGCTCACGGGCGGCGCGAGCGCCCTCCCCAATATCCGCCTCTTAGCCAATAACATCCTGGGTGTGCCGGTGCGGATTGCCCAACCCGAAAATTTGCATGGCTTGACCGATCGCCTGGATTCGCCCGCTTTTTCAACTTCGGTTGGCTTGCTGCGTTGGGCTTTGCTGATGAACGAATTCAGTCCACAGGGAGAGAGCAGACGGGCGAGTCGCTATATCAGCGCTTCAGATTCACAAGGAGGTGATTCGAATTGGGAAAAGATAAAAAACATACTCAAACGCTTGCTGCCCTGAAAGCTTTCACTACTACAGGCGGCTGCTGGGCTGAGGCTGAAGTTTCGCAATCAATGATGAGTGATGCATTTCGGAAATATTATTCTCAACAAAGAACCAAATGAGGAGGAACTTATAATGAGTAATTCACAAAATATTCCTAACCAGCTCGAATCCTTTGCGAGAATAAAGGTGGTTGGAGTTGGAGGCGGCGGCTGCAACGCCGTCGACCGCATGATCGATGAAGGCTTGCAAGGCGTGGATTTCATAGCGATCAACACCGACGCTCAGGCTCTGATGCTCTCCAAAGCGCCCATGCGCGTCCGCATCGGGGAAAAGCTGACCCGCGGCCTGGGCTCGGGTGGAGATCCGGAGACCGGTCGCAAAGCAGCGGAAGAATCGGTCGAGGACCTGTACGAGGTGATGCGCGGCGCGGATATGGTCTTTATCACCGGCGGCATGGGCGGCGGCACCGGTACGGGCGCGGCCTCAATTATCGCCCAGGTAGCCAAAGAGGTGGGCTCCCTCACGATTGGCGTGGTGACTCGCCCGTTCACTTTCGAGGGCTCGCGGCGCATTCAAACTGCCGAGGCGGGGATCGCCAAGCTCAAGGAGCAGGCGGACACCCTGATCGTCATCCCCAATGACCGACTGTTACAAATCGTGGATAAACGCGCCAATCTGCAGCAGGCTTTCCGCCTGGCGGATGATGTATTGCGCCAGGGCGTGCAGGGCATCTCTGAATTGATCACGGTCCCAGGCCTAATCAACCTGGATTTCGCCGATGTGCGCACCATCATGTCGGAGGGCGGGGCGGCTCTGATGGCGGTCGGTGTGGGCAAGGGTGAGGACGCTGCTCGCATTGCCGCCGAGCAGGCCATCTCCAGCCAACTGCTCGATATCACTATCGATGGAGCGCGAGGCATCCTGTTCAACGTCACGGGCGGGTCGGATCTGACCCTGTTCGAGGTGAATCAGGCTGCGGCGATTATCAAAGAGACCGCCCATCCGGATGTGAACCTGATCTTTGGCGCGGTGATCGATCCCAACCTGAAAGACGAGGTGCGGATTACAGTGATCGCTACGGGTTTCGAACGCACCGGCATGCCTCGCCGCATTGTCGAACAGCCGCTGAATGAGGGCCGCGATCGGGCCGCGCCTGCCAGCCAGGCTTCAACCCAGGCTCCTCGGGAGTTCCAGCCACGCGCTTTCAACACGGAAGATCTGGATATCCCGACCTTTTTACGCAATCGGGGTCGTTGATCCGCCGAGGCGTCCGGCAACTTGCCGGGATACAATTGAGGCGGCGGTGCGCCTCCCGTCGCCAAGCGCAGATAGAATAATTGGGCTGGTGGGCAAGACCATATCAGGATATGCCTGTAACTGCCGGATTCCTCCTCCTTGCACGTGCAGATCTGCACGTGTAAGCCAGCGGTTGCCGCGGCTGCCAGCGCACCCCAGGCTAGAAGCTGGAAACGCATCTCTCCGCTATTGCCTTCGTGCGGAGAGGGCGGCTCGCCTGGAGGCGCTGCCGTGCGGGGTAGCCAATCTACCCCGCACG